>JBATEB010000304.1:0-2516 GCA_049663805.1 Burkholderiales bacterium | reverse complement strand
CGAAGACCCGGTTGCGCTCCCTGAGGCAGCGGCCTTCGCCGTGTTTCCCCAGGGAGCGACTCTTCGCTTGCGGAGGCGGCAGGCCGAGCTCGAGGAACGGCTCCAGCACCGCCCGCAGGCGCTCGGGCGCCTCGATCATGGGCGTGTGCGCGGCGCCCCCGATCACCTGCAGCTGGGCGTGCGGAAGCTTCAGGGCGAGCACCCTGCCGTTTCGTGGCGGCGCGAGCGCGTCCTTCCCGCCCCACACGAGGAGGGTGGGGGCGCGCACTCTGGGCAGCGCGGTGCGCAGGTCTTCGCTCACCACGGCGAGCCCGGCGATCCTCGCCGGGTCGCCCCCGAGCAGCGTCTCGCGCAGCTGCGCGCTCGCAAGAATGATTTGAGGGTCCAGGCGCAGGCGGGCGAGCGGCGCGAGGAACCGGCGCGCGAGGTTCGCAATCTCCTCCATCGGCTCGACCGCCGGCGGCACGAACTCCACGCCCAGGTAGGCGAGAAACTGGCTGGCGCTCGAGACTCGATGCAGGATGCCCGGCGCGTCGATCACGACCAGACGATCCACGTCCCCGGGATAGGTTGCCGCGTAGCGAAGCGACACCACCGCGCCCATCGAATGCCCCACCAGGATGAAGGGACGCTCGAGAAAGCGGTCGGCGACGCGCTTGAGGACAGCGGCGTAGTTGCTCGGCGAATAAAGCAGATTCCCCTTGTCCGACGCGCCGAATCCGGGGAGATCCGGAGCGACGACATGAAAAGACTTCTTGAGCCATTCGATCTGCTCGCGATAGTCGCGCGCGCCGCCCGCGCCGATGCCGTGAACCAGGAGAATCGAGCGGGCGTTGCCGCGACCGGCTTCGTGTACAGCGACCTTGCCCCCGAACACCGGCTCGTCGATGCGGTGGACCTCGGTGCCGGGGATGCCGTCGCGTTCGGAAACGACTTGGGCCGAAGCGTGTACCGCTGAAATCAAGACAGCCCCGACAACGCAGGCTGACCACGTTTTTGTCCACGCTGCGCCGGTGCGCTTCATGCCTACAGTCTAGCGAAGTTACGCCCGATTCGGCTGCGCGACCCGAATCGAATGTCCCGCGGTGGAAAAAAAAAGCACGGAGCCTGGCTCCGTGCCTTTCAGTGGGATCGAACGGATTATCAGTGCCTATGCTTGTGATCGTCGTCGCGATCCTTGACGTCCCAGCCGCTGATCGCGAGGATCACGCCGTGGCCGGTGACGTTATGCTGGATGCTGACGATGAACTTGCGGCCGCTGGGATCGAAGAAGCCGCCCGTCGTTTCCGCGTTCAGGTCGTTGAGCGTCAGGACGCGCACGCAGCCGTCGGAGAGCTCGTCGTCGTCCTCGCCGTCCTCCAGGCAGGCCCAGATGTCGTTGTTTCTCCCCACGTCCACGCCGTCTCCGTCCTCCATGAGGATCCAGTTTCCGGTCTTCGGCTGGTAGGCGATGTTGTCCATCATCGCGAGCTCGTGAAAGCCGACGACCAGGTACTGCACCTCGGGAATCGCGGTATTGGCGAGCGCCTGGTCGAGCGTGCCGTCCGTAACGCAGAGGGTCTCTCCCCAGTTGCGGTCATCGCCCTCGTTGCCGGTGTTGTTGCCGCAGAAGCGCACATCACCGTCGGCGAGCGCCATTTGATCGATGGCGATGTCTTCGGGGCGGTAGTAGCCGGTGAGCTTGTTCGCCGCCGCCTCGTTCCGCAGCAGGTTGGCGGCGTTGACCTCGATCCACGTCCCCAGGCCGGTGTTGGTGCCCTGACCGTAGTCGGTGTTGCCCGAACGCTTGCCCAGGCGCAGCCCGAACACCCTGCCGGAGGCGAGCGGCGACTGGGCGAGGTTGGTGACCGGCGCGCCGCCGAGGAAGGCTACCGTCGGGATGAACTTGAAGTAGGCACCGCCCGGGGTGCCCTGCGAGGGGCGGTTCTCGTCGCCGTAGTACGTCACGCCGCTCGGATAGACGGCGACACCCTCGAACGCGAGTTTGCCGACCGCCGGCCGGGTCGTCAGGTTCGCGGCCCCGACTCCCCCTGAGAATGTACCCGCGGCGCGGTTGAAGAGCACCCCGGTGGTTTGCAGCGGGTTGATGAGCTCGATCAGATTGCCGTCGGTGGTTTCCTCGCCCACGACGATCGTTCCCCAGGGCGTACGGTGGGTCGGATCGCAGGAGATCGTCCCGGTCAGGATCGTCTCTACGAATCCGTCCGAAAGGCGGATGCGCTGCACGCCCGGCTGCGCCGCGCCCTGCTCGTTGCAGGCGATGATATGCGTCGGATTATGGTCGTCGGGCCAGAACGCCATCATGTCGATGTTTGCGCCGAGGTTCGCCGCCGCGCTGATTACCCGCGCTCGCAGCCCCCGGGCGAGCGTGACGAGCCGGGTCGGATCGGCGTTCGCTTCGGCCGCGGTGATGCTCGCCGGCGACGAGGCCGCCAGCGGCTTGTCGACGCCGAAGAGTTTGTTGGAATGCTCCTTGAGAATATGATCCCGGAATGAACCGAAGTCCGGGAACCCTT
>JBATEB010000303.1:0-6109 GCA_049663805.1 Burkholderiales bacterium | reverse complement strand
GGCACCTCGATGTCGGCTCATCACATCCTGGGGCTGTAGCCGGTCCCAAGGGTATGGCTGTTCGCCATTTAAAGTGGTACGTGAGCTGGGTTTAAAACGTCGTGAGACAGTTTGGTCCCTATCTGCCGTGGGCGTTGGACGTTTGAGGGGGGCTGCTCCTAGTACGAGAGGACCGGAGTGGACGAACCTCTGGTGTACCGGTTGTCACGCCAGTGGCATCGCCGGGTAGCTATGTTCGGAAGAGATAACCGCTGAAAGCATCTAAGCGGGAAACTCGCCTCAAGATGAGACGTCCCGGAGGGTTAACCTCCCTGAAGGGTCGTGGAAGACCACCACGTTGATAGGCCGGATGTGCAAGAGGAGTAATCCTTTCAGCTAACCGGTACTAATTGCCCGTGCGGCTTGATCCTATAACCTTGGGCATGCGCACAAGGTCCATGCTTGGCAATCCCAACCCGCTTCTTTCGAATTGGCCTGAACGCCAGCACGCGTTCCGGCGACAAGCTATGTCTGGTACACACAGCGCCCTGGAACCACGCCTTCCCATCCCGAACAGGACCGTGAAACGGGGCAGCGCCGATGATAGTGCGAGGTATACCGCGCGAAAGTAGGTCAGTGCCAGACTCCCACAACGTGAAAAGCCCAGACCCCGGTCTGGGCTTTTTGCTTTTGGAGACGAAGATCCGATGGATTCACTCGCTCGCTAGCTCGGTATCAGGGCCGTGCGGTACTGCCGCTCGAGCGTCCCGCCAAGGATGAGGCCGAGCACGACCGGCGCGATGACGTCGAGGTGCCGCGCCTCGTGCGGTGGGCCGGCACTGCCGGAAGCTCGGGTCCGGGCCGCAGCCGGGCTCGCGCCCCTTCGCGTAATCCGTCACGAACGGCTCCCTGGCGCATGGACTTTCATGAATGCCCGGGTATAATTGCCGTCCCACACGCGCCTGTAGCTCGGCTGGGCGAGGGGGGGAGATTTTGCGGATGTCCTTACGGGGCGTCCGCGCCGCCGAGCGTCAGACCACGGGTTAGGTGGGTTGTCGCGAATGTTCTATCGACATTCGCGCCGCCGAAAGGGCATGCCGCGGACCGGTATGCCCTGGGACCGTCAGCAGGAAAGCGGCAGCGCCGGGTTGGCATCGGCAAACCGGGTGATGTCGCAACTGTCCCGATTTCTGCGGCTTGTGCCTAACCCGGATTCGAATCTTGAAATCAAAGCCAGCGCCGCCTCGAGAGCACCGACCGTCCGTCGACCGGTCTCGGGGGCGCTTCAGCCCAACCGACACTCCAGGCCGAACCCCGCAAAACGCCTGGTCCGGGCGGCGTGTCCGGCACGCTCGCTCGCCACTGACTGGAGAAAGACGATGACCGCAAGAGCGCTGCTTGTCTTGATCGCCCCGCTACTGTTGGTAGTGTCCGGCTGCGCCGCCACGATTCACGGCACGGTACAGCTCGTCGACGACCGTCGACAGCCGATCACCGGTGAGAGCCCGAGAGGGGCGGTCGTCAACATGATCAACACGACGGCCGCGGTCGAGAAGGCCTCGAGCTCCGCGGTCGTGGACGAGAAAGGGGGATTCGAGTCGCCCAAAGGCAGCGTCACGCCAGGCGTCTACAAGGTGGAAGCGAGCCGCATCGGCTATGAAACCCAGACCGCCACCATCGAGATCGGGACATTCTTCAGCAAGAAAGTCCAGTTCAAGCTGCCGAAGATCCAGGAGGCCAGGCGGAATTCGATCAAGGGCTCGGAGACCGACGAAGACAAGATCGTCAATCCCGGCGAAGTCAATATCCAGCCGCCCGCGATGTGAGCGGACGCACCCGACGCTCCTCCAGGGTCCAACGTCATAACCGAGGAAATCGCCATGGTCATAACTCATCCGCGTTTCATCCTTCTGACCGCCGTCCTGCTGGGCGCTTGCGGCCAGCGCCTGGACATCGAGGTCAGGGCGCGCATCGACGGCCAGCCGGTGACGCAGGCCAAGGTCGTCGCAGATCTCGAAGAGCTTGGGGTCACCGACGCCCAAGGCATGCTCGTGCACTCGTTGCGCAGGAAGCCCGGCAGCGAGGTCGAGGTGACGGTAAGCAAGGAGGCGCCCGGCTACCGGATCGATCCTTGGAAGACGAGCTTCCTGGTGAAGCTGCCCAAGGGGGATCGGATCGAAACGTACCGGCTCGAGGCCGATCTCAAGGCGATGCGTTACGTGACGCTGCGCGTGAGCGAGAGAGGTGCGCCGCTGCCCGAGGCCACGGTGACGGTCGGCGGGAAAGAGGCAGGCGTCACCGATGCCAAGGGCGAATTGCTCTACCTTTATCGGCGACAGTCGGAGAAGGGAGACGAGCTCAAAGTCGCGAAGCCCGGCTACGGGCCCTACCGTGCCGTGCGCCGGTTCGAGCCGGGCCAGGTAATCGAAGTGGCTCTCAACCGCCAGGCGGTGGTGGCGATCAAGGCGCTTACCGACGAGTACGGTCGCTCGAGCGGGGTCGCGGGACTGAGCGTGAGCATAGACGGCAGGATCCTGGGCAAGACCGACGCGCAGGGCGGCTTTACGTACACTTACCGCGGCGCACCCGGCAGGAAAGCCGTGATCGCGCTTTCGGCGCCCGGCTATATCCCCCCGGCCTGGAAGACCACCGCCCCGCTTGAAGGTCAAGTCAACCTCCAGCACTACTTCTACCCGACGACCCCCAAGCCGATTCGCATCGGAATCTACCGCGTCGTCGGCAACACGCCGGGCGTGGACCTCAAGGAGGCGGCGGCCCAAACCGAGCGGGCCCTGGCGGCTCAGCTGTTCAAGTTTCCCGGCTTCCGCGAAGTACCGGGGGCGACGCTGCGGGCTGAGGTCAATCAGCCCAGGCTCGGTATCGACCGTGTCCTGGCCAAGGGCTGGCAGGACACGCCGCTGCGCGGGACCGTGGACATGATCGTGCTCGGAAGCATCGCCAAGGACGATGACGGGTACCTCGCCGAGGTCAAATTCCACACCGTCAGCGGCAAGATCATTCATTCGGAGATCGCGCGAACCCGCAGCACCCGCGGAATCGACAGCGCGGTCCGCGACATCGTGAACAACGTAATCGAGCGCTTTCCCTTCGAAGGCACGGTAATCGGCACCCAGGACGATCGCTACCGCATCAACATCGGCAAGAACTGGCGCATCGGCCGCGGCACCGAGTTCACCCTGACAACGCCCAAGTTCGGTCAAGGCGGAAAAGTGGCGGGTTACCGTGAGACCGGGCTGATCGAGGTCAAGCGCATCGACGAGAGCGGCGCGCTCGCCGAAGTCGCCGCGCTCAAGCAAGGCGAGAAGGTGCAGATCGGCGATCGCGTCGTGAGACGCTCGGGTCGCGAGGGAGAGCAGGGGGATCGGCGCACGTACTTCCTGCTTACCGCGAAAGGCGGCGCGGGCGCGGATGCCCGCCCGCTCGTGGGGACCAACGTCTACCTGAACGGGGAGTGGAAGGGCGCGACCGGAGCCGACGGTCAGGCGGAAATCCCGCTGCGGCTCGGCCGCAGCTATGCGCTCATGCTGTATCGCCACGGGTACCAGCAGTTCAGCGACAAGATCAGCGTCGATACCAGCGGCGAGGCGCGCGAGTTCGTACTCGGGGTCAATAGCGCCCTGTTCAAGGTCGACTCCGAGCCGTCCCATGCAACTGTCTACATCGACGACGAGCAGGTCGGAAAAACACCGCTCGACGGCGGCAAACCCGTCACGCTCGGATTCCACAGCGTGCGCCTGACCTACGGCGAGGACTACCGCGACTTTTTCGAAGTCATGGAGTTCACCAGGCGGGAGGAGGACCGCACCGGCGAGCGGCGTATCGTGCTGCAAAAGGATCTCCTCAAGATCGGCGCACGCGCGCGCCAGAAAGGCGACATCGAGGGCGCCATCCAGGCCTATGCCGCCACGGGTCGCGACCATCCCGACTACGCCGAGGCGCACCGGCGCCTGGGCGGAATCTATCTCGACGACAAGGAGGATTATGACCGCGCGATTTCCGAGTTCGAATCGGTACTCGCTGTCCCCGAGAACCAGCAGCTCATTTACAAGCAGTTCGCGGTCACTTTTACCAACCTGGGCCATGCCTATACCGAGAAGGGCAACCGCCTGGTGAACAGCGATCGCGACGCGGCGTCCAGGCACTTCGCCAACGCGATCAAGGCGCTGCAGACCGCCAAGCAGAACACGCGTTTCTTCCCGAGGGCGGAATACGACGAAGCGGTGCACGACACCTATTACTACACCGCGCTCTCGTACCACAAGCTGTATCTGATCACCAGGCAGCCGGCGGTCATGAACAGCGCGAGCCAGGCATGGCGCGAGTATTTCGACTTCTTCCCGAAAAGGCTCGAGGGCAATCCGACCTTCGTGCAGGCCCGGGATGCGGCACGTCGGTATCGCGAGCAGATCCAGGAACCGTGATCGCGCCGGCGATTTTGACCCCCACGTGATGCGCCTGCGGCGCCCCATGATGGCCTTGCTCGTCGCGATCGCGTTGCCGGAAGTCGCGTTGCGGGCAGCTGTGGAAGAACCCGTGGCTGCGGTCGCAGACGGGCCGGCAGGGATCGAGCCGGAGTTCCTGCGGCCCCTCGTTCCCGTCGCCCGCGGGCGCAACGACTCGAATCCGGTATGGTCGCCCGCCGGCGATCTGGTCGCATTCGAGCGCTCGCGCGGCGACGACAAAGAGGTCGTGATCGCGCGCATCGACGGCGAAATCGTCCAGACAATTCACCACCAGTCTTCGGGCAAGACAGGACAAAGCCGGTTCTTTTTCCCCGGGGTGGTGGAGCCGACGAGCTACAACTCCGGCATCAGCTGGTCTGCCGACGGCAAACGGCTGGTTTTCATGAGCAACGGTGGCGAAGGCAACTATGATTTGTATCTGCGCGAGTCCGACGGCCGCATCGTCCGCATTACGGACGACAAGGAAAAGGACGGACACGGGCACTGGTCCCCGGCGGACAACCGGATCGCGTTCGTCTCCGGACGAACCGGGAAGGGCGACGTATATCTGCTCGACCTCACCGCGAAAACAACGGCTCGGCTCACCCGGGACGAGCAACCCTATCTCTACCCGCAGTGGTCTCCGGACGGCAAGCGCCTTGCGGTGATCCGGGGCACGAGCGAGAACCACGACGTTTATGTGTTCGAGCCGGGCCGTACGCCGCCGGTGCCGCCGAAGCCCCTCAGCACCTGGCGTTACGACGATCTGCGACCGGTGTGGTCGCCGGACGGCAAGCATCTCGCTTTCTACACCAATTACAACGCGGGTGGCGATCCCAAGACCTGGGCGATCGCGGTTGTTGCCGCGGACGGATCGGACCCAAGCGAGGGTCCGGGGCTGGCGGCACGGGTGGTGGCCACCGACGTGGTGCCGGATATCGAGCGTGGCCCGGCGTGGATGCCGGATAGCCGCCGCATCGCCTACGTGCGCGACGAACGACAGGCGTACAACCCGATCTACATCGCCGACATCGACAGCCGCAAGACCGCGCTGTTGCGCACCGGGACCAAGATGAATCACGACATCGCCTGCTCGAACGGCGGGCTGATCGCGTTTCGCGCCCAAGTGGACCAGTGGGATCAAATCTACGTCGCGAAGCTGAGGGACTGAGGACGTGACGCCCCGCGCACCCTGCCGCTGCCCGTCGCTCATTCTTGCGTCCGCGTGCTGCATCGTCGTGTCGTTCGCACCGGGGCTCGTCGTGAGCGGCCGGGCGTACGGCGCCGACGATCCGGTGGACGCGGCGACGAAGCTCTACGAGATGCACCGCTACGACCAGGCGGCGCGCCTGCTCGAACAGGGTCTTGCCCGCCTCGACGCCGGCCGCCGGGCGCAGGCACATCTCGTTCTCGGCATCGTCTACCTGCGCAACGCCGATCTTCACGAGGCGCTCACGCGCACCGCAACGACGGCCGAGCTGGACTACTTCGGCAAGCTCCTCAAGACCGGCAGGGAGGGGCGCAGCCGCTACGCCCGCCTGTACCTCGCCGAGTTGCTGCTCGCAGGCGGAAACGCGCTCGAGGCGAAAGGGCATTTCGAGCGGATCCGGGTCGACCCAGGCGTGGAGAGTCGCTACCGTGCGATCGCCGGTGTGGGCCTCGGCAGC
>JBATEB010000302.1:0-5474 GCA_049663805.1 Burkholderiales bacterium | reverse complement strand
CGGCGAGCGTCTGGGTGAGCCGGGCGGGACTGGGCGCGGAACTCACCCTGCTGTTGCGAGGGCTCGGCGCGCACATCGACCGCGGAGCGCGGCCGGCGGCGCAGTCGCTGTGCCTGGTTGCGCCGCTCGGCGAGGACGCGACCACGGCGGCGATCGACGAGGAGCTCGACCCCGCGCGCACGCTCGCGGTGGACTGCCTGCTCCCGGTGGAAAAGCGCCGGACGCTCATGACCACCCCGGTGACCACCGCGGCGATGCGCGCCGCGGCCCACGGCCTGCTCGCGAGCGACGGCGTGCCGGTCACGGTGATCCGCGATTCGCCCGGATTCGTCGCCCAGCGCGTCATCGCCCAGATCGTCAACATCGCCTGCGACATCGCGCAGCAGCGCATCGCGCAGCCCGAGGACATCGACGCCGCGGTGACCCTCGGCCTGGGCTACCCGCGGGGACCGCTTGCCTGGGGCGACGTGATCGGCGCACCCCGGGTGCTCGCGATCCTCGAGGGTCTGCATTCGTTCTACGGCGATCCGCGCTACCGCGCCAGCCCATGGCTCAGGCGCCGCGCCCGGCTCGGGGTATCATTGCTCACCGACGAAAACTGAATGCCGGATCTGGAGACCGATACGTGAACGCTCCGCTCGAGACCAAGCCGATGAAGGCCGAGTTTGCCTGGCAGGACCCGCTGCTGCTCGACCGGCAGTTGACGGAGGACGAGCGCATGGTGCGCGACGCCGCCAACGCCTATTGCCAGGCGAAGCTCCAGCCGCGCGTCCTCGAAGCCTTCCGCAAGGAGATAACCGATCCGGCGATCTTTCGCGAGATGGGCGAGCTCGGGCTCCTCGGCGCGACGATACCGGTCGAATTCGGCGGCGCCGGGCTGAACTACGTCAGCTACGGCCTGATCGCGCGCGAGGTCGAGCGCGTCGATTCGGGCTATCGCTCGATGATGAGCGTGCAATCGTCGCTGGTCATGGTGCCGATCCTGGAATTCGGCACCGAGGCCCAGCAGCAGAAATTCCTGCCCCGGCTCGCCAGGGGGGAGTGGATCGGCTGCTTCGGGCTGACCGAGCCGAACTACGGCTCCGACCCCGGATCGATGTCCGCGCGCGCGAAAAAAGTCGCGGGCGGATACCGCCTCTCGGGCAGCAAGATGTGGATCACCAACTCGCCGATCGCCGACGTGTTCCTGGTGTGGGCGAAGGAGCTGGACGCTCGCGGCAACGTCGGTCCGATCCGCGGCTTCCTGCTGGAGAAAGGCATGCAGGGGCTGTCCGCTCCGGTGATTCACGGCAAGGTGGGACTGCGCGCCTCGATCACCGGCGAAGTCGTGATGGACGAGGTTTTCTGCCCGGAGGAAAACGCGCTTCCCGATCCGGGCGGGCTGAAGGGCCCCTTCACCTGCCTCAACTCGGCGCGCTACGGCATCGCCTGGGGCGCGCTCGGCGCGGCGGAATCCTGCTGGCATACCGCGCGCCAGTACGTGATCGACCGCAAGCAGTTCGGCCGGCCGCTCGCGGCGAACCAGCTGGTGCAGAAGAAGCTCGCCGACATGCAGACCGAAATCGCCCTCGGCCTGCAGGGCTGCCTGCGCCTGGGGCGCATGAAGGACGAGGGCAGCGCCGCGGTCGAAGTCATCTCGATCATGAAGCGCAACTCCTGCGGCAAGGCGCTCGACATCGCGCGCATGGCGCGCGACATGCTCGGCGCAAACGGGATTTCCGACGAGTTCGGCGTCATCCGCCACATGGTCAACCTGGAGGTGGTGAACACCTACGAGGGCACGCACGACATCCACGCGCTGATCCTCGGACGCGCCCAGACCGGCATCCAGGGTTTCAATTAGAGTCCGCATCGAGATCGCCCGACACGGACCCGGCCTGGGGAAGGTCTGAAGAAACATGGACAAGTGGACCTTCGGCTTCACCATGATGATCGTCGGGGTGTCGGGGACCTTCCTGACGCTGTGGATCCTCAGCCTGCTGGTCGGCCTGCTGAAGCGCATCTACCCGCTCGCCGCGGAAGACGCGGACGCCGAAAAGAAACCCTAGGCCGGGAGAAGCCTCGTGCTCGACGCCATCCTCGCCGGCCTCTCCGGACTGTCCCTCGGCGTCAGCTCCCTGTTCACCGGCGGGGCGCCCAACGCGATCATGCTGGTGATCGGGGGGACGCTCCTGTATCTCGGCGTGAAGAAGGGGGTCGAGCCGCTGCTCCTGGTTCCGATCGGGTTCGGCTGCGTGCTGGTCAACATCCCCTTGAGCGAGCTGATGGACAAGGGCGGCCTGCTCAAGGTCTTCTACGAAATGGGAATCGCGAACGAAGTCTTTCCGCTGCTGATCTTCGTCGGCATCGGCGCGATGACCGATTTCGGGCCGCTCCTGGAGAACCCGAAGATCCTCCTGTTCGGCGCGGCCGGCCAGGTCGGCATCTTCGTCACGCTGCTGCTCGCGCTGGCGCTCGGCTTCCCCGAGCTGGAAGCGGTGGCGATCGCGGTGATCGGCGCCTGCGACGGCCCGACGGCGATCTACGTCGCCTCGCAGTACGCGCCGCAGCTGCTCGCGCCGATCTCGGTCGCCGCCTACTCGTACATGGCGCTGGTGCCCATCATCATGCCGCCGATCATGCGGGCGCTGACCACGGAAAAGGAGCGCGTGATCCGGATGGAGACGGTGAAGAAGAGCGTCTCGCGCCGGACGAAAATCCTCTTCCCCATCGTGGTCACGCTGGTCGGCGGCCTGATCGCGCCCAAGGGCCTGCCGCTGCTCGGCACCATCATGCTCGGCAATTTCATGCGCGAAAGCGGCGTGGTGGCGCGCCTGACCAAGGCCTCGGAGAACGAGATCGCCAACGTGGTGACCCTGTTCCTCGGGCTTGCCATCGGCGGCACCATGGAGGGACACGCCTTCCTCAAGCCGCAGACGCTCGCCATCTTCGCCATGGGCTTCGTTGCCATCAGCCTCGACACGGTGGCCGGCGTGCTCTTCGGCAAGCTGGTGTGCAAGCTCTCCGGGGGCAAGGTCAACCCGCTGATCGGCGCGGCGGGCATCTCCGCCTACCCGATGGCGGCGCGCGTGGTGCAGGTCCAGGGGATGAAATACAACAAGAAGAACCACCTGCTCATGCACGCCGTGGGCGCCAACACCGGCGGCCAGATCGGCTCGGTAGTCGCGGCGGCGGTGATGCTCTCGGTGCTGAAGGGCATGGGGATGATCTGAGCGCCGCGCGGGATTCTTTCAAGGACAATCCTCGAGAGTCCCGCGCAGGCATGGGTCGCAAAATCAAGTAACGGGAGGCTGCCATGACCGACACGGTGAAGTACGTCCTCGACGAAACCCGCATCCCGAAGCGCTGGTACAACATCGTCGCGGACCTGCCCTCGCCGCCGCCGCCGGTGCTGCATCCCGGGACGCTGCAGCCGATCGGGCCGGATGACCTCGCTCCGCTCTTTCCGATGGCGCTCATCATGCAGGAGGTGAGCAGCGAGCGGGAAATCGACATTCCCGAGCCCGTGCGCGAGGTGTACCGGCAGTGGCGTCCGGCGCCGCTCTATCGCGCGCGGCGTCTGGAAAAGCTGCTGCAGACCCCGGCGAAGATCTACTACAAGTACGAGGGCGTCTCGCCCTCGGGCAGCCACAAGCCCAATACCGCCGTGCCGCAGGCGTTCTACAACGCGCAGGCGGGCGTGAAGAAGATCGCGACCGAGACCGGCGCCGGCCAGTGGGGCTCGTCGCTCGCCTTCGCCGGGGCCCTCTTCGGCATAGCCATCAAGGTGTTCATGGTGCGGGTGTCCTACGACCAGAAGCCCTACCGGCGCGCGCTGATGGAGACCTACGGCGCGAAATGCGTCGCCTCGCCCTCGGCCGAAACGCAGTCCGGGCGCGCGATCCTCGCGAGGGACCCGAAGCATCCGGGGAGCCTCGGCATCGCGATATCGGAGGCGGTCGAAGTCGCGGCGACCAACGACGACACCAAGTATTCGCTGGGTTCGGTGCTCAACCACGTGCTCATGCACCAGACGGTGATCGGCATCGAGGCGATGGCGCAGATGGAGATGGCGGGTGACGACCCGGACATCGTCATCGCCTGCGCCGGCGGCGGCTCCAACTTCGCCGGGCTCGCCTTCCCCTTCCTCGGCGCGCAGCTGCGCGGCGGCAGGAAGCGCCGCGTGATCGCGGTGGAACCGGCGGCCTGCCCCTCGCTCACGCGCGGAAGATACGCCTTCGATTTCGGCGACACCGCCCACCTCACGCCGCTCGTCAAGATGTACACGCTCGGCTCGACCTTCACGCCGCCGGGTTTCCACGCCGGCGGCTTGCGCTACCACGGCATGTCGCCGCTGGTTTCGCACTTGAAGGAGCTGGGATTGATCGAGGCCGTCGCCTACCACCAGACGAAATGTTTCGAGGCGGCGGTGCAGTTCGCGCGCACCGAAGGGATCGTTCCGGCGCCCGAGTCGAGCCACGCCATACGCTGCGCAATCGACGAGGCGCTGAAATGCCGCAGCGAAGGCCGCGGCCGCACCATTCTTTTCAATCTCTCCGGGCACGGCCACTTCGACATGCAGGCCTACACGGACTACTTCGCCGGGAAGCTGGAGGACCGGGATTACGACGAGCGCGCGCTCGCCGAAGCGCTCGCCGGGCTGCCGCCGGTGCCGAAGGCGGCGTAGGCGGAGGTCCTCACAGGGCAGTCCTCTTCCCGCCGTTTTGTTCCGCTTCAGCGAATGCCGAACTGTCCCCGCGCGATCATATGGGGTCCCGAGGCGGCCAAGGTAGGATTCACCAGACCGAGATCGGCGCCCGCCGGCAAGCCAAAGGCGGCGACCGACGCAGGGAGACGGAACGCCGGCAGCGGCAGCGCGGGCAAGGCGTCGTTCCCCACGGTGGAGAGGACGCGATTCAGGACGTCTCCCAGGAGCTGCTCGAGGTCGGCCCGGGTCTGCGGGTCGGGCACGATGCGTCCGGTGGACAGGTGCAGCTCGTCCACGGTGCAGTTTTCCAGCACGAGCTTTTCCGCGCTCAGGCGGATGGCGCACGAGACCCGTCCGCCCAGGCTGGCGTCGACCGGAACCCCGAGCAGCGCGGGATACTCCACGTGCAAATTCACCGCACCCAGAGCGATCTCGATCCGGCCGTCGTCCCGCAGGGTCGCCGCCGGGGGCAGCGTGGTGGCCAGCCCGAGCGTCGCTCCGGCGGGAACCAGCCCGTTCAGCGCACCGCCGGCGAGCGTGGCGTCGAAGTAGCCGCCGCGCCACAGCGCGTGCAAAGCCTGATCGAGCAGGCCCACGTGCAGCGCGCTCGCGATCGTGACCGGGGCGATCGTCGACGGGTCCAGGTCCCGGTTTCCGGCGGGAATAGGCGCGCCCAGGGTGGGCCGTGCATGAGCCGGAGTCGCGTTGAACCGCGTTCCCATGCCGGTGAGCATCCGGGTGGTGCTCGTATTGAGCGTGGAAAAGCCGGTCGCGAAGTTGACCGCGA
>JBATEB010000301.1:0-11636 GCA_049663805.1 Burkholderiales bacterium | reverse complement strand
TAGTGAGAGTCAGCGTGAGGAAATCATGACCCGCTGGAGGATTTCACGATGACCCGTTGGGTGGTTTTACGATGACGCGCTGGGTCATGATCGCCGACCTGCGCCGCTGCGTCGGCTGCCAGACGTGCACGGCGGCGTGCAAGCACACCAACGCGACGCCGCCCGAAGTGCAGTGGCGCCGCGTGCTCGACATGGAAGTCGGCGAATACCCCGCGGTGAAGCGCGTGTTCGTTCCCGTGGGCTGCATGCACTGCGCCGATCCGCCGTGCATGCACGTGTGCCCATCGACGGCGACGCGAAAGCGCGCCGACGGCATCGTCACCATCGACTACGACCTGTGCATCGGCTGCGGCTACTGCGCGGTGGCCTGCCCGTACCAGGCGCGCTACAAGACCGACACGGCGAGCTTCGCCTACGGCACGCGGCCGATGGAGAACGAAGCCGCGACGTTCGATCCCGGCCGGCTCGGCGTCGCCACCAAGTGCACCTTCTGCAGCGACCGCGTCGATGCCGGCCTCGCGAAGGGCCTCAAGCCCGGCGTCGACCCGGATGCGACGCCGGCCTGCGTCAACAGCTGCATCGCGAGCGCGCTGCACTTCGGCGACAAGGAGGACCCGGAAAGCAACGTCTCGAAGCTGCTGGAGGAGAACGAGCATTTCCGCATGCACGAGGAGCTGGGCACCGACCCGGGTTTCTACTACCTGTGGGACAAGGCGGTAAAAGAGGGCACCAGGAAGGACGGCGAGGAAAAGTGAGCTACGGTCCGAAACCCTGGATCCAGCTGCACTGGGACGCGCGCGCCGCGCTCAATTTCATCCTGGGCGGCACGGGCGGCGGCTTCCTCCTGTTTGCCGCCTTCGTTCCGCTCACACCGCGCCTCGCGCAAGTGGCGCTGCTCCTCGGCCTCGCGCTGGTCGCCGCGGGGCTCACCTGCGTATGGATGGAGATCGGCCGCAGGCTGCGCGCGCTGCACGTCTTCTTCAATCCCTTCACCTCGTGGATGACGCGCGAGTCTTTCGTCGCCGTGCTGCTGTTCGCCTCGGGGCTCGCCGCGGTGTGGTTTTCCTCGGCCCGGATCGCCGCCCTCACCGCCGCGATCGCGCTGGGATTCGTCTACTGCCAGGGCCGCATCCTGCGTGCCTCGAAGGGCATTCCCGCCTGGCGCGAGCCGACCGTCACCTGGCTCGTGTTCTGGACCGCGATCGCCGAGGGCGCGGGCCTGTATTTGCTGTTTGCCGCGCTGGCCGGCGCCGGCGTTCCGGCGCTCGCCGCCGCAAGCCTTGCGCTCGCCGTGATCGCGCGCGCCCTGGCCTGGTCGATCTACCGCAAGCGGGCGGAGGCCAATCTGGCCGCCCCGGCGCGGGCCGCGCTCGACCCGGCGGGCAGGCAGCTCTACCAGACGGGTGCGCTCGCGCCGCTCGCGCTGCTCCTCGCAGGCGCCGCCTTCGGGGATTTCGCCGCCATCGCGGCGCCGCTTGCCGGTCTCGCGGCGCTCGCCAGCGGCTGGTACTTCAAGCTGGTTCTGGTCACGCGGGCGTCGCATAACCAGGGATTTGCGCTGCCGCACGTCCCGGTGCGGGGGCGAAAATAGGGAGACATCATGGGAAAGCTGGCGAGAAAATCATCCGGCCCGCGCTACCGTTTCGACACCGCGTCCGAGACCCTGCCGCGCGAGAAGCTGCGCGCGCTGCAGCTGCGGCGGCTCAGGCAAACGGTGAAAAACGCCTATGACAACGTGCCGCTGCATCGCAAGCGCCTCAAGTCCCATGGCATCAAACCCGCGGACATCCGCAGCCTCGACGACCTCGCCGCCTTGCCTTTCACCATGAAAAGCGATCTGCGCGACCACTATCCGTTCGGCATGTTCGCGTGTCCCCGGGAGGAGGTGGTACGCCTGCACGCCTCCTCGGGCACGACCGGAAAGCCGACCGTGGTCGGCTACAGCGTGAAGGACATCGCGACCTGGGCCGACCTGATGGCGCGAACCATGGCGTGCGCCGGCGCGCGCCCGGGCGACGTGATCCATAACGCCTACGGCTATGGCCTGTTTACCGGTGGACTCGGGGCGCACTACGGCGCCGAGCGCCTTGGAGCGACGGTCGTTCCCATGTCCGGCGGCAACACCGAGCGGCAGATCGTGTTGATACAGGATTTCGGCGCGCGCGTGCTGTGCGCGACCCCGTCGTACGCCCTCTCGATCGCCGAAGTGGCCGAGAAACAGGGCATCGATCTGCGCAAGTCGAATCTGAAAATCGGCATCTTCGGCGCCGAACCCTGGAGCGAGGCGATGAGGACGGAGCTCGATGCGCGCCTGGGGATCAAGGCAGTCGATATCTACGGTCTGTCGGAGATCCTGGGACCGGGCGTGGCGGCGGAATGTATCGAGGTTCGCGACGGCCTGCACGGCTGGGAGGACCACTTCCTCTTCGAGGTCATCGACCCGGAAACGGGGAAGCAGCTGCCCGAGGGCGAGTCCGGAGAACTCGTCATCACCACCCTTACGAAGGAAGCGCTGCCGATGCTGCGCTATCGCACACGCGACATTACCCGAACGAGCCGCGATCGTTGCGGCTGCGGCCGAACGCATCTGCGCATCCGGCGCATCACCGGGCGCAACGACGACATGCTCATCATTCGCGGCGTCAACGTTTATCCGTCCCAGGTGGAGGCGGTGCTGGTGGGTTTCCCCGATGTCGCCCCGTACTACCAGCTGGTCGTGGAACGCAGGGGTCCGATGGATCACCTCACGGTCGAAGTGGAGATCGTGCAGGCGCTTTCCACCACCGCGGCCGCCCATGCCGTCGTCGCCGAGCAGCTGCGGCGCCACATCAAGTCCATGATCGGGGTCACCACCGAGGTCGTGATGAAACAGCCGGGCGACATCCCGCGCTCGCAGGGCAAGGCGGTGCGCGTGCGCGACCTGCGGCCCAAACCCGCTTAGGGCCGGGAGTCGAGGAAAATCGTTCCGAGGTAAGTGCCGCCCTTCAGATCGAAGTCGACCGCCTTGACCGCATAGCGCTCGGCGGCGATCTCGATGCGGTACGCACCGCTGCCCTCCTCCAGCCCCTGGAACTTGAAGTCCCCGTAGGGGTCGCTGCGCATCGACGCGACCTGCCTCCCGTCGTGCTTCAACACGACCTGTGCGCCTTCGACGCATTCGCTGATGCCGCCGGCCTCGCCCGCGACGCTGCCGCCGGCGAACGCCTTGAAGTAGCGATCGAGGTTCTTGTAATAGACGCGCGGCCGGGTGCCGTACTCGCGGTGCAGGACTTCGAGCTTTTCCTCCTGGACCATCTTGCGCATCTCCTCGTCCTCGGCGTGGACCGTCCGGATCGCCTGGGTGGGGCAGACCTGGGAGGCGCGCGTCCGGCTCCAGCCCCGGTCGAGCAGGTGGGCGTCGAAGGGCCAGGCCTGCGGGAGCTGCTTGTCCGCGTTCCAGTGGATCGCGCCGTAGGGACAGGCGCCGACCAGCTGCCGCTGGCCTTTCGCCTTCACCGGATCGATGATGACGATGCCGTCGTCGCGCTTGGTGATGGCGCCGTCCTTCGCCGCCTTGATGCAGGGGGCGTCATCGCAGTGGTTGCAGGTCACCGGCAGGTAGGCGACTTCCACCATCGGCGCCTGGCCCCGCTCGCGCTGCAGGATATCGATCCAGCGCTGGCCGTGTTTCGCCATGGAGGCGGCGACACCCGGAAAGTCGTTGTCGTAGTACTCGTCGTGGCAGGCGACGGCGCAGGCGTTGCAGCCGAAGCACTTCGCCACGTCGATCACGAGGTTCCATTTTTTCATGCGCGCCTCCGCTATTTCGCCATGGCCGGAGCGTCCGCCCCGGACCGGCGTTCCGCCGCCGCACGCGCCGGCGCCGCTTCGCCTGCCGCGGCCTGCAGATCCTTTGAACCGTCCCACAGGGCCACCTGCACCAGGCAGGAATTGACGGCGGTGCCCGTGACTTTCTTCGCGATCGAGCGCTTCGGCGTCAGTTGATTGATGCAGCCGCCGCGATCGACCGAATGGCCCGGCTCGCCCAGAGGCGCGTAGCAGGCGGAAGACTCGTAGGCGTGCACCACCCCGCGCGGCAGGCGCTGGGTGAGGTGCGCCGCGCACACCACCGCGCCGCGGTCGTTGAAGATCTTCACCAGGTCGTGCTGCTTGATCCCCCGCTCCGCCGCGTCCTGCCCGTTGATGCGGAACACCCAGTAGTAATGCCCGTCGAGGAGCACGCGGTGCTCCTTGATGTCGTTGATCGAGCTGTCCTTGCCGTCGGAGAGCGTGTGGTAGGAGAAGCGCGAGTGCGGCGAGATGAGCTGCAGCGGGTAGCGCTCGTAGAGCTCGGTTCCGGGCCCTTCCCAGGAGCGCAGGTACTTGACGATCGGGGGGCGCTCCGGATCGTCGGGATCGAAGCGCTTCAAGCTCGAACATTCGAACTCGAACTTGCCGGACTGCGTCTGCAACCCCTTCATGAACTCCTCGCCGTAGTCCCCGGGGAGCGGATGCGGCTCGGGCACGTCCTTCTTCCGCCCTTCGTAGAACCAGCGCAGCGATACCGGGTCGCGCCGGTCCTCGGCCAGGGGCGGAACCACGAAGTAGCCCTTCTTCAGGAACGCCTTCCACGAGATGTATTTCGGCAGGTCGGAGGCATCGAACAGGCGCTTCACCCAGTCGAGCTCGCTCATCCCTTCCGAGAAATAGGCGCCGAGGCCGAGCCGGGTCGCGAGCGCTTCGAAGATCTGGAAGTCCGACTTCGACTCGCCCAGCGGCTCGATGCACTTGTGCTGCATGAGGATGACGCGGTGGTTCATCTGCGTCTGGCCGTGCAGCGCGTAGCCTCCCGTGCCGCCGAACTCGCTCAAATCCCAGCGCTCGAACTGCGTGCAGGCCGGCAGGATCACGTCGGCGAACTTGGCCTCGCCCTCGAACCAGATCGACTGGTTCACCACGAAATCGAGATTCTCGGTGCGGTAGGCATGCACGTAGCGGTTGGTCTGCGACATCGTGCCGATCGAGGCGCCGCCGTACTTGTAGAACATGCGGATCGGCGAATGGCCGGGCTCGGGGTAGCTGAACTTCCTGAACTGCCCCTCGATCGTCTTGCCGTTCCAGGGATAGCCCTCGGCCTTGCCCTCGAGGATCGCCTCGGGGATCTGCAGCCGCGGCACTTTCTGGGTCGAAGGATTGAAGGTCGGCAGCTGCGGCATCCGCTGATACAGGCTGATCGGCATGCCGGTATTCTCGATGTCGCCCGAGGCGCCGCCGTCGGCGTAACCCGGGAAATAGAAGTGCAGGTCGATCGGCGTGCCCCATTGCAGGTGGCCGTAATTGACCCCGGGCCGGCCCATGCCCTGCATCGCGAGCAGACACGCGAGCGTCCGCGCCCACTGGATGCCGGTCGACGAGCGGCAGGCGCCGCCGTGGCCGTTGCCCCAGCCGCCCGCGCCGAGATAGGTCTTCTTCGTTCCCCAGCGCCGCGCGAGCACGCGCACCTCCCTGGCCGGAACGCCGGTCTCGCCCTCCTGCCACTCCGGTGTCTTCGGCACCCCGTCTTCCTTGCCGAGGAGGTAGTCGCGCCACACTTCGAATCCGATCGAGCGCTCGGCGACGAACTTCTTGTCGTAGAGCCCCTCGGTGATCCACACGTGGGCGATTGCCATGGCCATGGCGGTGTCGGTGCCCGGCCTGGGCGCGAACCACTTGCCCCCGTGCAGCGCCGCGGTGTGATTGAAGTAGGGATCGATGTGCACGATCTCGATGCCGAGCTCGCGCAGCCACATCCGGCGGATGGTTCCTTCGTACGCGCTGTAGGAGCCGCTGGTCGCCTCCGGGTCGGCCGCCCAGAAGACCACCATTTCGGCCTCCTTCAGGAGGTCCTCGACGGTGTTGTAGGTCTCCGTCTGCCCGAGGCGCATGCTGTAGCCGTAGTGATGCATCGCGCCCCAGTACCAGCCTTCCCAGCTGTCCGGGTTGTGCACCACTTTCGTCGTGCCGATGAGGTTGAAGAACTTGTAGGCCGAGCTGATGTAGTAGCCGATGTTGCCCCAGTTGTGGTGCGAGCCGTGATTGCACAGAATCGCGCCCTGGCCGTATTCCCTCTTGCAGCGCTTGATTTCGCCCGCGACGAGGTCGAGCGCCTCGTCCCAGCTGATGCGCTCGTAACCGGAAGTACCGCGGTTCTTCTGGTTGCGCTTGCCGTTCGGATCGAAATCCACGCGCTTCATCGGATACAGGATGCGGTCCGGCGAATACAGCGTCGTCTTTCCGCACAGGGCGTGGGCAGCCGCGGTGGATTGGTGCGGCGGGGTGAAGGTCTTGCCGCGCGCGCGGATGGTCCAGGGCGCGGCGTCGGTCCGGTCGTACTCGAGCGGCGTCAGCCGAATGACTTTGTCGTCCTTGACGTAGACGAACAGCGGGCCGCCGTTGGTGTTGGTGACATAGCGCGTGGTCCCGTCGCTCATCCCGGTGCCGAACTTCCAGCCGGCCGAGCGCAGCATCATCATCGCCTGCGTGAACCAGACGATGAGTTCGTCCGGACCGTCGGCCTTGAAGTCGAAGTTCTTCATCGCCTCGGTGCGATCGAGCTGATCGACCCAGGGGACGAACAGGCGCGCCCCGAGCCCAGCCGAAGCGACCGAAATGCAGATGTCGGCGGCGGGGTCGACGCCGCTGCGGGAGGAAACCGTGCCGTCCCTGAAGGTGAAGGAGCGCCCCACCGAGCCGTCGAAGGTCTTGATCTGGCAGGTGAAGTTCCTTTCCTTCAGGTGCCGCCGGAGGCGCGGATAGCGCAAGCGCTGCAGCTTCATCGCCAGATACATCCCGTACAGCAGCCCCGAGAACTTCAGCGTCGCGACGTTCATGTCCTGCCCTCCGCGTCTTTGCCCTGCCTTTCGACCGCCTGCCTCACTCCGGTACGACCGCCGTCGCCTCGAGCTCGATCTTCCCCGGGTTATCCAGCAGCCCGGATACGAAGATCATGCTCATCGCGGGGTAATGGCGTCCCATGATGCGCTTCCAGATTTCCCCCAGTTCCCGGCGCCCCGCCAGGTAGCCCTGCTTGTCGCAGCAGAATCCGGTGATGCGGCAAATGTGCTCCGGCCGGCCACCGGCTTCGGCCAGCACCGCCAGGATGTTCTTCAGCGCCTGCTCGAACTGCGGCACGATTTCGTCGGAGCGAAACTGCTGCTGCTCGTCCCACCCCACCTGCCCCGCAACGAACACGATGCGGCCGGGCTTTGCGGCGACGCCGTTCGAGTACCCGACCGGCGCCGCCCAGCCCTTTGGATGCAGGACTTCCATGGACTCTGCCTTCAGTCGGACACGACCGGCGGGTCGGGATCGTGCATCCAGTCCGCGTCGGGCGGGGGTACGCGCTTGAGCCAGTCTTCGATCAGGCTGACATGCTGGGCCTCCTCCGCCGCCATTTCGCGCGCGGCCTTGCGCACCTTGGCGTCGGTCGCGCTGGAGGCAAAATCGGCGAAGAACCGGTTCGCGCGCTTTTCGCACTCGAGCGCGATCTGCAGCGCATGATAGGGCTGCATGCGGTAGTGCAGCTCGCCCGGTGCCGCGGTCTCCGGACCCTCCCCCCCTTTCCAGCGGATACCCGCGGCGGGCAGTGCGGGCCGGTGGCGGGCGAGATCCTCCTCCAGCAGCTGGTCCGCGTGCAGCTGCTCGATGCGGGCGAGCTTGCGGAACAACTCCGCCACCTCGCGGTTGTTGTGCGCTTCCATCGCGTCGGCGAACGTCGCGTAACGCTCGGCGGCTTCGAGCTCCATCGCCCAGGCGCGCGCGAGAAAATCCGCCCGGCTGCCGGAATCGGCCCGGGCAGCCGGCTTCCCGCGCCCCCGAACGCCTGCGCCTCGGCGCGCCGCCGTCTTCCGCGCAAGCGGTTTCTTTCGCTTTCCGGCGCTCATATCGCGAACTCCGCTTCCAGGTCGGCAACGCGCTGGGTGACCTTCCCGATGGGCGGCTGATAGGGCCTGCGCCCGCCCTTGTAAAGCACGCCGACATTGAACCCGTCGTCGGTCATGATGCGCCTCGCCGCGCGCGCCGGGTCATCGGTCGTCGCGACCGGCGCCGGTCGTACCCGCTTCTTCCAGTCGCGCTGCTCGGGACGAAAAGTCACGCACGGACTGAGAATTTCCACGAACGAGAACCCGGGCGTGCGAATCGCGTCGGCGATGATCTCCGCGGTGCCGTTGGGATCCCCGGAGAACGCCCGCGCGACGAAGTTGGCCCCCGCGGCGAGCGCGATCACCAGCGGATGGAAGGTGCGCAGTCCGGTGCCGCCGGGGGAGAGTTTCGAGTCCCAGTCCGGCTCGGTGGTCGGCGAGGGCTGTCCCTTGGTCATGCCGTAGACGTGATTGTCCATCACGATATAGGTGAGATCGACGTTGCGGCGGCAGGCGTGAAGGAAATGATTGCCGCCGATCGAGTAGCCGTCGCCGTCGCCGCTTGCCACCAGCACGGTCAGGTCGGGCCGGGCGATTTTCAGGCCGCTGCCCGCGACGAGCGCGCGGCCGTGCACGCCATGAAAGCCGTAGCAGTTCGTATACGCGGGAATCCGCGAGGAGCAGCCGATGCCGGAGACGACGGCGATGTTCTCGGGCTTGAGCTCGAGCATCGCGAACGACTTGGCGATCGAGTTCAAGACGGCGTAATCGCCGCAGCCCGGACACCAGATCGGCTTGTAGTCCGATTTGAAGGCTTGCGGCGTGAGCGGCGAAGAAGCGACGACACTGCTCATGCGCGGCTCCATTCGGCGAGTTGTTGATAGACTTCGCCGGGGAGGATCGGCAGCGGTCCCGGACGGCGCAGACTGCGCACTTCCCCGGGCAGATCGAAATCGGCGCGCAGGTAACGGTGAAATTGCCCGCTGTGGTTCTGCTCCACCACCAGCACCCGTTTCACGCCCGCCAGCGCCTTCGCCAGACGCTCGGGCTGCGCCGGCGAGAGCAGCCGCATCGACACCAGCCGCGCCTTGATGCCGTCGCGGGCGGCGCGCGCCAGCGCCTCGCGCACGGGGGCGGTGCACGAGCCGAAGGTCACGACCGCGATGTCGCCGCCGCCTTCGATCTCGGCCCAGTGCTTGCCGTAATCGTGCTGCCGCAGCTTGCGCTCGCGCTTGTCCAGTTGCGCCGCGTGGTCCGCGGATTGGCTCGAAGGAGTGCCGCGCTCGTTGTGCGCCAGGCCGTCGGCGGTGTAGGCCACCCCCGGCGTACCCGGAATGGCCATGGGGGAAACGCCCGATTCGGTGACCGCATAGCGCTGGTAGCCATCGACGCTCGCGGGCGAGCGGGAGCGCTCGCCGATAAAGGACACGTCGGCGGGCCGGTCCACCACCGCTCGCGTCTGTCCCAGGTACTGATCCGACAGCACGATCGCCGGCACCTGCATCGCTTCGGCGAGGTGCACCGCCCACTGCGTGGCGGGGAGGCAGTCGGCGACGGAGTTCGGCGCCACCACCAACCGGGGCGCGTCGCCGTGCAGGCCGCTCACCGCGATATTGATGTCGCTCTGCTCGCTTTTCGCCGGGATGCCCGTGGACGGCCCGCCGCGCATCACGTCGATCACCACGATGGGCACCTCGGCCGCCACGGCCAGCCCGAGGGCTTCCGTCATGAGCGCGAGGCCCGGGCCGGAGGTCGCGGTCAGCGCCGGCACGCCGCCGAAGGAAGCGCCGATCGCCATGTTGATCGAGGCCAGCTCGTCCTCGGCTTGCACCAGCGCGCCGCCGACCTTCGACAGGGCGGGCGAGAGCCACTCGAGGACCTCGGTGGCCGGAGTAATCGGATAGGCCGCGACGAAGCGCACGCCGCCGCGCACGGCACCGTATCCGGCGGCCTGATTCCCCGTGATCAGCCAGCGCGGCTGCACGGCAGGGGTCGGCGAGCACAGGCGCGGCGTGACCGGCAGCTCGCTCGCCGCGGCGAACCCCGCCTCGACCGCGGCCAGGCTCGCGTCGAGTCCCTCGGCGCGTTTCTTGTATGTCTTCCGCACCACCGATTTCACCGATTCGGCCGACAGGCCCGCGAGCGCGGCGGCGACGCCGAGCACGATCATGTTCGGCCAGCTGCCGGGGATCGCCTTGGCCATCTTCTTGAACGCGACGGTCGCATAGCGCGGGCCGCGCTTCACGAACAGCTCGGGTGGAGGGCCCTGATCGGGATCGCCGACCATGAGACTCGCTGCATCGACGGGAATCTCGTCGGCGAAGCGATGGATGTTCTGCCAGTCGATACCGAGCACCATGTCGAAGCGGTCGTCGAGACAATCGATCGGGTGGATGGCCAGGCGCAACAGCGCCGCCGCCTCGCCTCCCCGGATCTGCGGGCCGCTGGAGCGCACCATGAGCCCGTACCACCCGGCGCGCGCGGCCGCCTCCAGCAGCATGTTTCCCGCGGTCATGACCCCCGCCCCGCCGCTGCCGGTCAGCGCCAGGGTCAGGCTCGTCGCATTCGCCGTCGAATCGGGTTTCTGCTGGGCCACTCAAGCCTCCTTGTCAGCCGCCAGTCTAGGGTCGAAAATCGCTCCGGATTTGATTTGGCGCAAATTTCGCCGTTGCGGAAGCGACGATACTCCCATCGGGTGTTGACCCTATTATAGTAAAGTAGTACTATAATGCGACTATAGGCCCGGCAGGCAGCCGAGTCAAGCCGAGCAAGCCGGGGCGGCCGGGCAATAGGAGGATACTGAATGGCGTTCGACGCTCGTGCCGGCTTACTCCTGGAGGTGAAACCATGAATGCGCCTGCCGCCCCGCTCGTTCTCAAGAACCACGACCTCGTCGACGGCTACGTCGCTGCGGGCATCCGCTACGAGAAGCGCCCCGCCAGAACCCCCGACGGCAAGACCGTCCCGGGCGTGTACAACGCCTGGATCTGGCTCGACAACGCGACACAATATAACTCTTACACGACCGAGATGGCGAAAGGCGTGATCATGGCCTTTCGCGCCGCCTCCAACGCGCGCGACGTCAATTCCGTGGTCTTCACCGGGACCGGCGACAAGGCGTTCTGCACCGGCGGCAATACCAAGGAGTACGCGGAGTACTACGCCGGACGGCCCCAGGAATACCGTCAATACATGCGCGTATTCAACGACATGGTTTCAGCCATCCTGGTCTGCGACAAGCCGGTGATCTGCCGCGTGAACGGCATGCGCATCGGCGGCGGCCAGGAGCTCGGAATGGCCTGCGACTTTTCCGTCGCGCAGGATCTGGCGCGTTTCGGCCAGGCCGGCCCCAAGCACGGATCGGCGCCGATCGGCGGGGCGACCGATTTCCTGCCGCCGGTGATCGGCGCCGACCGCGCCATGGTCGCGTGCGTGCTGTGCGAGCCGTTCTCGGCGCACAAGGCGTATCACTGGGGCCTGCTCGCCGACATCGCCCCGGCGCTCAAGGTGGACGGCCGCTTCGTCGCCAACCCGCTGGTCGAGACGCTGCGCTTTTCCGACGAATACGGTCGCATCGTGTACGGCGATTTCAAGACCGGCGAAGCGGCGAAGGAGGGCAAGGCGCTGATGGCCAGGGGATCGGTGGATCTCGCGATGCTCGACGCCAGGGTCGAGGACATCTGCGCCAAGCTTCTGCTCACCTTTCCCGACTGCACCACCAAGACCATCGAAGAGCTGCGCAAGCCCAAGCTCGAG
>JBATEB010000300.1:0-6478 GCA_049663805.1 Burkholderiales bacterium | reverse complement strand
TGAGGTGGCGCATGCGCCGCGTTGACGTTTTCAACGGCGACGCGGACGGCCTGTGCTCGCTGCGCCAGCTTCGTCTCGCCGAGCCGGCCGAGTCGCAGCTGGTGACGGGCGTGAAACGCGACATCTCGCTGCTCGATCGTGTCGACGCCGGCGCGGGGGACAGCGTCACGGTGCTCGATGTGTCGCTCGAGCGCAACCGCGAGGGCTTGCTGCGGCTGCTCGCGCGCGGCGCCCGCGTCCGCTACTTCGACCATCACTTCGCGGGCGAGGTCCCCGCGCACCCCGGCCTCGAAGCCGTGATCGACCCCGCGGAAGGCATCTGCACCAGCATGCTGGTGGATCGCTACCTGCACGGACGCCATCGGATCTGGGCCGTGGTCGGGGCGTTCGGCGACAGTCTCGACGAGACGGCGCTCGCGCTGGGTGCGGGGCTCGCGCTCGGCCCGGCCCGGATCGAGCAGTTGCGCGAGCTCGGCCGCAGCCTCAACTACAACGCCTACGGGGAGAGCGAATCGGATTTGCTGGTGGCGCCGGAGGCGCTGTACCGCTCGCTCGCGCTGTACGACGAACCGTTCGGTTTCATCTCCGGCAGCGATCTCCTGCGGCGGCTGGACGCCGCGCGGCGCGCGGATCTCGAGGCGGCCCTCGCGCAGCGCGCCCGCTGGAGTCGCGAAGGCGCAAGCCTGTACGTTCTGCCGGATGCGCCGTGGAGCCGGCGCGTGCATGGGACCTTCGCGAACCATCTGGCTGCCGTCCATCGGGACCGCGCACACGCGGTGCTCGCGCCGATGACTGGAGGGAGCTACGTGGTGAGCGTGCGCGCGCCGGCGGGGGAGGGCATCGGGGCGGAGGAGTTCTGCCGGCAGTTTCCCGCCGGGGGCGGCCGGCGCACCGCGGCCGGGATCGACCGCCTGCCCCCGGAGCGGCTGGCGGAATTCCAGGAGCGGTTTGTCGAAACGTTCGAGTAGGCCGTCAGTCGGCTTTCTGGCCCATGCAGCGCCTCAGGCCCTGCACGTCGAGAATCTGGATGTGCTTCTGGTGGACGCTGATCAGTCCGTCTTCCTGGAACCTGGAAAACGCCCGGCTCACCGTTTCCAGCTTGAGGCCCAGGTAGCTGCCGATCTCCTCGCGCGTCATGCGCAGATTGAACTCCGAGGCCGAATAGCCGCGGGCGGTGAAGCGTTGCGACAGATTGAGGAGGAACGCCGCCAGCCTCTCCTCCGCGCGCATGGTGCCGAGCAGCAGCATGACGCTGCGCTCCTGCACGATCTCGCGGCTCATGACCTTGTGGAACTGGTGGTGGAACAGCGGCATGTCGCGGCCGAGGTTCTCGAGCCGCGAATACGGGATCACGCATACTTCGCTGTCTTCCAGCGCGAGCGCGCTCGAGCCGTGCTTCTCCGGTCCGATTCCGTCCATACCCATGATCTCGCCGGCCATGTGAAATCCGGTCACCTGCTCGCGGCCGTCCTCGAGGGTCTGCATGGATTTGAAAAAGCCGCTGCGCACGGCGTAGAGCGAGTTGAACCTGTCCCCCGCCCGATAGAGGTTTTCCCCGCGCTCCAGGCGCCTGCGGGTGTAGATCAACTCTTCGACCCGGTCGAGGTCCTGCCCGGAAAGGCCGCAGGGCAGGCACAGCTCCCGCAGGTTGCAGGCCGAGCAGCGGGTATGGACTTTGGCGACCTCGCCTTGAAGCCGGCGTTGCGGATCCGTTAGTTCCATCGTCAGGGTTTCCATGCGGGCTGTTCCTCTCATGATGCGTTCTCCTTGCGGATCCGATTTCCTGATCCTAGTGACGGGTGGCGCCCAGCCCGGTGATCACTTCCCTCACCTTGCCGATCTCGGTGGACTTGTCGAAGAAGTGGCTCGCCCCCGCTTCCATGCAGATCCGGCGGTACTGCGGATGGGCATGATTGGTCAGGACGACGAAGACGACCTCCGGTGCCTTCGGGCAGACTTCGCGCAGCACGTCGACCCCGCTGCCGTCGAGGAGCTGGATGTCGAGCACGACCGACTCCGGCCGCGTCCGCAGGATGCCTTCGACGGCGGCGCGGACCGAGCCGGCTTCGCCGACGATCGACACCCCCTCGATGTCGCGCAGCAGCGCGCCGAGGCGCTCGCGGATCGGAGCCGAGTCCTCGACGATGAAAACGTGGTTGCGGACTTCGGGCGGTGCGTTATCCATGCCTCCAGTATGGGAGCGGGCGCCGCCCGGAACCATCGGCGGTGCCTGAAAAGCGTTGTAGGAGAAGCCGCCCGGAACCGTAGGACGAGTCCTACAGCGATGAAGCCCCGAGGCGCGGCGCGTGGGGCGGACCGGGGGCCTGGCGCCGTTCATGAGTGAACCTCCCATAAGGGGCGATTATCCCGGTCCTACCGGGATGCTCTGTTCGTTAGCGAACGTAAAGAGGAGCTTTCCGGCTCATCCGGCCTGCCGGTCGGCGTGACCGGATTCCGACAGTCGACTCGCCGCCTCGCGCGAACCGTCGATGGAAGACAACGCGGGTCGTGAAGAACCTGTCGGGAAAGGACGCCGACAGGACCGGCGCCTCAGACCGGGCCCGAGTCGGAATCCCCGGTCAGGCCGTGCCGGATGGCGTAGCGGATGAGCTCCGCGGGGTTGTTCAGGTTCATCTTCTGCATGATGCGCGCCTTGTGCGTGCTCACCGTCTTGACCGACAGATTCAATTGTCCGGCGATCTGGGATACGGTCTTTCCGGTCACGAGCAGCCTGAATACCTGGAACTCGCGGTCCGAGAGCGTCTCGTGCGGCGGTCCGTCGGCGCGCGGCATGGCGCTCAGGGCGAGTTGCTCCGCGACCGCGGCCGTGACGAAAGCGCCGCCGCCCGCGACCTTGCGGATCGCCGGAACGAGCTGCGCCGCGGCGCTGTCCTTGGTGAGATAGCCCGCGGCGCCGGCCTTGATCGCCCGCACCGCGTATTGATGTTCCTGGTGCATGCTGAGCACGAGGATCGGCAGCCGCGGTTTTTCCTCGCGAACCTGCTTGATCAGCTCGATCCCGCTCTTGCCCGGCATCGACAGATCGAGCACCAGCACGTCGAACTCCTGCTCGCGAACGCGCTGCATCACTTCGTGCCCGTTCTGGGCCTCGCCGACGACGCCGAGATCGGGCCCCGCGGAGAGGAGCTGCTTCAGGCCCTCGCGCACGATGGGGTGATCGTCGGCGATGACGATGCGGATCATGCCTTGACCGCGTCGCGTTCCAGGGGGACGTGCACTTCGACAGTGGTGCCCCGCCCGGGTTCGCTGGCGATCCGGACCTCCCCCCCGAGGAGGTAGGCCCGCTCGCGCACGCCCATCAGCCCGTAGGAGTTGGGCTTGCGCGGACTCTCCGGGGAAAATCCGCGGCCGTTGTCGCGCACCGTGAGCGTGACCTGGCCGGCGCTGCGGTCGAGGATGACCTCGACCAGGGAGGCCTGGGCATGCCGGGCCACGTTGGTGAGCGACTCCTGCAGGATGCGAAACACCGCGCTCGCGAGCGAGGGCTCGAGCCCCAGCTCGGGAGCGCCGACCGCCAGCTCGCAGCGGACTCCCGTGCGCTCGCTGAAATTCTGCACCAGCCACTCGGCGGCCGGCACCAGGCCCAGGTCGTCGAGCAGCAGCGGCCGCAGGTCGGCGGAGATCCGCCGGGTCGCCGCCACCGTGCCGTCGAGCATGGCCTGCATGGCGGTGAGCTTCGCGGCGAGCGCGCCCTGGCCGGCGGAAAGCCGCTCGGCGACCCAGGAGGTGTCCATTTTCAGCGCGGTCAGCGCCTGCGCCAGCTCGTCGTGAAGCTCCCGGGCAATGCGGCTCTTTTCCTGCTCCCTCACCGAGTCCATCCGCGAGGCGAGCTCGCGCAGCTCCTGCTGGGAGCGGCGCAGCGCCTCGTCCGCGCGGACCCGCTCGGTGACGTCGCGCAGGATCACCGTATACAGCGTCCTTCCCTTCTCCGAGATATGCGAGATCGAGGCGTCGACCGGGAACTCCTCGCCGCTGCACCTCAGGCCGGTGACGATGCGCGCCCCGGCCATGCGGCGCGATGCCGTCCCGGTTTCGCCGAAAAGCCCGACGTGGCGCTCGTGTCCGGTGCGGAAGCGCTCGGGTACGAACCGCGCGAGCGGCGTGCCGATGGCCTGGGCGCGCGGGCACTGGAAGACCGTTTCGGCGGCGGCGTTGAAAAGCACGATGCGTTGATTCTCGTCGACCGTGACGATCGCGTCCATCGCCGAATCGAGGATGCCGCGCACGCGCGCCTCGGCGCTCTCCAGGGCGCGGTTCGCGGCTCGCTGCATCGCCACCTCACGGTAGACGAGCGCGACCGCCAGCAGGATGACGACGCTGCCGACGCCGGCCGCCGTGACGAGCATCTCGTCGGCGTACCAGCCGAACAGCCCGGCGAGCAGGGCGAGGAGGGCGGTAAACGCCCCGAGCGCCAGCACCGGGCCGAAGACGATGAGCGGGAGTCCGCCGTCGTCGCGGCTGTCGGAGTGGATCATTCGGTGATACCCTCCCGGGAGGGGAGGCCGGGCGCGGGCCAGCGCGTTTGACCCAGGTCAATACGGGCCGGAGCGCCTGCTCCATAGTAGACGGGAATTGCCATCCTGAAGCGCCCCGAGATCGTACACAGCGTGCCCGACAAGCTCGTCATCGACCCGGACCTCATCCGCAAGTACGGCGGAAACGGCCCGCGCTACACTTCCTACCCGACCGCGGACCGTTTCGTCGAGGCTTTCGACGCCGAGGCCTACGGCCAGTGGCTGCGGAACCGCAACGTCGGCGGATTCGCCCGGCCGCTGGGATTATACGTTCACCTGCCGTTCTGCGGAACGATCTGCTACTACTGCGCCTGCAACAAGATCGTCACCCGGGATCACGGCCGCTCCGCCAAGTACCTGAAGTATCTCAAGCGCGAAATCCGGCTGCTTGCCGACTGCCTCGGCGAGGACCGCGCGATCAGCCAGATGCACTGGGGCGGGGGCACTCCCACCTTTCTCACCGACGCCGAGCTCGCCGAGATGATGCAGGCGCTGCACTCCGAATTCGACTTCGCCGCGGGCGGCGAGTACGCGATCGAAGTCGACCCGCGAACCGTGACGCCGGAGCGCGTGGCGCTGCTCGCCCGGCTCGGTTTCAATCGCATCAGCCTCGGCGTCCAGGACTTCAACCCCGAAGTGCAGCGCGCGATCCACCGCATCCAGGGATTCGAGGAAACCCGGGCGGTCGTCGAGGCGGCGAGGGCGCACGGTTTTCGTTCGGTCAACGTCGATCTGATCTACGGGTTGCCGAAGCAGACTCTGGAAGGATTCGAGCGCACCCTGGGGCTCGTCACCGGCTTCGGCCCGGATCGTGTCGCCCTCTACTCCTATGCGCACCTGCCGACGCAGTTCAAACCGCAGCGGCGCATCGCCGAGGCCGACATGCCCGCGCCGGAGACCAAGCTGCGGCTCCTGACCGCCGCGATCGATCGGCTCGAGTCGGACGGATACACCTACATCGGCATGGATCATTTCGCGAAGCCCGAGGACGATCTCGCGGTCGCGCAACGGCAGGGGCGCCTGACCCGCAACTTCCAGGGTTATTCGAGTTCGGGGGACTGCGACATCCTGGGGCTGGGCGTCTCGGCGATCGGCACGGTCGGCGCGGTCTACGCCCAGAATTTCCGGACGCTCGACGAATACTACGCAAGGCTCGATGACGGCGTGCTGCCGGTGATGCGGGGAATCGAGCTCAACGCCGACGACCTGCTGCGGCGCGCCGTGATCCAGGCGCTGGCGTGCCACTTCGAAGTTTCCAAAGAGGCGATCTCGATCGCCCATCTCGTCGAATTCGACCGCTACTTCGCGCTCGAGCTGGAGGATCTCAGGCGGATGGAGCAGGAATCCCTGGTCACGCTCAACGACGAATGGATCAGCGTCACGCCGTCGGGCCGGCTGATCGTGCGCGCCCTTTGCATGGTATTCGACCGCTACCTGCGCGCCGGGCGCGCGCGCGCCTCCTACTCGAAGGTGATTTGACGGCCGCGAGGATCGACCGCCAGTTCGGGGAGAACGCCGATCGGCGTCGGCCCGGGGTAGCCGGGGGCCCGGGATAACCGGGGACAGACCACGGTTTTCCGGTGTGAGCTGGGTCCGCAAAAACCGTGGTCTGTCCCCGGTTTTCGCTAGGGATCGATGGGTCCGAAGGCGGCCGAAAGATAAGCGACGATCGCCTGCACGTCTTCTTCCCCGAAGACCGATTTCCATGCCGGCATGGATGTCCCGGGGAGGCCGTCCCGGATGACGGCGGCAAGGCGCCGCCGGGTCGTGGCGGAGGTGAAGTCGCGATCGGCGAGATTGCGCGGATGGGGCTCGAGGAAAGCGCCGATCCAGTTCCGGCCGCTGCCATCGACGGCGTGGCAGAAGGCGCAATTGCGCCGGAACAGGCGCGCGCCGCGCCGCGCCGGCCCGGTGAGGACGCCCGTCTTGGGCGGTGCGTCGTG
>JBATEB010000299.1:0-19004 GCA_049663805.1 Burkholderiales bacterium | reverse complement strand
CCGTGATCTATCCCGCCCCGGATCTTGCCGCGGCAAAATCCTGGTATTCGAAATTTCTGGATCAGGAACCCTATTTCGATCAGCCGTTCTATGTCGGCTTTTCGGTGGGAGGCTTCGAACTGGGTCTGCTGCCCAACGCAGCGCCCGGGACGGCGGGCGCCCAGGCATATTGGGGCGTACACAATGCCTACGAAACCTACGCCAGACTTCTTTCACTCGGAGCGAGTTCGCTGCAAGCCGTCACCGACGTCGGTGAAAGCATCAAGGTGGCCGCGGTTGCTGACCCCTTCGGCAACCGGCTGGGCATCATCGAGAACCCGAATTTCAAGGCGAAGGCGGTGCGCTAAACGCGACCTGAGCCTCAGATCCGCCTTGAATGAGAGTGGGTTCCCCTTCAGGCAAAGGGCGAAACGGCCTGATGATGGTCGCGGACGCTGAGGAAGGCGACAAGCGGTCCGGCGTCGACGATGTATCGTCGAATCACTTGCCGAAGTCGGCGAGGCGGCGCGGATTGGACGACAGATCGGCGGGCGCGTCCTTCACGCAGCCGAGGAGGTCGCCCGAAAGTTCGAGAAATGATCCACGGCGTACGGCGGGCGACTCGTCGAGGTAGCGTGTCAAGGCTTCGCGCACCAGGATGCTTTTTCCCACTCTACGGCGTTTGACCACCGCGGCAAGCTTACGGTCGAGCGATTCCGGCACTTTGAACGACAAGGTTTTCATTGATGCGCACCGAGTAATACCGTAAAGGCAAGTCTGGCTTACTCGCGTCAGAGTTGCAAATGCTACACCCGCTCGATGTACGCCCCGTCGTTGGTGTTGACCTTGATTTTCTCGCCGTTGTTGACGAACGGCGGCACTTGCACCATCAGGCCGGTCTCGGTCTTGGCCGGTTTGAACGAGGTGGTCACCGTGGCGTTCTTGATGCCGGGCTCCGTGTCGACCACCTCCAGCACCACCGACGGGGGCAGTTCGACGCCGATCGCGCGGCCGTCGTAGAAGTTCACCTTGACGTCGGTGTTCGGCAGCAGGAAACCCGCCTGTTCGTCGAGAAATTCACGCGACAGGTTCAGCTGTTCATAATTTTCCTTGTCCATGAAAACGAAGCTGTCGGCCTCGCCGTACAGGTACTGCATCTCGCGCGCCTCGACCACGGCGCGCTCGACCTTGTCCTCGGTGCGGATGCGCTGGTTGGTCTTTGTGCCGTTCTCGATGTCCTTCATCTCGACCTGCATGAAGGCGCCGCCGCGGCCGCCGACGTGCACGTGGTAGCATTTGAGGACACGCCAGATCCGCTTTTCCCATTCGAGCAGGTGGCCGACGCGGATTTCGGTTGCGAGAACCTTGGCCATGGTTTTATTGCCGTGAAAAAGGGCGAGATTCTATACCAAACACCGTTGTGACGAAACCGATTTCGCGGCCCAGATTCAATTCCGCCTGCCGGGACTGCCCGCGGCTTGCCGGGTTCCTGGACGCGGTCAGGGAGGAGCATCCGGCCTACCATGCACGGCCGGTTCCGGCCTTCGGGCCGCAACGGGCGAAGCTGCTGGTCGTGGGCCTCGCCCCCGGAATGCACGGTGCAAACCGCACCGGCCGGCCCTTTACCGGGGACCACGCGGGAATCCTCCTCTACGGAACGTTGCACAAGTTCGGTTTTGCGAGCCGTCCGGACTCGGTGGACCGGGTCGACGGCCTGAAGCTGCTCGATTGCCGCATCACCAACGCGGTGAAGTGCCTGCCTCCTCAGAACAAACCTCATCCCGACGAGTTGCGCCGCTGCAACCGTTTCCTGGCCGGGGAGATCGCCGCGGCGCGTCCGCTGGCGATTCTCGCGCTCGGCGGCCTCGCCCATCGCGCGGTGCTGATGGCGCTGGGTTTGACCCAGGCCCGGTGGCGCTTCGCGCATCACGCCGTGCACGAGTTCCGCGAAGCCGCACCCGGCATCCGTCTCTTCGATAGCTACCACTGCAGTCGCTATAATACGCAGACCAAACGCCTCACCGCATCGGCTTTCGAAGCGGTGATCGGCGATATCGCCCAATTTCTCCGCGGCCTCAAATGACCCACCGAAGCAAGACGCTCCGGGCCGAAGACCGGCCGAGCGGGCCGCGGCCGGGCGTGTTCGACGCGCAGGCGTTCGTGGCGAGCCTGCCCGCGCGGCCGGGCGTCTACCGCATGCTCGGAGCGGGCGGCGAGGCGCTCTACGTAGGCAAGGCGGGCGATCTGAAAAAGCGCGTGTCGTCCTATTTTCAGAAGGGCCAGCACGGGCCGCGCATCGCCATGATGCTGAGCCAGGTCGCCGGCGCCGAGATCACGGTCACGCGCTCCGAGCCCGAGGCGCTGATACTCGAGAACAACCTGATCAAGTCGCTCGCGCCGCGCTACAACATCCTGTTCCGCGACGACAAGTCCTATCCTTACCTGATGCTGAGCGGCGGCGAGTTCCCGCGCCTCGGGTTTCATCGCGGCGCGATGGACAGGGCGAACCGCTATTTCGGCCCGTTTCCGCATGCGGGCGCGGTGCGCGAGAGCATTCAGCTGCTGCAGCGGGTGTTTCGCCTTCGCACTTGCGAGGACTCGGTGTTTGCGAACCGCTCGCGACCCTGCCTGCTCCACCAGATCCGGCGCTGTACCGCGCCCTGCGTCGGCCTGATCGAGGCTGCGGCCTATGCCGAGGACGCCGGCGCCGCCCAGCTCTACCTCGAGGGGCGCAGCGATGCCGCGCTCAAGCGGCTGGAGGCGCGCATGCAGGAGGCCGCCGAAGGCCGGCGCTACGAGGAAGCGGCTCTGTATCGCGACCAGATCCAGTCGCTCGTGCAAGTCAGCCAGCGCCAGTACGCCGATACCGGGACGGATATCGACGTCGATATCATCGCCGTCGCGACCGAGCGCGGCCTCGCCTGCGTCAACCTGATGATGGTGCGCGGCGGCCGGCAGCTCGGGGATCGGAGCTTCTTCCCGCAAAACGCGGAGGAGCGCGACACCGCAGAAGTGCTCGCGGCGTTCATCACGCAGCACTATCTCGAACGGCCCGTTCCTCCGGTCCTGGTGGTCGGCGCGGAGTTCGACGCCGCCGAGCTCGAGGCGACCCTCGGCGCTCACGCGCGGCGCGCCGTGCGGATCGTCACGCGGCCGACGGGCGACCGGCGCGCCTGGCTCGAGATGGCGGTGCAGAATGCCCTGCAGGCGGCCCGGGCGAAACTCGCCGGGCACAGCACGCAGGAAGCGCGGCTCGCCGCCTTGCGCGAGGCCCTGGGCGTGCCCGAGTCGGTACAGCGCATCGAGTGCTTCGACGTCAGCCATACCATGGGCGAGGCGGCGGTCGCCGCCTGCGTGGTGTACGATCGCATGGACATGCGCCACGGTGAGTATCGCCGCTACAACATCGAAGGCGTCACGCCCGGGGACGACTACGCGGCGCTCGCGCAGGCGCTGGCACGGCGCTACGGCAGGATCGCCGGGGGAGAGGGCGTCGCGCCGGACCTGATCTTCATCGACGGCGGCCAGGGACAGGCGGCCGCGGCGAAGGCGGCGCTCGCGGAAGCGGGCCTTTCCGATATCACCATCGTCGGCATCGCCAAGGGAGCCGGGAGGAAGCCCGGCCTGGAGGAACTCTGGATCGGCGGGCATTCGGTGACGCTTTCCCCCGACCATCCCGGCTTGCACCTGATCCAGAGCATTCGCGACGAAGCGCACCGCTTCGCCGTCGCCGGCCACCGGGCGCGCCGCTCCCGGCGGCGCACCACCTCGACGCTGGAGGGCATCGCCGGCATCGGTACCCAGCGCCGCAAGCAGTTGCTGACGCGCTTCGGCGGGCTCAAGGGGGTGGTCGCCGCGAGCATCGAGGATCTCGCCCAGGTCGAAGGCATCAGCCGCAAGCTCGCGGAAAAAATCTACCAGGAGCTCCATGCCGCTTAACGTTCCCAACCTCCTCACCTGGATCCGGATCATGATGATCCCGCTGGTGATCGGCGTGTTCTACGTTCCCGAGGTCTGGCTCTCGAGCTGGCACCGCAACCTCATCGCCACGGTGCTCTTCGGAACCGCCGCGGTGACCGACTGGCTCGACGGCTATCTCGCGCGCCGTCTGAACCAGACGTCGGCTTTCGGCGCGTTCCTCGACCCGGTCGCCGACAAGCTGATGATCGCCGCGGCGCTGATCGTGCTGGTGGAGCTGGAGCGGGTCAACGCGGTCATCGCGGTGGTCATCATCGGGCGCGAGATCGTGGTCTCGGCGCTGCGCGAATGGATGGCGAAGGTCGGCCAGTCGAAAAGCGTGGCGGTGAACTTCCTCGGCAAGATCAAGACCATCTCGCAGATGGTCGCCGTGCCGCTGCTGCTTTATCACGACCGGATCGGCATTCTCGATCCGCAGCGCGTCGGGACCTGGCTGATCTTCCTCGCCGCGCTGCTGACCCTGGTGTCGATGCTCTACTATCTGAAGCTCGCAATGGCGCCGCGGGCGGAAGGGGACCGTCGCAAGCTTGACCGCCGGGGTACCGGTCCGTAGAATTCCCGTTCTTCGCGCGGGAGTAGCTCAGTTGGTAGAGCGTAACCTTGCCAAGGTTAAGGTCGCGAGTTCGAGACTCGTCTCCCGCTCCAGATTCCCGAGGAACAGCGTCGCGGCCGGCCGCTGCCCCTCTTCGATCGATCAGGACACGGCGGGGTGGCAGAGTGGTCATGCAGCGGCCTGCAAAGCCGTGGACGCCGGTTCGATTCCGACCCCCGCCTCCAGAAATCCCACGCTGCTTCCGCTTTGCGGCGATCGACCGCCCTCGCCCGGCGTCAACAACCTAGGCGTGAACCAATTCCGGTCTTGACCTTCGGGCCGCTTTCCTGGGCAGCAGGCGATCGTATTCCCGCTTCACCACGGCATAGCATTCGCATACCCGCGCCTCCAGTCCCGGCCGATCGAGGACGGTAATGCGACCGCGGCTATAGTGAATCAGGCCGAGGGCCTGCAGCTTCCCCGCCGCCTCGGTAACGCCCTCGCGCCGCACGCCCAGCATGTTGGCGATCAATTCCTGGGTCATGGTGAGCTCGTTGCTCGGCAGGCGGTCCAGGCTCAGCAGCAACCAGCGGCAGAGCTGTTTTTCGACCGTATGGTGCCGGTTGCACACGGCGGTCTGCGACATCTGCGAGATCAGCGCCTGCGTGTAACGCAGCAGCAAGGACTGCAGTTTGCCGTGGCGTTCGAATTCCCTTTTCAGCATGTTCCCGTCGAGGAGAAACGCCTGGCCTGAGCTTTGCACCAGCGCCCGGCTGGGGGTGGTGTCCCCTCCCATGAACAAGGCGATGCCTACCATGCCTTCATCGCCGACCACGGCAATTTCCCCGGATGCGCCGTCCGTCATGACGTAGAGCATCGAAATGATACAACCCGGGACGGGAAAATAAACCTGCTCCAGTTCAGCCCCGGGTTCGTAGATCACCTTGCCCAGAGGCATGAGCACCAGCCGCAGGTCGGGGCGCAGGCGATCGAATACGTCGGCAGGCAGCGCCGCGAGCAGACGGTTGTGGGCGGGCGCAATCTTGATCGAAGGCGGCAAGGTCGTATCCCGACTGTGGGAAAGCGCGCGGCGGCACGCGGGCACGCGCAAGTTTCGGAGATTACACGGAATTCGGCGGCTCTTTCCGTTCGCTGTCGCACATAGTCGCGCCCTCGACTGTGCGCTAGCGCACAGAACGCGCGGGGGCATCGGCGGTTTAATGCGCGAGGGTATGGGATAAGCCGTGCGCGCTGCGCGCAACATGGATCCTACTGGAGAAAGGGAGTGTCGGTGCTTACGCGGATGTTTCGCACGGGCCGTTGTTGCTCCAGGACCGCATCGGGAGAGCGCTATCCGCAGAAATAGACTGGTGCTGATGGCCTTCGCGGGCGCATTGCTTTTCGCCTCGCATTACGCCGGAGCATCGCCCCCGTTGGGGGCGCCGGGCGCGAATCCTCCGCCGGTGGACGATCTCTTCAGAAAGTGGGGTGCGGTGTATGGAGTCGAATGGCAATTGCTCAAAGCGGTCGCCAGAAAGGAATCACGCCTGGATCCGAACGCCGTCAACAACGCCGACAACGAATCCATCGGATTGATGCAAGTGTTGTGCCGCCCGGACGGGCAGGGAGGCTGCGCCAACGGCCTCGGGGTCGATGGCTGGAGCGAGGCCACGCGGGAAAAGCTGTTCGATCCGGAGTTCAATATCAGGATCGGCGCGCAGATCCTCGCGTGGAACATCCGTAAATACGGGATGCCCAAAGCGGTAGCGGTCTACAATCGATGGGCGGAGCGATCCTCTCCCGCAGCGGGTCCTTTCAAGAATCATTCCTACGTCGCAGCCGTCCTCGGCAGCCACAGGTACAGGGCAGGTCGGGCGAGTACGCTATTTCTGTCGAAAGGGCCGGCCTGGTTCATGGGTGCACTATCGCCTCCCGGGGAAAACTCCTGTTCGGATTCGCGCATGTTCCTGGCGAAGAATTAGGAGGCCCCCTGGATTCCTCGAACACGCATATCGGCAGGACGCCCGTGGTTCGGATGTCCGCCGAAAGCCTGGCCGACTTCGGCCGGCGGCCGCTCCTGGCGACCCACAATCTGGATCGCTCCGAGCTATTCACCGATCCGGCGCTGATCGATCTCCTCGATCGCTTTCCCCGGCAGCATCTGTACGCGTTGTCGATGGGGATCGACCCCGCACGCGTCGAGAACCGGCTCGCGCTTCACGACGGAGTGAGCGGCGCCGAGCTGTTGCGGGCGGTCAAGAACGGGCGCCTGTGGCTCAACATCACGCGCGTCGACCGTTTCGATGACCGTTATCGAGCGCTCATCGATCAACTGTATGCGCAGCTCGCGGCGCTGGCGCCCGGCTTCTCGCCCGTCGCGACCCAGGGTACCTTGCTCATCTCCTCGCCGCGCGCGCTCGTCTACTACCACGCCGACGGTCCGGCGTCGGCGCTCTGGCATGTCCGGGGCCGCAAGCGAATCTGGATCTACCCGGCCCTCGACGAGCGCTACATTCGGCGCGAACACCTGGAAGACATCTTCGCCGGCGTCCGGCACGAATACCTCCCCTACGAGAATGCTTACGATCGGGCGGCCGTGGTCTACGATCTCGAGCCCGGGCAGTGGGCCACCTGGCCGCAGAATGCTCCGCATCGGGTGACGAATCTGGACAGCGTCAACGTGTCGCTATCGACCGAGCACTTCACCCGGGAGAACCGCTGGCGCGCGCGTGTCTATATCGCCAACCGTTACTTCCGTAACCGGCTCGGCGTGCGGAACTTGTCCGCGCGCGAGAACGGGCCGGCCGCGGTGATGAAGACGGTGATTCACCGGCTGGCGAAAAAGGCCGGGCTGGATCCGCTGCAGGTCAAGCGTCATGTCCCGTCGATGCGGATCGATCCGGATGCTCCAGGAGGCGTGGTCGCGCTCGAGGCAACGAGCGGTTCGACCCAGGCGGGCGATTGATCGAGGTACGCTGCTTCGGCTCCCTGGAGGAGGCCGCGTTCCTTCGAGACGAGGTCAACGCGCTCAACCGCACCGGCGCGCGGCCCGATCCGTTTTCGACCTTCGAGTTTTTCGAGAATTTTCTGCGGCACGAAGAGGGCTTTTCGCAAGGTCAGGGCCCGCGCCTGTGGTTCCTCTGCGCCTTCGACGGCGGCCGTTTGGTCGGATACATGGCGCTCAAGCAGGCGACGCAGAGAGTCCTGGGCCTGCGCGCGTCCAGGCTCGGCTTTCTGGTGGCTCACGACGGCGACCGGCCGCAGCTGGTGGCCAGGCCGGAGCACGCCCTTGCGGTGAGCGAGGCGTTCTACGCCTGCCTGCTGGAACGCAGGCGCGAATGGAGTTTCCTCGAGTTGCGCCAGCAGGATGCGGCTTCTCCGCTGTTCCCGCCGCCGGCCGCGGTCAAGCTCAAGGGGTACTGGGTACGCCAGTGGCCGAGCCTGGACAATGCCACCATTCAGGTGCGCTGGGACACGCTGGAAGCGTACTTCAAATCATTCTCGCCGAAGTTCCGCTCCAACGTCAGCCGCCAGATGCGCAGCTTCCTGGCGGCGGGGGAGGTGGAATACCTCGCCTCGTCGGACCCGGCCGCCACTCCCGCGCTGTTCGAGCTCTATCACGGCATCGAGCCGCACAGCTGGAAGTCACGCGCCGGCACGGTCATCGGTCCATATCCCCGGTGGGTCGAGTACTTCAAGGGCCTGCTCGATGCGCGGCAGCCGATGCGGGTATCGATTCACGTACTCCTGCTCGATGGCGTGCCCGTCGCCGGGCTCATCAGCGGCGCGTTCATAAAGGGCCTCTACGCGCTGCACATGGTCTACGACGACCGTCTGAGCCGATTGGCGCCGGGCTCGGCCGCGCTGCTGATGGGCATGCGCCAGGCGATCGACGGCCGCTACGCCTCTTTCAACCTGCTTTCGGGCTTTGGCTACTATAAGGTTCGCTGGCAGGCGCAGATGACCGAAACGCGGGTCGCGCAGATATACCGGGTAGGCACGCCTTTCTTCTGGCGCAGGATGTTCGGAGACTGGAAACGCCGGGTGTTTTCGGCCAGGTCCGGGGAAACCCCCGCGCTCTTCAATCCCCTGCGCCGGGATGTCAGCGGGCGCGAAGGGGAGCAAGCGAGACCCGGCGGGGTCACCGGACTCCAGATGAGTCCCGGGGAACGCGAGCGCATCGCGGCGTTGATTGCCGGGGTTCGCAAAGGTCAGGGAGAGTTCCTGTCCGCGGCGCAGCTGGCCGCGGCGATGCCGTTCGAGACGCGGCGGGTGGCGGGAGCCGCGGCGGGGGGCGATACCCCGGGACGCAGGCGCGCGACCGTTCACTCGCCGTTCCACCCTGTGCTCAGGCCGGGGCGGTGAGCGGACGCCGTGCGTAACGGAAGGAAAGGATGACGATGCCGGTCATGCTGATCGATTCGCCGATCAGCATGCCCACCAGCGCGCCGGCCGCGCCGAACCGCAGTATTCCCCAGTAGCTGGCTGCGAGCGATATGAGGGCACTCACGAGCGTTAGCAAGGTTAGAGCGGGGAAACGCTCCTGTGCTGCAAGCAGGTAGTTCAGTTGTTTGCGGACCACTGTTATAAAGAAAATAGCTCCCCACAGCATTAACAATTCATCGCGTTGCGCGAATTGCTTTTTCAGGACGATGGCAAAAAGCCAATCGCGCAACAACCACAAGACGGCGAAGTAGCACAATGTTGCCGCGCCCAAGCCCAAAGCCGAAAGGCACAGGCGACGCCACAACAGATGGGCGCCGTGCCGCTGCAGCCAGCCGGAGGCCAGCGGCAGCATGAGCGAGCCGATTCCGGTCGACAGGAGGTTCACGGGCATCATCAGCAGGCGCGTTGCCGCAATCGCCGCCACGGCGGCGACGTCGAGTGTTCCGGCGACGAGATAGATATATCCCTGGCTGAAGACCCAATAGATACCCGCGCCCGCGGTCGACCAGGCGGCGAGCGGGGCGATTTCCCGCAGGACGCCAGGGGCACCGTCCGTGTTCCAAGGCTCGTGGCAGTGCAAGGTCCGCGACAGCAATATCCCGCTCGCCATCGCGGCGAGGCTCAGCGTGAAGATAGCGGTGACCGCCGGCACCGGTGTCAAAGTGGCAAGCAAAACGCCCGTCACCATCAGTGCGACATAGAAAATATCGGTACGAAGCACGTCTTGCGGACGGCGATGCGCGAGCAGCACGATGCGAAAGTACTCGCGGTGCAGGATGGCGAATGACGCGGCTACCGTGGCAAGCAGCAGGGGGCCGGTGACGGCGTCCAGCACCTCGGCGTACCAAAGACCGAGCGCGATGATGACGATAATCCCGCCGACGGCGGGCAGAATCTGTCGTTGCGCGCGATACAGGCCGCCGACAAGCTCGCCGCGTCCCACGCGATCGAGCTGGTTCAGGCGTATCGAGAGCGGCGGACCGAAAAGCGCATTCTGCAGGGAAACCAGAAGGAGAATCGCGTTCGAGGCGAGAATGTAGTAGCCGTATTGAACGTCGGTCGTGCCGCGAATAAGGATCAGACCGACGGCAAAGCTGGCGGCGGAAAGCAAGGCCTGGCTGGTTACCGCGCTGCTGAGCATGCGCGCGAAGGCGAAGTGCCGGCGGCGGCGATCGTTCACGACTATTCCCGTTTGGTGCGCACCCACTCCGCAGAGTCGTGCGCACGCAGCATCAGCAGCACTTTCCAGAGCACGAAAAACGGGGCGCGCGCCAGATCCACGAGGCCGCGCATGCCGACGCCGCTCAGCTGCCAGCCGCGCAAGACGTAGAGCAGCAGACTCATGCCGCACCCGAGCCCCAGCCACAGCCAGCTCTCCATGGAAGGTTCCCACAGGAGTGCAACACCGGCGAGGACAATCAGCGCTGCAACGTTGATCGCCACATAGGACAGGGGCAGCACCAGCAGATCGAGCGCCAGATCCAGGCAGACCCAGCCACCGGAACCTTTGGCCGCCTGCAACAGCGGCAGGGTCCTGGAACGGATGAGCCGCAGGCGTCCGTCCTCCCAGCGCCGGCGCTGGGAGCGGGCCGCCGGTTCACCCGGCACCATCATGGCGGCGACCTGCGCCTCGTCGGCGTAATGCACGCGGTAGCCGGCGAGCCCCAGATCAATTCCGTATTCGATGTCCTCGGCCAGTGAGAATGCCCGATACGGCACCTGGCGCAGCAGCCGGTGAGTAATGCACCAGCCGTTGCCGCGTATTCCGCAGGAAAGCTGCAGGCGTTCTCGCGCGCGCGAGCGCACCCGGTGAAATGAAGCCATGGCGATGGTCATGAGACGCGTGCGCCATGAATCCCGAGAATTCAGAACGCCGTAGTGCGCCTGTATCGCCTTGGCCCCGCTTTCGATGCGCGCCGCAAACGCCTCGAGCAGATTCGCCGAGACCTCGGTGTCGGCATCGACGACGACGACGGCCTCGGCCCAGCCGCGCGCCTGGCTCGCTTGAAAGGCGAAGTCCAGCGCGTGTCCTTTGCCTCGGCGCGTCGTGTCGTGGCGCTCGAGTACCTCGGCGCCGGCCGCTCGCGCGAGCGCCGCGGTGACGTCGGTGCAATTATCGGCGATGACCAGCACGCGGAACCCGTCGGCGGGCCAATCGAGCCTGCGCAGACTGGCGACGACGCTTTCGATCGCGGCCGCCTCGTCATGGGCCGGGACGATGACATCGAAAGTCAGCCGACGCGACGAACGTAGCGACGCCGGCGGCGCGCGCGACAGCAACGTGAACAGCAGCAGGTACAGGCTGGACGCCGTTGCGGGCAGCGCCAGCATGAGCAGGATCAGAGTCGCAATGGCGTTCACGCGATCTTGCCCCCGTATTCTCGGTAGTGCCAGCCCAGGAAGATCGACATCTTGCCGAGGTTGGCCGATGCCTTGAGCAGCCAATACACGGCGCGGTGCCGGCCGAGCGGCCAGGACACAAGCGCCAATCCCGCCGCCGTCGCCGCCTGCAGGAGCGCGCGCAGGAACAGGCGCGCGCGGCCGGTTCTCGTCAGATGCCCGAAACGTCCGGCCAGTTTGTGGCGCGCGAAGTCCTGCCCTCCGCGCAGCGCCCGCAGCAGGAGCCAGCGCAGGGACAGCCGTGAAGCCTCGACCGGTTCGTGAACGACGGCCTCGTCGCACCAGACGATGCGAGCGCCCTGCTGTACCAGCCGACCGAGCAGATCGCCGTCCTCACCGCCGGTAAGCCCGTAGTTCGGATCGAAAGGCGCAGGAGTGTCGCGCAGGAGGGCGCCCCGCAACAACACGTTGCCGAAGCGAAGCTTGTTGAGGGGGATGACGGTTCCGGTTTTCATCCGCTGCCAATCGTAGAAGCTGCCGCGCCGGATCCACGCCGGCGCGTCCGCGGGCACGATCGGCTCGACCGGACCGAGGGCGCCGTCGGCGGCGTGGCGGGTCACGGTTTCGGCCAGCCGCTTCAGCCAGGCTGCCGGTGCGCGCTCGTCGTCATCGATGAAGGCGATCCAGTCTCCGCACGCGAGCGCCACGGTGCGATTGCGCGTCATGGAGATGTTTTTCACGGGTTGAATGTCGTAATGAATCGGAAATGGGGTACCCAGCTCGCGCCGGCGTTCCAGCACGGTGCGCGCGCTGCCGGAGGCGTCGTTGTCGACCACCACGACTTCATTCGGAAGATGCTGCTGTTTGACCAGGTCGTCGAGCAGCGCGGCGAGGCGTTCCGGGCGGCGATAGGTGGCGATGCACAAGCTGATGCTCATGGCGGCGATTGGGTGTCGGTTCGGTCCAGACGCCGGGCCGCCGCAAAAGCTGCCGCCAGTTCCTGGCGCGCCCTGAAGAGGTTCCATGCCAGCAACGCCAGCGCGGTGCCGCTCGCTAGCGAGGAAAGCCCCTGGAAAAACGCGAGCAAGAGCGCCAACACCATGAAGAACAACAGGCGTATCAGGTGAAACGGAGCTTCGGGCCAGTCTTTGCCGCCGAAGCGGTATACGCAATAGGGGACCCACTTCGCCAGGACGTGAGCGCCGAGCGCGGCGGCGCCGATCGGAACGATCGGCACCAGCGCGACAAAGGCCGTTCCGCGAGCGAACTGCAATCCCGCAAACATCCAGACTCGCGTCCCCTTGTCGAAGCGGTTGTACAGGGTGAACCAGCCGTGAGTTCCGAGCAGTACCGCGGTCCACGCCGCGAAGTCCGCGGGTACGGGAGTCGCCGGCCAGCGGAGCAGAACGACGGCGATCGCACCGCATGCGAACGCCCAGATCCAGGGTTGCCACCTCGGCGTGGCGACCGGAGACTCCAGAAACGCCGCGCTCAGTTTCGGGTCGGCCTCGAAGCGCGCAGCGACCAGGTCGTTGTCGACGTAGCCGCGCTCGTAGATGGCCCAGAACGACACCAGCAGGAACAGCAGACCCAGAACGTGCAGCACCGGCAGCGCAGCCAGCGCTATCGAGCTTAAGACCCAAAACGCGAAATCCTCCTGCAGAATGCCGCGGAGGATGTAGCGCGCACCGGGGCGCTTGACGTTGGTCAGGTACCGGCCGGGCAGATACACGCCGCTCAAGGCGCGACGATAGCGTGCTTCGGGCCACACCGTGCGCAAAGGACGCGCGCAGGCATTGAGCAGCGTGAGGTCCTGGGCCGAATCCGTAAGGACCAGTGCGCGGCGTACGGTGTCATCGCCGAGCGCGCCGACCGCCAGATGGAGCTTTCCATCGCGACGATCTGCGAAGGTCGACAGCCGTGCGGCCACGATCTGCGCCTGCGGCAGGCCCAGAGCCGCCACCAGCGGCGCGACGATCGGCTGGAAGCCGGAGGTGGTGATGATCGGGGTTGTGCCCGGGGTCCTGAGCGCCGCCATCAGGCGCAGGTTGGTGAAATCCCTCGCCAGCCCGGCGACCCGGCTCCTCCAGCGATTTCCGGTCCAGGGAAAGCAGGTCGATATGAGACGCACGCGCCACACGTCGCGCGTCGCTTCGCCGCCGGTCCAGCGCCACGGTTTGATGACATCCAGCATCCTCATCAGCAGCAGCGCCGGCAGGCGCGGGCGCACCGAGTCGATGAAGTCCTCGGTCGAGTTGCTCAGGTACAGCGTTTCATCCAGATCGAGCAGGACCGGTCCGACGTGATCCTGAATCGCGCCGATGGCGGTCTCCGGCGATACGTCGTGCGGCGTGACGACGTCGGCCGCATTCATGGCGCGCCCGCGGAAAGAAAACCGGATGGGGTCCCGCGCGCGGGGAATTTTCGGTGCAGCCGCCTGCGCAGTGCGGCGCAAGGCTGCTCCACCCAGCGGCGCACCGGTTCCGCCACCGCCAGGGTCAGTACGGCCCCCGCGAGCGTCAGCCACAGCCAGCCCAACTGCGGCCAGTGCTTGGCGAGCCCCAGCAGGATCACGTGATGCGAGAGGTAGATCGTGTAGGAAATCGTCCCGATGTAGGCCACAGGCCGGGCGTTCAGCCAGCGAAACGGCAGCCGGTCGGCTCGGGCGACAGCCAGGTAGATCAGGGGGGCGATCGCCAGGCTTTGCAGGGTGTAGCGCGCCGTGAGGCGGAAGACTTCGTCGCGATACAGCAAGGTGCCCAGCAGCACCGCGACGCAGGCCCCGGCAATTCCCCAGTCGGTGAGAGTCCTCGGGGCTGGAACAGGGTCGAGCCAGGGATTGCGCAGCAGCGCCATGAGACATCCGACGAGAATCGCATCGACGCGGGTATCGGTCGCCATCGTGAGGTAGGCTTCCGATCCGCCGTGAAATACGAGCCAGTAGCGCCACGCCAGAACGGCGGCGCAGAGGGTCGCGAGCGCGATTACGGACAGTCCGACGCGGCCGAAGCGCAGCAGCAGAACGGCCAGGGGAGGGTAAAGGAGGTAATAGTGCTCCTCGATCGCCAGCGACCATATCACGCCGATCCCGGCGGGCATGCCATGGTAGTCATTCGCGATCACATGATAGTTGCCGAGATAGAACAGGGCCGAGAGCAACCCGCCCGACGTGAAACCGCCGTCGATGATCGAAACGGCGGCCAGGAATCCGGCCGCGGCCACCACGATGAACAGCGGCGGCATCAGCCGCAGCAGACGGCGCAGATAAAAAGCCCGGAAGCTGATGCGGCCGCTGCGGGCGTGCTCGATGCGCATGAGCGTGGTGATCAGGTAGCCGCTCAGCACGAAAAAGATGGTGACCCCGAGGCCGCCGGGAATGAGATTGTCGAATCCGTCATGCGCGAAGAAGACCAGGGACACCGCGACCGCCCGGATGCCGTCCAGGGAAGGAATCGCGCCTGCCGCGTGCCTTGGGGTGCTCGCGCTCGTCACGACGCCAGGCTCCGCGGTCGTTGAGCGCGCGTGAGGGGGTCTTGCGCCGGCGGCAAGGTCAGGCGGCTGACCGGCCTGCCGGTGAAGGGATGCGGCTCGCCGAAGATCGAACGCAGCCTGGCCTCCAGCAGGCCGCGCGCCAGCGCCGTCGTGGCGAGCGTGATGATGACGAAGTCGATGCTCAGCACGCTGAACCAGTGGGTTTCCGACAGGTTCGAGACCGCCTGCTGGAAGAACAGCGCCAGATACAGGGCGCTCTGCTGGCGATCTATTCCCAGCAGCTGCAGGCACTGGCGTACATACGTGATGAGGTACGCGATCAGGCACGTCAGGCCGACCCATCCGAGATCGTTGAGGACTTCCAGATAGCCGTTGTGGGCCGATCCCGGGTAGAAGGTCCTCATGCGCCACATGAAGGCATAGGAGTCCGTTCCGGCGACAGGCTCGGCGGTCCAGTACGCTCCGTAGCCGCTGCCGAGGAAGGGGCGGTAACCGATGTGCTCGGTAATGACCGTCCAGATTTCGTTGCGGCCGGTAAGGGTCAGGTCCTTGCCGGTCAGCAGGGTGACGGGAGCCATCAACGTCCCCAGCCCCGGGATCAGGTGCAGGATGGCGAGGGTGTATATCAACAGGGCCGCCACCAGCATCGCGATCAGGTAAGGCAGGTAGGGACGCAGGCCCTGGGGCGAGCGCAAGAGCACGACCATGAAAGGCATTGCAAAGACAACGGTCGCCAGCGATGTCGAGCTGCGCGAAAGCACCAGGCAGGTGACGGCGAGCGCGCCCCCGGCCAGCGCCGGCAGGAGCCTGACCTCCCGGGTCAGCCACGCATGAAACCAGAAAATCAGAGCGAAGCTGGACAGGGCGCCGAGTCCGTTCTTGTGATTCGCAAGCCCGCGCCAGGCGCCGATCAGCTCGGTCGAAGTTTCCTGATGGATCGCGAGTGTCGGAAAGACGAGGCCGAAAAGAACGGAGCCCAGCAGCATGATGGTGAGTATGGGGCGCACGACATTTTGATAGCGTCGCGCGTGCCAGCCGATCAGCACGAACGCCGTGCACGCCAGCACGATCGTGAACATCCGGACAAGGCGCCGCACGCTCAGAGAAGGATCGATCGACCATGCGATGCTCAAGACCGCGAGCGCGACGAACGCGGGCAGGAATGGGTTCAGCCTGCGCGCAAGCACCCACGCCAGGCCCGTGCGCCAGAGCACGATGATAACGCTCAGCGCCAGCAGCCCCAGCCACAGCATGCGGCTGATCGCCCCGCCCGAGTCCGGCGCGGTCGCGAGATCCTGATAGTCCAGGGCGTCCGGAACGATCATCAGGACGATCAGCACCCACATCATTCCTGCGAGGAGTCGGGAATGCCGGTCGTCTCTCAGCCACGCCGTGCCGTAGGGTCGCGCGGTGCTCGATGTTCTCGGGTCCATGGCTACCGCTTCGGATGGATGGTGCGCCGGCGCCGAGCGATGCAGCGGACCGGCATGAAACTCAGAAATGGCTGATCACGGCGCCCAGGACCTGCGAACGCGTCGCCGCCAGCCTCCGCAGCATGTCCTGCATATCCTTGTAAGACGTGTGCTGTGCCCGGCTCAGCGTCAGCACGCGGCCCACGACGTTCGCGACCGCCAATGCATCCGAAAATTGCATGACGGGAGCCGTATCGATCACGACGAACTCGAAATTGTCGCGCCAGTCTTCGACCATCGATGAGAAAGCGCGGCTCGACAGCAACTCCAGCGGGTTGCCCGGAACCGGGCCCGCCGTCAGCACCGCCATTCGCGGCAGGCCCTGCACGGCGTGAAGTCTCGGTTTTACGCCGGACTCGAGCGCCTGCGAGAGACCTTGCCGGTTATCGGTGCCGAAAAGCAGATGTTGCTGCGGGCGGCGCAAGTCCGCGTCCACCAGCAGCGTCGGACGGCCCGTCTGCGCGAAGGCAATGGCGAGCTCCGCGGCAAGCTGCGAGCGACCTTCGCCGGGGCACGGGCTCAGCAAGGCGACGACGTCGGCCCGATCGAGCGACTCGCGCCGCAACAGCAACTCGGTACGCAGCGCGCGGATTTTCTCGCAGCGGGGATCATGAGGGTCGTGCGCAATGATCAGGCGCTCGTCGGGCTCCGCCAGGCGCTCGATGGCCGTAATTTCGCACCGGGAGCGCGAGTCCTGGCCGGCGCTTTCATGCGACGCCTGTTGCGAATCGCGGGAATTCTGACTTGCAGTGCTCGTGCTCACGCAGTAGTCCTCATGCAGCAGTCCTCATGCGCAGTCTGCCGAATTCGACGAGCACCGGAATGCCATGGTGACGTTCGAGATCGTCGCGGCAGCGCACGCGGCGGTTCAATAGTTCGTAACCCAGAGGGATGCCCAGGCCCAAAACCGCCGCGGCGATGGCGCCCAGCATCAGCCAGGTCAATACCTTGGGCTTGCTGGCTTTTACCGGCGGCGTGGCGCGGCTGACGAAGCTGATGTTGGTGTTGCGGTAGCGGGTGGCTGAGGCGAATATGACCTGGTCGTAACCTTCGAGCGCGCCCTTGTACGCGGCCTGGGCCGACGCGAGTTCCAGGAAATATTTCGCGGCGTCGTCGTGAAGCTGACTCTTGGCGAGCACCTTCGCGCGCTGCTCGGCCACGGCCTTTTGCAGACTCGCCTCCAGCCGCTGGGCCACGTTCAGTCCCGAGGAGGCGTTGGAGGAGTAGCTGGTCAGGGCGGAAGCGAGCGAGCGCCGAACCGCCCTGATTTGCGATTGCAGCTCCAGGACATCGGGATGTTTTCCGGTGTAGGCCGTCGTAAGCTGCGCCAGACGCGCTTCCTGGGTGGCGAGTTGGGTCTTAAGGGATTGAACCAGGGTCGAAGCCAGGATCTGATCGTTGACGGACTGGTCTTGCGACGCCCGTGCCTCGGCGGTGCGGCGCGCGTTCTGCGCTTCAACCAGGCGTCCCTCGAGGTTCGCCAGCAGAACCATGTCGACGTTGGTCCTGTTTCCCGCATCGACCAGGGCGTTTCGCTGATGGAAGGCCGTGACTTCCTTCTGCGCCTGATCGACCTTGCTCTTGAGTTCGCTCAGTTGCTCCGCGTAGCGCTCGGCGCGCTCGCTGGGCGGCCCGGTCGAGCGCAGGTGGTCCTGTTCCTTGTAGACGTCCGCCACCGCATTCGCCACCTGCGCCGCTTCGGTGGGATGTATCGCGGAATACGCCACATGGATCAACTGGCTGCCCATTTGACCTTGATTGATCGTCAGGTTCCTGCTCACTTCTCTTGCCACCCACTCGCGCAAGGTGCCGCTGTCGCCGCTGTAGCCGCGGGCATAATCCTCGTTCTGCGTCAGCTTGAGGCGGTCGACCACCGCCAGCAACACTTCCGGGGTTTGCATCAGCTCCACCTGGGTCGCGATGTAACTGCCCACCTGGCCGACCGGAAGTTGCTTGCCATTCACCGGGTCATTGACCTCGTAGTTCACCATGAGCGTAACCGTGGCGGTATACGTTCGGGGCCAGAACGCCAAGACCAGCGCCGTGAGAGACAGGACCATGAGCGCGATCAGCACGGTCAGCCTTCGATGTGCCCAGACGATGGAAATGATCTGGGCCAACGAAAGGCCGGGATAGACGAAGTTCAGCGGAATGACCGGCGTGACGACCGACACCGGGGTTTCGCGGTATACCTGAGGGAAATCTGTCATTGGCAGGGGCCTGTCCAAAATGACGGCATCGATGCGGACCGGTCCCGTTGGTGGCGGCCCGGGCAGATGCGGTCGCCGCTCTTGCCGGCACCGTCCGCCAAACGCCGCGTCATCGACAGGGTTGATCCGTTCAAAAATTCTCCGTGTAGAACAACTTTTTATAGGATCGCGGGTATCACGGTCTGTGCGGTGTCGTACACAAGGCGTCGGCGCCAGACAGTCGGAATCCGCCCCGGACCGTGTACCGGCGCCGACGATGCTCGGCGGATCCGTGCTCGTTGCCCGAAGGAGTTCGACTCGAGCGTCGCAGTGCACCGATCCCGGGAATCCTGTTTTTCTCGCGCGTGAAATCCTGTCGGCGCGCGGGCGACAGGTCGCCAAGAAAGATTCCCCTATTTTGAGGCGACGGAGTTTCGCGTTCGCGACGCGCCGAGAAGTCCAGAGTAAAGAAGACCCTGCGGCCAGGCGCCCCTCGCGCAAAGCGGCATTAATGCACCTTTGAACGTGCGCCGGCGCATAGACAATGAACTAAAGCTGTGATCCAGACTCGTACGT
>JBATEB010000298.1:0-7915 GCA_049663805.1 Burkholderiales bacterium | reverse complement strand
GTGATATACGAGGTGTAGTCGGTTTCGCCCAGCTTGAACCACAGCTGACGCGCTTCCTTGATGCCGGGAGCGACTTTGGCGAGGCCGGTGGTGAAGCCTTTGTGCGTGTCGCGGCCCCACTCGTAGTCCTGTCCCAGGGAAACGTAGCTCTTCCAGTTGTTCTTCTTCGCCATGCGCGCCACCGCGACCACCACCGCGCCCGACTGCATGTTGCTGTCGGGGCAGAACTGGTAGGTGTAGGGCGTGTGGTTTTCCTGCGTGATCTTGGAGCTGTTGGAGGTCGCGGCGAAGTGCAGCACCTTGTGCTCGTGGATGATTTCCTGCACCGCCAGCGCCACCGCGCTCGAATAGGTGCCGAAGATGGCGTCGACCTTGTCGTTCAGGATCAGCGATTTCGCCTCGCGCGCGCCGACGTCGGGCTTGGTCTCGGTGTCGCGGTAGACCATCTCCACCGGATGCCTGCCGAGCAAACCGCCGCGCTTGTTGAGCTCGGCGATCGCCACCGGCAGGCCCTTGATGCAATGCGCCATGTAATTCGCGCCGGTGCCGGTCGAGGGCAGGAGCACGCCGATCTTGTACTTCGCGCCGGCCTGGGCGGCGGCGAAGCGCGGCGTCAGGGTCAGCGCGCCCGCCGCGAGACTGGAGAACACGAAATCGCGCCGGCTCAGCTTGAGGTGGTCGATCAAGGCATCCCAGTTCTTTTCTGTGCCGCTCATCTTGTGTCTCCTTGCGTTGTGGTTTGGGGGACGGCGGACCGGTGCGGCGGTCCGCGGAAAAGGCCTTGAACGTATGCTACGCCTTCGGCGGCGGAACCGGTACGGCCCGGCGGGGCTACGCAGGCCTGGACGACACGCGCCTCCCGGGCAGCTTCGGGCGTATCGCGTATCGCTTCGGCGGCTGCCGCAGCACCGTCGGGGTCGTGCGCGCATCGCCGAGGAGCGCTTCGGCGATCGAGCGCGGCGAATGGATCGTCACGCCGTGAATCGCCTTGCCGTAGAGGCGGCCGAAATGCGCGCGATCGCCGGTGACCAGGGCTTCGCAGCGATGGCGGATCGCGGCGGCGAGTACCGGCCGGTCCTTCTCGGGAAGCGGCAGCCCGTCTTCGAGCGCAGGATCGGGCGTGTGAATCGGCCCGATGTGCAGGCGCGCGAGCAGCGTCTCGAGGACAGGCAGGCCGTCGGCGAATTTCGCGGCGAGATTGCGGCGCGCTTCCTCCGCGACAAATCCATCCGCCCAGCATTCGTGCCCGGCCCCGATGAGCAGGTCCAGCAGCCGTCTCACCGCCCCGTCGGACTTGGCGGCCGAAAAAAGGACGTTCGCGTCGAGGAAAATCCGCATGTGCCGCCGATCAGCGGGCGGTCTTCTTTCTCCGGGTCAGGACTTTTTCCAGATCGGCCTCGGCTTGGTCGAACTCGCGGATCCGTTCGTCGCTGTAGATCTCGACCGGGAGCGTCACCACGGGACGCAGAAGCAGGCCCTCGGGCGTCGTCTCGGCGATGAGATGATCGTCGGGCTTCAAGCCGAGCGCGGCGCGGAGCTTCGCCGGCAGCGTTACGACGCCGCGGCTGGTGAGGGTGAGGGTCGCTTTCATGGCGGCAGATTAGCAGAAATGCAGTAGTTCGGCAAAACGCCGCGGGAGCGACGAGCAAATGGCTGTAGTGCCGCAGCGCAGCTTCGTCGGCGGCGCATTTGCGCCGCGCCGTGGGCCGTAATACAATTCAGAACGTTTTGTCATACAATCCGCCATGCCCATCTCCGTCCGCCTGCCGCCGCGCGTCGAACAGAAACTTGCCGAATACTGCGTCTCGCACAAGGTCTCCCGGAGCGAAGCGGTGAAGCAGGCGCTCGATCGCCTGCTCGAAACCGCCGCGGAGAAACCCTCGCCGTGGGAGCTCGGCGCCGACATCTTCGCGCGCCACGAGCGCGTCAAGCCGACCGAGGACATCGCGCGGCACAGCAAGCGGCTGCTGCGCGAGCGCCTGCCGGGCAAGGCGAAGTGACGCGGATTCTCGCGGACACGGGATTTCTCGTCGCGCTGTTTCACCCCGCAGACCGGCTCGCCCCGGCCGCGCGCTCGTACCTGCGCGAGCACCGCCATCCGCTTGCCACGGTTGCGCCGGTGATCGTGGAAACCTGCTTCTTCCTGTCCGGGGCGGAGAAAGCGGAGCTGCTGGACTGGGTCCGGCGCGGTGGTGTCGCCGTTGTCGAAACGCCCGTCGAGTCCTATCCGGAAATCGCCGCCATCCTCTTGCGCTACGCCGATCGCGACATCGATCTTGCCGACGCGGCCCTGATCCGGCTCGCCAACGCGAGCGGCCAGCATCGCGTGCTCACGGTGGACGAACGCGACTTCTCGGCCTACCGGCTCAAACAGGGCAAGCGCTTCGATCGGGTGAAATGGAGCTGAAGTTCCTGATCGGAGACTCGCGGATCGGCGGCGAGCGCGGGCGAACGTCACCGTTTCGGCCGTCCTCGCGGGCGGTGGCGGCTGCGCGCCCTGGGCGTCACGGCGTACGCCGTCGACGCTTCTTCGGCGGCGAGCCTTGAACGGGCTGCGCACGGTGACGCCGCGAAAGCCGGGCGGCCTTCCCGTTGATATACTATTGATATCTGGTATCGATCGGGGCTTCGACCCATGACTGCAAAGCGATCCGCGACCCAACGCAAGCCACCCTCCGGCATCCTGCTGCGCTACCGCGAAAAGGACACCGCCTACGGCGTCACGCGCAAGACCACCACCCGCCTCGCCCAGACCCTCGGGCTGTCCGAGACGCAGGTCGTCCACGTCGCGCTGGCGAACCTCGCGCGGCAGACGCTGCCGCGCTACGAACCGGATGACGGCCCGCTCACCGACGAGCAAATGGCCGCGATTCGCAAGCTCGTGCCGCAGCGCGGCTTCGTCAGCTACAAGAAACGCCTGTTCTGACGGTGGCGCGATTCTTCCCGCCGCCGCAGGCGGGCGACATCGTCTGGTGCCGCTTTCCGCACCGGGGAGCGCTCGTGCCGGGACCGAAACCGCGCCCGGCCCTCGTCATCGACATCGGGCGCCTGCGGGACGAACCGGCAGTCGAAGTCATCTACGGCACGAGCCGGAAACTCGACCGTCTGTACCGGGGCGAGTTTTCCATCGTTCCGGAAGACGGCGACGCGTTCGCCGCCTCGGGCTTGAACTATCCGACCAAATTCGACACCGCCCGCTCCGTCTTCCTGCCGTATAACGACCAGTGGTTCTCCGTTCCAGCCGGAGCCCCTTACGGGCAAATACCCAAGCTGGGCGTGCTGCACCCGAGCCTCGTGCGCCGCGCGAAAGCGGCGTTCGGCGCCGCGTCCAGGGCCGGTCGGAGATAATCCGCGCGCTCATTCCGGATCGTCTGCCAGCCTCTTCCTGATCCATGCCGGGCGCCGGCGGCAATCGAGAACCGCATAGACGAGCACCGACTACTCCTCCACTCGGTAACAGACCGCAAACGGAGACCGCTTTGACAACAGGCGATGATATTTCCCGAAATGTACCGAATGCATGCCCGCGCTGATGATCAGCGAATCGATATCCGAGTACAGGGAATCGAGAAAATAGGCGCCGACGCCCTCGCCCTGCCTCTCGTAGAACCGGTAACCCTCGATCAGATCGCGGCCGGCCGAGCCGAGGATCCTGACCTTCATGAAACCTTGTTTCTGATATTCCTCTTGGCCGCTTCCCAATCTTCGAACCGATCATCCCCGCGCTTGTGCATGGCGTCCCTTTCCGCGAGGACCTCTTCATGCCAGGCCGGAGAAGAGATTCCTCCTGCCTTGCTGCACAAATCGTCCCAAAGCGACTCCATCGCCTGGAGCTTCTCTTCCACCGACATTTTGCTCAACGGTAAAGTGCTCGCCATGATGTCTCCTGTTCACGAATCGCTGCCGGCTGATTGATCAGATTACCCCAGGTCGCAGGCTTGAGGAAGCCCCGGCGGCGCCTGAAGTTGCTCGGGTAAGCGCCGCGGCTCCGTCCGCCTAGAACACCACGCGCTCCGGCGGCGGCATCGGCTTCTCCGCCGAAAGCGCCATCCAGCCGCGCACGATGCGGTAGAGCACCCACAGGCCCGTCAGCACCCACGCCATGATCGCGACCGGAATCCCGATCACCGTCACGAACGCCACCACCCCGCACAACAACCACAGCAGCGCGTACCAGAGCGAAGAAGCGATCTGGGACGCCATCCGCTGCGAGGACCTCAAGGCCGCTTGAGCCGGTAACGTTCTTCGTCGACGAGTCGCTCGACAGCCTTTCAGTCGTAAGCGCCCTGCGTTTTCAATTGCTCGTCACTGGCGTACTATTCGTCCTATGACCCTCAAGCAGTCCAACCGCCACCTCCGATCGGCTGCGGCCCGCAAGGCAGCCTTGCGCATCTCGGCGCAGACTTCCTCCGCCGTCGAAGGCATCCGCGCGCCCTTTGCCAAGGGCAAGCGCGGCGATTCGCCCGCCAGCACGAAAGCCTTCATCGCCCATTGGAAGCGTCGCGCTGCCGCGACCGCTCGATAGCGCGCGCAAACACTCCGGTCAACGGGGCGTAGTCGCGGTCCATTGCGACATGAATCCCTGCGATGTAGGCGCGCCTGCCGCGCCCTGACAGTGGGCTGAAGTCCAGAGGCGGTAGTCCAGCCTGCAAGGCCATCAAAAGGGCCAGCAAGCGCGCAAGGCGGCCGTTGCCCTCCCGAAACAGATGCACCAGGATGAGCTCCGCGTGCACCTCGGCCAGGGCCCGCGCCACATCGGCATCGTTCGCCTCGCGACAGGGCGTATGCCTCTGCAACGCGCCGCGCTCGAGCTCGGCCATCTATCCCGCGATCAGCGGTGCATGCGCGAACTGGAAGCCGCCCTTGCCGATGTTGACGCTGCGGTATTCGCCTGCCCATGAGTAGATCGGGCCGAGCCAGAGCCGATGGAGCGCGCAGATGTCCGCGGCGGTGAAGCGATGGTCCGGTCCGTATCGGTCGAGCGCCGCCTCCTGTGCCAGCTCCAGGGCCTGCGACTCGGCCTCATTCATGTCGCGCACCCGCGCAATACCCAGCAGGTTGCGCAGCACGCGGCCGCGTGAACCCGGTTCGAATTCGGCCTCGGGACCCGTGGCTTCGTACTTTCGGCTCACGCTCAACCGCCCGCCATGAGGGTAACAACGGATCCCCAGTATATAGGCGGACAGGCGCAGATTGCCCCGCCGCCGCGGATGCCTGGGCCTGCCGCGAACGGGTCCTCGCGATTCCAGAACCCGGGACTGCTGCGCCCGCCGGCCTAGAACACCACGCGATCCGGCGGCGGCATCGGCTTCTCCGCCGAAAGCGCCATCCACCCGCGCACGATGCGGTAGAGCACCCACAGGCCCGTCAGCACCCACGCCACGATCGCGACCGGAATCCCGATCACCGTCACGAACGCCACCACCCCGCACAACAGCCACAGGAGCGCGTACCAGAACGTGCGGATCTGCCAGCCGAAATGCAAATCCACCCACGTGCCCGCCACCTCCGAGCGCTTCGCGTAATTCAGAATCACCGCGATGATCGACGGCCAGCCCGTCACGAACGCCGTCACGATCAGCACCGAAGTCAGCGCTCCGGTGAGCACGCTGAACGCATGCAGCGCGTAAATCACGTGCGCCAGCGTGACCAGGCCTTCGCGGGGATGGCGGACGGTGGTTTCGGAGGAGGGGGAGGGGGTGGTCATGTCGAACAGCCTCGTCTAGGCGTTATCAAGAAAACGCGAGCGTAGTAGTACGTTCTCTCGGTGAAACTCCAAGTATCCGCGCTGGCCTTGTGAAAAGCTTCCTACATTGAACATACGTGAGGTATTGAGGCCCATACGAGCCAGCGAATCCGCGTGTGCAACTGGCGAGATCAGAACATCTCCGTTGTCTTCGAACCCTATGAACCCACGATCAAAGAGATGGTCTGCATTCGGAGTCAAGAGCAACCCGTTTTCGCCATCAAGCCGCTCCTCGTTATTCGCGTCGCGCCACGGCTTGCAGTGGCTGGCACGCAGGTGTTCCTCGCGGGTGACACCGGTAATGCGGCAAGCGCGTTCGATTTGCATCACTCGCTGCTTGAATAGGCCCTGCCCCCGGCGGGCCAACACGATAGCCTGTCGAGTGGTTTCGGGAACATCCGCGTCCGTTCTAACGCGATTCATCTCGTGCTCTTCCCACTCGACTAGGCCGATCGCAGGCTGCACCGCACGCTCCTCCGCGACACGATTCCCTAGGACTAGGCTGCGCGCCTCCGCACCGATCAGATCAACGAGTGCGCCCGCAAACGGTTCTGACATTCTGGTGAGATACACGCTTTGTAGCCCGGTTCCCGTGGGCAATAGCGGAGAGTAACGCTCAGGTAGCAGCGGTGCCAGCACCTTCATGTGTTCGGACGGACGGATCGGCAGGCGCAGTTCAGCAAACCGAACATCCACGCGCCAACCGATGTTGTCCCAGTAGGCTCCCGTCTGGCCGAACTCGAGGGGCTTGGGCGCTTCGTATGCGTGCGACGCTACCATCCCAATGGCTCGTATCTGAGTCTCGGCAAAGGAGAACACGGTATCGCCGGGTGCAACTTCGCGCATGAAGTCATAGAAAGGATTGCGATCGCCGTTCGCCTTGCGCTTGGGAGACCATAGGTAGCCACCCGGCACCTCATGTCGGTAGGTCTGGTTTTGGTTGACCCACCAGTAGCGCACAATGTTCAGCTCGTGTGAGGAACAGTTTGCATCTCAAGCGGCTATTGCTGTTACCGTGACACGTTCTAACACAGCCACCAATTCATCGACGTGAGCTGGGGCGAACAAACCGTCCGGGCCTCGTGGCGTTAGGTCGGTGAACGGAGACTCATAAAGCAATGACGCCTCCATTGTGCCGTGCTCCGTAAGATGGTCGATGATCAGATTCACAAATTCGATCTGGTTTGCGGTCAGCATTTTTCCTTTCAGGAACCCGGCCAATGCGGCCTTGGCGGCCTCGCGATCCAACCCCACCAACGAACGAACAAACAACCCAAGGCCGCGGGAGTTTTCTTTGGCACGACTGATATTCTCTGCATCCCCCACGCCATTTTCCTTGAGCATGCGTTCCAATTCGGCGAGATCGGCAGGCGTCAGGCTCTTGTTCATGCGCAGCTTGTGTATTGCGACGTGATCCAGGTGCGCCCGTAGGAAAGCTCGAGCCTTCGCCCGGAACTTCTCGAAGTCGCCGTTGGCAGCAAAGCCCGGCAGCTCAACGCTGCTTTCGGCTCCCATCTGGTCCTCGAAGTCGGTATAAATGACCTTCCGCTGCTGCTTGTCGATCAACTTGATCAAGTCCCTCAGCCGCCGACGCAGGGACTCCAACATCGGCACTGTCACGTCCTGCCACCACGCGTCCGTCTGCACATCCAAGATCAGCGCCATCTGGTCCCGAACCATGGGAATGGCCGATTTCTCTTCAAGCAATCCGGCAATAGCCTTTACCTGATCGCGCAAGCGGGCAAACGCGGGCTCTACGCGCAAGAGGGCCAGCTGCAAATTCAGGACCAAAAGATCGAATCGTTTTGCTTCTTCTGCTTCTGCCTCCAATTCGGAAGGCAGTCCTGCCACTTCGTGTGACAGTTCAGTGAATGCTTCGCTTGAGAGTCTTATCCATGCCTCACTCTTGGCGTACTTCTCCACCCAGCGACGCTTGGGCCGCACAACGAAGTTTTCAAGATTCATAGCTGCCACTTCGCTTTGCAATTGCGTTGCTACGGCTCGCCGAACCTCAGCATCAGTCTTCGGCCCGCCATACATGAGCCGCGGGTCCGCAGCCTTGTTCATTTCCGCATCCGCACCTAGCTTCTTATCCAACTCGCCGACCACCTCCAGCCGTGTATTGAACAGGCGCTTCCCCAGCGACGCTCCGAGCGAGCCATCTGTCGT
>JBATEB010000297.1:0-17773 GCA_049663805.1 Burkholderiales bacterium | reverse complement strand
CCCGAGGCCGGCGAACGCCGCCAGCGCGAGAATGCGGGCGCATCGCACCGGCCCCCCGCCGACCGCCACGCGTCGAGCCGACCGGCCCGCGCGCGCTCCGCGCTCAGTACTCGCGCCGCGGCGCATTGTAATCGTCGATCGGGAAGACGAAGGGCGGGGTGCGCCCGACCAGCGACTCGATCAGCGCGAGCTCCGGGTCGGTGTGGTTGATGAAGGGCGCGCGGCGGATGCGCTGCCCCGAGGCCCCGCTCGCCAGGATGTAGAGCGGCTTGTCGTGGTGGGTCGCGGCGACCGTGTCCGCGCTCGAGGGGTCGGTCGTGGCGTAAATATCGGCGACCCCGTAGCAGGTGCAGAAATAGGTCTGCTCGGGATCGGTCTCGGCGTAGACGCCGGTGCCGCGAATGCCGATCGTGGCGGTCGCGGTGACGATCCGGGTCGGCCTTCCCTTGCCGAAGACCGAAAGGATCTTTCCCGTGACCAGCCGCAGCGCGGTGGTGAGCGCCGAGGCGGGCGGCGGGGCCTCGATCGTGACGCGGCTTGCGCCGCGCAGGATGAACGCGTCCTGCGCCACGGCGAAGATCACCTCGCCGTTGCTCGCGGTCTCGACGGTATCGCCGGCGCGGATCGGGGTCGCAAGCGTCGCGGGCTGACTGTTCACCAGCACCTGCCCCGACACGCGATGGATCGACCGCCCGGGCGGCAGTGTCCCGGGAGGGGTTCCGAAGAGCTGGGCGGCCGCGTTTCCGGCCGGGGAGAGAAACCCCGCCGCCAGCGCCTGGATCAGCGCGCGGCGGCGCGGATCGTCCAATTCACCCCGTGACCTCATGCCGACCGCATCCCTCCCCAGAGATCGTCCGCGACATGCGCAGGCCGGCAACCGTCATGAGGCCGATGCGCATCGACCGTGCGATGCTAACACATAGTATCCGCGACGCGTGAAGCGGCGTTAGCGGCGGATACCCCGCTGCACTTCCGGCTCGGCTCCCATGCAGATGTCATGCTCCCGGGTCGCGTTCCCGCCCTTGTCCAGGGCGATGGCGAGTATCGCGCGCAGGCACGGGTTGCGGTCGTTGACGATCAGCTCGACGGCGGTGTCGATCGCGCGCCGGTCGGGTTTCGAAATGTTCAGCGAAGTGGATATCCGGTCGAGCCGATCGACGAGATTCAGGGTGACGGGATTGCCCTCCCGGTCGAGCTCGTCGATGGTGGCGTCGCCGACGTCGTCGAATCCGACGTGATAGAAGACCATCCGGTCGGAGAGATCCATTACCTTCTGCCGGTCGAGGACGCCCGCGCCGGCGCGCTCCAGCGCGTCGCACAAGTGCTTCGGGTAGTTGCGCTGCTCGGGGTCGCACTCCCGTTCCTTCCATGAAAACCGCCGCTCGCGAAACTCGCGTGACGTGTTCGCGCGGTTGGCGAGGAGCAGCGCATCGATGGCGGACACGAGGTTCGAGTCGAGGAGGTAGCTGAAGAAGCCGCTGCGCGAATCCGGATTGACGCTGGGGGCCCCGATGGGCCGGGTGAACGCGTCGATGGAGATGACGACGATGCGCTCGAAACTCTCGAGCTTTCCGTCGACCGCCGCCTGCAACAGCAGGCGCTTCACCGTCGCCAGGCCCAGATTGTCCGAGTTGCCGCCGTCGAAAACGTGCAGATAGCGATAGCAGAGGTCCTCCGCCTCGTGCGGGCGCTCGCACCGCTTGTCGAGCAGCGGACGATAGTCCCGCAGCGTCATGCCCGGAAACACGACGGGAAACGCCGCCGAGGCCATCACGGCCCTCGCGACCGAATAGGCGGCGAGGTCGGAATGAATGCGCTCGCGAAAATCCTCCGCGGTGAAGGTAAACACGGCGCCGAACGGAAAGCTCTCGCCGCCCATCCCCTTGCCGTAGCCTCCGGTGGCGTTGGTGGAATTGATGACCAGGTACGGACGCTCCCGATTGAGCTCGGCGAACGTGAGGTCGCGGCCGGTAATCGCCACGTCGAACAGGTTGTCGGCGAAGGTCTGCGCCATGAGGTCCGAGCGATCGAAGGACGTAAACCAGTACTTCGCGATATTCGACGGCCAGAACCAGTTGCCGATCCAGCGCCAGACATAGTCGTGGGTCATCAGGTCCTTGACCGTCGCTTCGTCCCAGCTGCGGTTGGAGGCGACCGCCGCTTGAGCGCACAGATCCGCCACCCTGCGCACCGCGTAAGGATCGAGAACGCGGTTGCGCAGGGCCGATTCCTCTGCCTGGGTCAAGGCCGCCGAACAGACCAGCGCCCCGTCCGGGCTTCTCGCCAGCTTGTCCGGGGCGACCGGCTCCTTCGGCGGGGGTGGCGCGACCGCCTCCGCAAGCGCCCTGTCGTCGATCCGGCCGTCCCTGGAAATCGCGTAGTAGGCGCCGGCGAGGGATCCGCCCGACACCGACGAGATGACGTCGACCTCGCGAAGCAGGTCGCGCTCGGGGAAGATCTTCTGCAGCTTGAGCATCACCGAGGCGGAAAAATACGCCGCGCGCGACCCGCCGCCCGACAGAGCGAGCATGACCAGCACCTTGGGGTTGCCTCGCTCCGCCGACACCGATAGCGTGGCCCGGTCGACGGTTTCCGGGCCGGACGGACGCGCGCCCAGACCCTCGTTGGTGTAGGAGTTGAGCGTCGCACAGCCCGAAGCAACCAGGCTCGCGCCGATCAAACAGCCGCGGATCGCGCTCATGTTCCCTCCCTCGCGCCGGATTTCACGCGCATCTCCCGCATTTTCCTCCGCGTCCGCCTCCGCGGCTACCCTGGCAAACCCGGCGGGCGTCGGACCCTCGACGCGCGCGCACTCCAGCCGCGGTGAAGGCCGGAACCGGCGCTGGGGTAGAATCGCGAACCTTCCACACGCAACGCACGTACGTATACAGCGCGATGCCCGCCCCGGCCAGGAAAACCCAGGAAGCCTCCACCTCGAATTTCATCCGCCAGATCGTCGAAGCCGACCTGATGGCGGGAAAGTACGCGAAGCGCAGGTGGAACGGAAAGCCCGGCTCGGCGCTCTCGGTCGAGCGCTCGCCGCCCGATCCGGCGAAGATCCGCACCCGCTTCCCGCCGGAGCCGAACGGCTACCTGCACTTCGGCCACGCCAAGTCGATTTGCCTCAACTTCGGCCTGGCGCGCGACTACGGCGGCATCTGCCACCTGCGCTTCGACGACACCAATCCCGCCAGGGAGGAGCAGGAGTACGTCGATTCCATCCGCGACGCGGTCAAGTGGCTCGGCTTTTCCTGGGACGACGGGGGCAGTCACGAGTACTACGCCTCGGACTACTTCGAATACCTCTACCAGTTCGCCGAGGAGCTCGTGCACCGGGGCCACGCCTACGTGGACAGCCTCTCCGCGGAGCAGATGCGCGCGCTGCGCGGCACGCTCACCGAGCCCGGCAAGAACAGCCCCTATCGCGAGCGTTCGGTCGACGAGAGCCTCAAGCTGCTGCGCGGGATGCGCGAGGGCCAGTTCGCCGACGGCGAGCACGTGCTGCGCGCCAAGATCGACATGGCCTCGCCCAACATCAACCTGCGCGACCCGGCCATGTACCGCATCCGCCGCGCCGCGCACCACCGCACCGGCGATCGGTGGCGCATCTACCCGACCTACGACTGGGCGCACGGGGTTTCGGACGCGCTCGAGAACATCACCCACTCGCTCTGCACCCTGGAATTCGAGGATCACCGGCCGCTGTACGAGTGGTTCAACGAGCGGCTGGCCGAAGACTGGACCGGCTACGACGGCGTGCTCCGGCGGGGCCTGCTGCAGCGGCCGCTGCCGCAGCAGATCGAGTTCGCCCGGCTCAACCTCAGCTACGTGGTGCTCTCCAAGCGCAAGCTCATCCAGCTCGTCGAGGAAGGCCACGTCGAGGGCTGGGACGACCCGCGCATGCCGACGCTGGTCGGCGCGCGGCGGCGCGGCTACACCCCCGAGGGCTTTCGCCTGTTCGCCGAGCGCATCGGCGTCGCCAAGGCTGACTCGTGGATCGAATTTTCGGTTCTCGAGGACTGCATGCGCGAGCACCTGAACGAGGTCGCGCCGCGCCGCATCGCGGTGCTCGATCCCGTGAAGCTGGTCATCGAGAATTACCCGGAAGGGAAAGAGGAAGACTGCGAGGCGCCCAACCACCCGCACAAGCCCGAGTGGGGCGGGCGCAGGCTGCCGCTCTCGCGCGAACTGTGGATCGAGCGCGAGGACTTCGCCGAGTCGCCGCCCAAGGGCTATTTCCGGCTCTTCCCGGGCAACAAGGTGCGCCTGCGCTACGGCTATGTCGTCGAGTGCGTCGGCTACGACAAGACGACCGACACGGTGCGCTGCATCTACGACCCGAACACGAGGTCAGGCACGCCCGGCGCGGCGAACATCAAGGTGAAGGGCAACATCCATTGGCTGAGCGCGAAACATTCGCATGCGGCGGAGGTGCGTCTGTATGAGCGCCTCTTCAAAGTACCGCATCCGGGCGCGGGTGACCGGGATTTCCTGAAAGACCTGAATCCGGATTCGAAGAAGATCGTGACGGCGCAGGTCGAGCCGGCGTTGCGCGCTGAACAGCTGGCTGACGTGTTGGCGGGCGGCGGCGAGCCGAGGCATTTCCAGTTCGAGCGCCATGGTTATTTCGTCACCGACGGGAACGCCTTCAACCGCGCGGTGACGCTTCGAGATTCGTGGACGAAATAGCCGGCCGAATCCAACTCCGAAAGGGCCGGGCCTGCCGGATCTAGCTTACTTTGGTCGATCCACTTCCGCAAAGTCCCGGTAATTTCGCGCCCATGCAGCCACTCTCAGGCATCACCGTCGTCACGCTCGAACACGCGATCGCGGCGCCGCTCGCCACGCGCCATCTCGCCGACCTGGGCGCGCGCGTGATCAAGGTCGAGCGCCCCGGGACGGGCGATTTCGCGCGCGGCTACGACGAGCGGGTGCGCGGCCTCGCCTCGCATTTCGTCTGGACCAACCGCGGCAAGGAAAGCCTGGCGCTCGACCTGAAGCACCCTCGGGCGCAGGCAATCCTCAGACGCCTCGTGCTCGAGCGCGCCGACGTGCTGGTGCAGAATCTCGCTCCGGGCGCGGCGGCGCGTCTCGGCCTCGCGCACGAGTCGCTCTCGGCCGAGAAGCCGGCGCTCATCGCGTGCGACATCTCGGGCTACGGCGCGGACGGCCCGTACCGCGACAAGAAGGCCTACGACCTCCTCATCCAGGGCGAGGCGGGATTCCTCTCGGTGACGGGAACGAAAGACGAGCCCGCGAAAGCCGGCATTTCCATCGCCGACATCGCGGCCGGAATGTACGCCTACGCCAACATCCTCGCCGCGCTCATCGAGCGGCAAAAGACCGGCCGCGGGCGGCGGATCGACGTCTCGATGCTCGAGTCGCTCACCGAGTGGATGGGCTACCCCTTTTACTATGCCTTCGAAGGCGCCGCGGCGCCGGAGCGCACCGGCGCCCGCCACGCGACGATCTATCCCTACGGGCCGTTCGCGGCCGGGGACGGGAGGACCGTGATGCTCGGCATCCAGAACGAGCGCGAATGGGCGGCGTTCTGCGACAAGGTGCTCGCCCGCCCCGGGCTTGCGAACGACGCACGCTTCTCGAGCGTGTCCAAGCGCGCCGCCGCGCGTGAGCTGCTCGAGCCGATCATCGCCGATGCCTTCTCCCGCGTGACGGCGGAGGAACTGGTGCGGCGCCTGGACGCGGCGCAGATCGCCAACGCCCGCGTCAACGACATGCGCGAGGTCTGGGAGCATCCGCAGCTTCGCGCGCGCGGCCGCTGGTGCACGGTCGACACCTCCGCCGGACCTGTCCCCGCACTGCTGCCGCCGGGCATCGCCGGCAGCGAGGCGCGCATGGGCGCCGTGCCCGCCCTGGGCGAGCACACCGATGCCATCCTCGCGGAGATCGGCGTTCCGGCGGAGGAGATCGCGAGCTTGCGCGAGGCGAAGGCAATCTGAGCGTTTGCGCGGGGCACACCGCCGCGTCCCGGCGTTCAGGAGGGCGTGAGGTCCACCGCGTTCCGCGGCAGTTCGCAGTGAGCGCAACGATCCCTCAGCAGCTTGAGGAAGATCCAGCTTTCGAAAAACGCGAGGCCGCAACGCGGACACGCGAAGCGCGCGATGTGCCAGCCTGCCCGCGCGATCGCCACCGCCCAGAGGAGAGCGATCACGGCCAGCGCGGCTTTCGGTGAGATCAGGCCGCCGAGCAGCAGGGCGGGAACGAAAGTGCCCGGAAGGCTCGCCAGCAGCAGGATCCAGAGGAGGCGAAACCGGCGCCGCAGATCGCGCCATGCTTCGTCCGGAGCGGCGCCATCGGAGCGGTTCTGCCGTTCCCGGTCGATACCCGGGTCGGCGGGTTCCACGCTCAGGCCTTCGGCCGTTTCCTCGTTCAACATCGATTTCTAGCGGGCGGGGCCGGGCGCAAATATTCTTCTGCCCTGGATCGCGGCGGCGAGCGTATCCAGCGTCTGCTGGTGCTCGCGGCTGGAACGACCATAGGTCCGCTCGATGCTGTGTTTGGCGCCGTCCCAATCCCGGCGCTCCATGTGGGAATCGAATCCGACCGCGGCGTGCAGGCCCCGGTCCGCCCGGACGCCGTGATACCAGTCGTCCATGAGGCGGTTCAGCGCGTCGCCGGAATCGACCCGCGAAACCCGGATTGCCCACGGCACATGGGTTGCAGACATGAGAGGGTACTCCCGCAATCGGCCTGGAAAGGACTTCGCCTTCCGACCCGGTTCAGGCCGACGACCTTCTGGAAAAATTCGGGGAGCTTGAGAGGAACCGCGAAATGGGGGACTCGCAGACCGGACGACGCGAACCAACCGTGACCCACTATACAGGAGTTACCCCTGCACAGTCCGGGTATCGGGCGCGCCGCGACCGACCCGGCGCAGATCCCGGCTACCCCTTCCAGCCGGCGAGATCGCCGACCTGAACGTCATAGCCGACGTTTTGCGGGCCGGAAGCCGCCTGCGCCGCCTTCTCGACCGTCTTGAATGCGGCCGCCAGTTGATAACTGAGCCTGGCGAGAACCGCAGCCTCCGGCTTGATCACCGCCTCATTTTCGACCCGGAGGAACGCCCTGCCGACCAGCTCCACGTAAATCGCCGCCGCGAGCTCGTCGAGGGGACGCCGGACCGGCTGACTTGCGGAGGACATGGCGATGTTCTCCAGGGGAAAACGCCATGCTACTCCGAATGCCGCAGACGCCGGGGCCGTATTCGCGCAGCGGGCGCCCATCCGTTGCGGCGGCCGGTCCGGCCGGGGTATGCTCTGCGGGTTTCGCGACGGAATGACCCCACGAGGAGACCTCCATGACAGCAGCGAACAGGGCGAGCGTCAGGATCGCGCCCAACAATCCGGTCTTCGATCTGCCGGTGATCGTCGGCATCGAGGAGGGGTTGTTTTCCAGAGCGGGACTCGAGGTCCGCTTCACGGCAACCTATGCCGACCGCGAGCGGGACACCGCGGACAAGCCGGTTTTCTCGCGTCTCAAGGAAGAGCTCTTCGAATGCGGCTCGGCCGACAGCTACAACGTCTGCGAATGGGCGAGCATCGACCGCATCGAGCGCGGCAAGCGCGGCGGCAACATTGCGGCGCTGCGCGCCGCAGTCGCGGCGCAGGCGATCCTCACCTTCGACGAGAAGCTGCAGACCCCGCGCGACATGGCGGACGTCCCCGTGGTGGTGCAGGAGTGGACCGGCTCGCATTTCACGACCCTGCAGATGCTCGAGAGCGCGGTCGGGCGGGAGCACGTCAAGATCCAGCAGGGCGGGCTGCCGCAAAAACGCTGGGAAGGCCTGAAGAACGGCAGCTACGGGGCGGTGACGGTAATGGAGCCTTTCATCAGCCTGGGGCTCAAGGAAGGCGCGCACCTCATCGCCGCATCGTTCTACCGGGGCGGGGAAGTGGTGGCGCCCGAGCTGGCGCCGGAAGAACGCCGCGCCTACTACGACGCCGAGAACCAAGCGGTCGATCTCATCAACGCCGATTTCTACAAGTACGCGCACCACGTCGCCGCGGCCGCGAAAGGCGCCCTGAAACCGCACGAACTGCTCAAGGCGTTCGTGCACTACAAGCACGTCGATTATTACGACGCGACCCTGTTCAATCGCGCCTACGACTGGATGAAGGCGCGGGGAATGACCGAGGGCCAGAGCCAGCACGGGGCGCTGGTCGTCGGCTGAAGCCTCCGGCCGTCTTGGGGGTCGGTGCGCCGCCGGGTCAGCCCGCGGCGCGGAGTTGCGCCTTTATTGCGGCGATCAGGGTCTTGCGGTTGACCGGCTTGGAAACCAGGTCATTCGCGCCAAGCGCCCTGGCGCGCGCGGGCGAGATGCGCTCGTCGGCGGACTGCGCCTGAGCCAGCACGGTCACGAGGATCACCGGCGTGGACTGGTTCGCCGACTCGGCGCGGACGCGCTTGAGGACCTCGATCCCTCCGATTCCCGGCATCAGCAGGTCGAGCAGGATGACGTCGTAGGTGTTTTCCCCGAGGAAGCGCAGAGCGCCCTCGCAAGTCCCCGCCAGCGTCACCTCGGCCCCGAGATCCTGCCCGACGAACTGCGCGAGCAGCAGCCGCATGGGCTCCTGGTCGTCGATGATGAGGACGCGGTGACGCCTCCCGAGCGTCGGCATCCAGGCGCGGCGTTACCGGGCGAGGAGACCGGTGCCGGACATCGATTGCTGCTGCGCCGAGGTCATGCTGAAGGAGGTGTTCATCTGGCTCCCCGCGAATCCGCCGGTGGCGGACCCCGTCGCGCCCGGGGAAGCGGCGCTGCTCGAGACGCAACCCGAGCAGTTTCCGCGGATCATGATTCCCGCCGGGTCCATGAACTGGTTGATCGTTCCCCTGCCGTATCCGGTCCAGTTCTGCGACCCGACGCTCGCGTCGAGGGAGTAACTCGAGATTCTCTGCGTGGTCAGGTTGACCCCGACCGAGAGCGCGTTGATCGTTCCGCCGGGCGAGGCCGTGCCGATGACCGCGCCGCTGCCGGGAACATAATTGTAGGTGGCGGTGATCACTTGCTGCGGAAACGCCGCGGCCCGGGCAGTGGCCGGCAGGTTGGCGGCGACGATGGCGGGCATCGCGCTGTTGCCGGCGCGGGCACTCGCGGTCGCGAGCCCCCCTTGCCACGTCCCCCAGCCGAGGCCCCGGCGGTTTTCCCCGTCCGCGACTTCAGGACCGCGATCTCCCTGCGAACCGCCCCGGCGCGCACTCGCGGGTTGGATGGAGCGGTTGAAAAAATCGGGCATCGCATCGAGCAGGCGCGGGCGGTCGAGCGCGGAGGCGACGTAGCCCACCTGATTGGGCGTCACGGCGACTTCCCCGTTCGCGGTCTGGATGTAGGTCAACCCGACGTTGACCCGGTTGTAGAGCCCGGCTTCCGTGGCGACGCCCTCGAGCGACACCGGGGAAGGGAAATACCAGGATTCATGGTCGGTCCCGCGCACGCCGATATGCGCGATCGGGGTCTCGATCAGATAGTTGCCCTTGTGGGTATGGCCGATCGCGCCCGTCACCGAGCGGAAGCCTCCCTGCTCCAGCCGGAACCTGACCTTCTCGGTCCCATCCTCCGTGCCGGCATAGCGGAATTCGGCGACCGTGAGCCGGGACTCGGGCTGGACGACGATGACGGCGCCGTCGCCCATCTTGATCTGGGCCATGCTCGCCTTGGCGGTGGTGACCGTGTCCCCGACGCTGATCAAGGCCCCCTTGGCGGCGGGACGCTCGTTGCCGGCGGCGAGTCCCACCCGCACCTCGCCCGCGACGAACTGAAACACGCCCGCGGTGGCGGCGAGAGCCCCTCCCGCCTGAGCGAGGAAAGCAGAAAGGACAGCAAGACCTGCGAATCGCTTGATGTTGAGCATGGAAGCCTCCCGTTGATGCATCCGCCTGCGATTATCAAGCAAGAAACATGCTGCGGCGGGCCTATCTAGGCCCGAGTGCCAAATCCTGCCGGCCACTCATGGGAAATCGCGCCGCAGCATAAGCGACCACTCGCTCCGGCCGAATTTGTAGATCGGGATATTGGAGCGCTGGTCGACGTGCGAGACGCTGAAACGCAGCGACAGGCCGGCCTGCAGCGCGTACTGGATTCCGGCCTCGTAGGCGAACCGCAGGTCGCGGCGCTCGGTCTGAAAACCCGTGTCGAACCCGTCGTACCGCCCCCGTTCCGCCGCCACCGTTCCCGCGAGCTTGACCCTGGATCCCACTGCCGTCTCTGCCCCCGTCCGCAGTCCGAGCGCGCGCTTGTCCCCGCTCGGGCTGCCGCCCACGTCGTTCTGGTTGCCTGTCAGGAACATGGCAAAAACCGTCGAGCGCTCGTCTATTCTGTGGGACGCGCCCGCGCCGAGCGTGACATAGTTGGCATCGAAGATCCTGATCCCTTCGGGAACGTGGCGCAGCCGCCCTCCCTGGGCCGAAACCAGGATCTGAGTCGGGTCGCCGATAAGACCGACATAGTTGAACGCGAGCGCGTCGAGATCGCGGCTCGGACTTCCGCCCAGGTAATCGCGACCCGCCTGCCGCTGAATCCTCCATGCGTGCTGCCCCATGACCGCGGCCAGTCCCACGTACAGGTTGACGCCTGCGAGGTCGAAGGCGAATTCGTGGAAATTGCGTCGTTCCAGGAATTCGCCCCCGAAAGCAAGAGTGTAGGTGCCGTCCAGGGGTTGGGAAAAGTCCACGCCGCCCATGATTCCGGCAAAGCTGTCCGGTTTTCTCACGTTCTGGTCGGCGAGCTGGAAGTCCGACCCCAGCGCGGGCACGAAGATCGATGACTGCGACGGCGACTGGTTGACGTTGCTGCTCCGGCCCGCCACGGCCGCGAGGTACCCCTGGGCGGTGACGCCCCCGGAGGCGAGCGCGACGCCGGCGGACGAATCGGCAAGGTCGAGAAACGCCAGGAGCTGCGCGCGAATTTCCGGGGGCGGATCGCTCGCCAAAAGGGCCCGGAACGTGGCCTGCGCGCGGGCGGAGTCCCCGAGCGCGAGGTAGGCCCGCCCCAGGTCGATGCGCGCGCCCGCGTGCTCCGGTTCGAGCGCGAGAACGCGGGCAAATGCGAGGGTCGCCTTGTCGGGACGGCCGGCATCCAGCGCCGCGCGCCCGAGCGCGTAGTCGAATCCGATCGCGCCGATATGGCTGTCTTCGGCGGCGGCGAGAAGCTCGTAGGCCTCCGCGTTTCGACCCGACCGGGAAAGCCCGTCCGCTCGCGCGAGCAGCTCCTTGAGAGGTGTGCGGGGCACCGCATCCGACGCCTGGGCGAGATCGACCTGCGGCGGGCTGGCTCCGGCCTCCGGCGAGGCATCCCGCCCCAGCGCCGCGTGGGCGAGGAGCGCGCCCGCGAATAAAAACACCGTCCGGGAGAAACTCATGCTCTTGGCCTCTCGTCCGCGGGATTCTGACACATCTCGCACCGGTGAAACTTCCCTCGCCGCAGAACGCGGCTGCGATCGCAGCGCGAGGTCCATCGCGGGATATCGCGCCGGGAACTCAACGGGTGCCCGAAAAAAGGAACCGCCCGGTCATTTGATATCCTCTCTCCGCATCGCCTCGGGCTCCCCCAGAGAAAGGATCGCGTGCGGCCGGGAACGATCAGATGGGTGTTGCGCGCGCTCGGCGTCCTCACCGCCGCGCTGCTGCTCGTCGCCGTCTTCGCTCAGACGACGCTCTATCCGCGCGTGCTCTGGTGGTTCGACGATTCGGTACAGCAGCTGCTCAGCCCCGCCCTGCCCATGGAGCACGTCCTGGCGGTCGACGTGGACGACGACTCGATCCGGCGCCTGGAACCGGAGCTCGGCGCCTGGCCCTACTCGCGCGACGTCTACGCCCGCGTCGCCCGCTTCCTCGCGGCGCACGGCGCCCGCGCGATCGCATTCGATATCCTGTTCTCCGAGTCGCGCGCGGGCGACGACGCGCTGGCGGCGAGCCTCGACCGCCGCAGCGTGCTTGCCGCGGCGGCCCTGCCCGAGGCGACGGGCCGGCCGCCGGAATATGTCGAACGACTGAAGCAGGCCGCTCTGTTCGATGCCGCCTCCGCGGCGAGGAGCGCGATCCCGACGCAGACCTGGCCGGACCTGACGCTGCCGCTGGCAAAGCTCACGCAGCGCTCGGGCGCCCGGATCGGCGTGATCACCACCCGCGCGGACGCCGACGGGATCGTGCGGCGCGCCTCCTTGCTGCACCAGACGCACGGCCAGGTGCTGCCGTCCCTGGTACTCGCGGCTCTCCTTGCGGCCGAGCCGTCGGCCCGTGCGGAATTTTCCCATGGCGAATTTCGCCTCGGCGAACGCGCGTGGCCGCTCGATCCCGAGGGCCGGGCGGTGTTCCGCTACCCGTCCAACGCCGCGGCGATTCCGGTGATCCCGTTCTACCAGCTCCTCGCGGCGCAAGCCGGCGCGCAGGGAACCGCCCATGTCGGCGAGCTGGTGCGCGACAAGATCGTCTATGTCGGCAGCTCGGCGGCGGTGCTGGGCGATTTCGCGTATACGCCGGTCGGCCGCCTCCCGGGTCTGAGTCTGAATGCCCTGTTCACGGAGCTGCTGCTCACCGGCGGCGTGCGCCGCCCGGGCGCCTGGTGGCTCGACGCCCTGCTGCTCGCCCTCACCCTGGCGATACCCGCGGCCATGGCGTTTCGCGACACGGCGGCGCGCCCGAGCGAGTTCCTCTGGGGTCCGGGCGCGATCGGACTCATCGGGGCGGGCGGCGGCATCGGCTTGTCGGCGATCGGCCAGAGCTCGAGCTGGCTGTTTGCCGCGCTGACCGGCCTGGTCGCGCAGGCCCTCGCCCTCGGCATGTGGCTGTTCGCCCTGTACCAGGAAAGGCAGCGGCTGTTCTACGAGAAGTTCGCGGCGCAGGAAGCGAATCGCCTCAAGACGGAGTTCCTCAGCCACATGACGCACGAGCTGCGAACGCCCATCACCGCGATCATGGGTTTCAACAAGATCAACCAGTTCGCCGATGACCTGGGGCGCGAGCAGCGCGTGCACAACAGCGAAATCGTGGCGCGAAACTGCGAATACCTGCTCGCGCTCGTCAACAACAACCTCGACCTGGCCCGGATCGAAGCGGGCCAGCTCGCCATCGAGCGCAAGCCGGAGAACGTTTCCGCGCTGCTGGACGATGTCGTTTCGACCATGAGCATCATGGCGGATGAAAAGAATCTGGCGCTGCGCCTGGTCAAAGGCGCGAGGTTACCCCCGGGGCTCTCGCTCGATGCGTTGCGGCTGCGACAGATACTCATCAACCTTCTCGGCAACGCCATCAAGTTCACCGCAGCGGGGGAAATCGCGCTCGAGGTCGGCTGGAGCGCGGGCCGGTTGCAGCTGGCGGTGCGCGACACCGGCGTCGGCATTCCTGAGGAGAGTCTCGGGCGCGTGTTCGAGCCGTTCGAGCGTCTGGCAGGCTCGCGAACGGGGGGAACCGGACTGGGTCTTACGGTCACGCGCAGGCTGGTCGAGCTGATGGGAGGAACGGTGCAGGTGAGTTCCACGCCGGGCGAGGGAACGGAGTTTCTCGTCCGCATTCCCGCCGCTGAAATCGAACACGCGCCGCCCCGGCACGTTCGGGCGACTCCGGCGGTTTTCTCGCCGCTTGCGGGAAAAGTGCTGGTCGCGGAGGACGTCGAGCACCTCCGGCACCTGGTCGAGCTCTACCTGAAAAAGCTGGGGCTCGAGTGCGTGGCGGTGAGCAACGGCTTCGAAGCGGTCGAGGCCGCGATGGCCGCGGAATTTGATATTCTTCTGCTCGACATGGAGATGCCCGTGATGGACGGCTTCGAGGCCGCGCGCGTGCTGCGCGAGCGCGGCTACGGGAAACCCATCGTCGCCCTCACCGCGCACTCCGATGGCGTCCAAATCGAACGCGCGAGGCACGAGGGATGCAGCGAGGTTCTCAACAAGCCGGTGACCCTCGAACGCCTGCGCGAGGCGCTCGAGCCCCTGCTCGCCGGCCGCGTCGAATTCGGCGCGGCACGGCAGCCGCCGCCGCGCGCGGAGGACAGGCGGCGATGAACGAGCCGATCACCGTGAAGATCGATCCGATCCTCGCCGAGCTCGTTCCGAAGTTCCTGGAGCGCTGCAAGCAGACGGTCGTCGAATTTCATGCGGCGGCGAGGTCGGGCGACTTGGCCGTCGCGCGCAGGATCGGCCACGCGCTGCTCGGGACCGCGAGCAGCTTCGGCTTCCACGAGATGGCCGCGATCGGCAGGGAAATCGATAGCGCCGCCCGGAACGGCGACCTGGAGGCGCTGAAAGGGCTCGCCGAGCGGCTGGACGTCCACGTCGCCTGCGTGCGGCCGGTATTCGAGTAGCCTCGGACGCCCGGCGGTCTTCTACTTCCCCGCGCGACCGGCGAGCGCCTTGTCCACCGCCGCCAGCAACTCCTCCAGCTTCAGCGGTTTGGAGGCGAATCCGTCCACTCCTATCTTGCGGCAGCGGCCATAGGTGTCTTCGTCGGCGCGTCCGGTGAGGACGATAACCGGAATCTTCCGCGTGGCTTCGTCCGACCGCAACGCCTCCAGGACTTCGAAACCGCTCAGGTAGGGAAGGTCGAGGTCCAGCAGGATCAACTCGGGCGGCTGCTCGAGCAGGCGGCGCAGGCCCTCCTCGGGATCGGCCGCCGTTCGAACGATGTGTTCGGCGGCGCGCAGATGCAGTTCCAGAAGGTCCCGGAAAGAAGGATCGTCCTCTATCGCAAGAATCTTCGCCACCGTGCGCTCTCTTTCCGGCGGGAAGCCTGACGCTGGCTCCGGCCCGCTCTCGTTCAGTCGGCCTCGTCCGGCGCCCCTCCGGCGCCGGCGAGGTCTTCCTGCTTCACTTTGTCGGCGTTGAATTTCCCGGCGCGCTCGCGCATGGTCTTGAGCACGTCCTCGAGCGGCGGCGGCGCGCCCTGGATCCAGCGCAAGGGGTTGACGCGCGCGACGACGAAGGCCCGCAGGTACGGGCTGACGAAGCCGCGTGCCTTGAGCTTGGCGACGGCCTCGCTCACCCGCTCGTCGAGGTCGATCAGCATCGCGGCATGGCGCTCGTGGACCCGGATCGCGGCGGCAAGCGGGTCGTCGGAAAATTTCTCCAGGCGCCGCACGATCGGGTTGTAGGCGCCGCCGGCGAACTTGCCGTTTTTCTCGTAGCAGATCCCCAGCGTCACGAACGACGCCTCCTCGAGGTAGAAGGCGAAATCGGTCTCGGCGCGCTTCGCGTCGTCGCGGTCCGCAAGCAGCCCGCGGGTGATGCGGATCACCTCGAGCGAGCGCTCGCGCAGGTTGTGGGCTTTCTCGGTGTTGAGCGCGAGAATCTGCCAGGCGATCTCGCGCCTGGGCACCACCAGCGCCGCGATCGAGCGCGCGCCCAGCCGGCGCATCGCCTCCAGCCGGTGCCGCCCGTTCGGGGTCCAGAATCCCGTGCCGGGCGCGCTGACCGCGATCACCGGATCGAGGAACATCCCGGTGCGGTGCAGGACGTCGGCGAGCTTGCGGTGGTGGGTCTGCGAGAGATCGCGCTGAAAGGGCGTGGGCTCGATCGAGTCGACCGGCAGGATCGCGAGGAGCAGCGGGCTCTTGCCGAGCGGATCGTAGTAGCTGCCGGCGACGATGCCGCCTTCCTTCTCGATCCTGACGCGGAGTTCCTCCGCCTCGGGCGGAAGCGCCTCGAGCCGGCATTCGGCGGGGAGAAATCCGCGCGTACCCGGTTTCGCCTTGCGCGGCCCGCGCCGGGCGGGCGCGCGCTTGAGTCCTGACTTGCGCCGGGGCTTGGCGGTGGCCATCGAGCCGCTATGATGGCCTATCCGCGCGCGGAGCGCACTTTCGGGCCCCGGTTCGGCCCGTCCGAGAGGCTGCGGGCGGCCGAGAAGAAAGGTTTTGCCGGGCTCAGGCCAGACGCTCCTTCATCGGGCAGGTGTCGATGCCCAGCAGGGCATAGAGCGGACAGAAGTTCATGAGTCCGGTCAGGAGCGGCACGATCCCGACCAGGCCCCACCAGCGGGCGTTGCCTTCGAGCACGAGCATGAGGGCGAGCAAGCCCAAGCCCGCGGTGATGCGAAGTCCCTTGTCGAGTCCGCCTACATTCGCTTTCATGATTTTCTCCTTGACTGTTTGTGGAAGACGCCCACATCGTAGGCGCCGCGGCCGCCGGGGTATGTAACCTCGGTCACACAGCACCGGACCTCCGGGGAGCCGCCGGAGATCAGGCTTCGGCGATCTCGCGCAGGCCTCTTGCGTCGAGGATCTCGATCTGCTCGCGCGATATCGACACCAGGCCGCGATCGGCAAAGCTCTTCAGGAGCCGCGACACGATCTCGCGCACGCTGCCGAGTTCCTCCGCGAGATGCTGATGCGTCGCGTGGACGATCTTCCCTCTGCCGAGGAGCAGCGCCGCGAGCCGCCGGTCGAGCCGTTGGAACGCCACGGCCTCGACGAGCTGCATCAGCTCGGCGACACGCTCGGAGAAGAGCGAGAAAACGTAGTTCCGGAATCCGGCCTCGTCCGCGAGGAGGCGCAGAAAGAGCGCCGCCGGAACCGAAAGGAGCGCGGTCTCCGCCTCCGCCACGCCGCGAGCGCTGTAAGCCGCGCCTCCCAGCAGGCACCCCGAGGTGAGCACGCAGGCCTCCCCGGGCAGCACGCGATAGAGCTGGATCTCGCGACCGTTCGCGCCGACCTTGGAGACGCGGATCGAGCCCTTGAGCAGCAGCGGAAACGCGCCGCACGGCTCGTGTTCGTCGAACATGCGCGCACCGGCCGGGACCTCCCGCAACTGGCCCTGGGCGAGCAATTCACGCATGCTCTCCGCGCCGAGTCCGCCGAGCGCGGGGTAGAGCTCGAGAAGCCGCGATTTGAGATCGGATCCTTCCATATCGAGTGCCAGCGGCACCTCCGGGACCGACCGAGCTCTTCAGGCGCGCTTGGGCCGGGACCCGAGGCGCGGCCCGCGCCGCGTCTCGAAGAATTCGAACACGCCGTTGCCGGCGAGCATCGCCGCGAGAAACACGAGCCCCTTCGACGAACCGTATCCGGCGAGCACCAGCGCGGGGCCGGGGCAGATCCCGGCCAGCCCCCAGCCCAGCCCGAACACGATGCTGCCGATCACGAGCCGCCGGTCGATGCGGCGCGCGCTCGGGAGCATCACCGGGGCACCGAGGAGAGTCCGCGTGTTCCTCCCGACAAGAGCGAAAGCGACTGCGCCGACCGAGACCGCGCCGGCCATCACGAAAACGAGCGAAGGATCCCAGGCGCCGGCGAGATCGAGAAAATCGAGCACCTTGGCCGGATTTGCCATTCCCGAAACGAGAAGCCCGATCCCGAAGACGAGCCCCGCCGCAAAGGAGGTGATCGTGTAGACGGATCGGCCCATGGTCCGCCTCACGGTCCGATCAAGTGACGCGCGAGGTAGACGCTTGCAAAGCCGGCGACCATGAAGAGGACGGTGGCGACGATCGAGCGCGGCGAAAGCCTCGAGATGCCGCACACGCCGTGGCCGCTCGTGCAACCGCCGCCGTAGCGGGTCCCAACGCCCACCAGCAGCCCCGCCGCGACCAGCCCCGCGTAGTCCGCGTCGATCCGGACTTCCGGCAACGCCGCGAAGAGCATCCAGGCGAGCGGCGCCGCCACCAGACCTGCAATGAAAGCGACCCGCCACGACAGGTCTCCGGATTGCGGACGCAGCAGGCTGCCGAGAATGCCGCTGACACCGGCGATGCGGCCGTTCAGCAGAAGAAAAAGACCGGCGGCGACGCCGATGATCGCGCCGCCGATCAGAGCGGACACGGGGGTGAAGGC
>JBATEB010000296.1:0-1913 GCA_049663805.1 Burkholderiales bacterium | reverse complement strand
GTGCTGCACAAGGCCATGACGTCGCACGCGCCAACAAAGGGGCGGACGTCCTGTTGCAGTCCCGCGATCACGACATCGCCGCCGATATCGAGCGCGCGAGCGCGCGCCTCGATCGCCGGGCGCATGGGACCGTCGCCTATCATCAGCGCCCGGGCGGGAACGCCCCGCCGGCGCAGCATGGCGATCGCGTCCAGCAGCTGTACGTGGTTCTTTTCCGGTCGCAGCAATGCCAGCATCCCGATCACGTAGTCCGCGTCCGAAAAGCCGAGCGCCTTGCGCAACGTGCTGCGCTCGTCGGGAGACTGCTCGTCGCGAAACTCGTCCGTGTCCACGCCGTTGTAGATCAGCTCGTTTCTTCGCGAGAACACACCGCGGCGCATCCAGTAGCGCCTTTGCCTCTCGCAAACAAAGACCGAACAATCCGCCGCCCAGAACAGGAAGCGATAGAGGACCATCTGGAGCTGCTCCTTCGCGCCGAGCAGCCGGTTCGTATGAAAGGTGACGACCAGCGCCATCGGCAGGCGCGAAAGGCGCGCCGCGAGGTACGAATACATCAGCGCGTACGGGTTCGCGGCGACGATCGCCGAGGGCCGGACACGGGAAACATGCGCGGCGAAATCGCGAACGGCGTTGAGGTCGAAATAGCGGGCCGCATTGAGGCAACGCAGCGTTTCGCCGTCGCGCAAGCGGATGCGATCGAGCTGCTCGCCCCGGTTCTTGATGTACACCGAGTGACACTCGTGCCCGCGCTCCCCGAGGCGCTTCATCAGCGCGATCGCATGCCGTTCGGCTCCGCCGTGGGACAGCGAGGCCGTGACGAAGATCGCCCGCAACATGCCTTCACTCGAAGGAGGTGACCGGCACTGTCACGATCGCCGGCCCGGGAGCGCGGCTGCCGGCGTCCGGGCGCGTTTCCGTCCCGCTCCCGGCCGAAGACATTCTGGCGGCACCGTTCAAAAGACGTTCAATACGGTGCCGATGATGCGAACGCCCGTGTTGCTCAGCTCGCGGATGACGTGGGTCGTATCGGCGACTTGCGTGCAGTCCTTGCGGGCGAGCACGATGGCGCTGCCCGCGCGGAATGCCACGCTGTGCGCATCCGCGTAGCGCGTCGCCGGAGGCGTATCGAAGACAATGAGGTCGAACCCGGTTCTCAATTCGTCCAGCACGTCAGGGAACGCATGGCGAGACAGCAATTCCTGCGGGTTGGGAGGGCGGGCTCCCGCCGGCAGGAGCGAGAGGGTCCCGAACTCCGAAACGGGCACGACCGCGCTGCGATCGGCGCGGCCCGCGAGCACCGCCGAGAGCCCGATACGGTCGGGGACGTTGAAAATCCGCTGTTGCCGCGGCGCGCGCAGATCGGCGTCGATCAAGAGCGTGCGCTCGCCGAGTTGCGCAAAGAGGACTGCAAGGTTGGCGGCCACATAGCTGCGTCCTTCGCCCGAGCCCGGACTGACCACCGCCAGGACCCGATTCTCCACCCCTGCGTTGGACCACCGGATCAACAGCTGGGTACGAAGCGCCCTCAGCTCCTCGGCGCGGGGATGAAACGGCTCGTAGGCGACGACCAGCTCGCTGCTGATGCTCTCGTTGCCTGGCAGCAAGTGCGGGAGATCGTATTGCCTTGCCACCGCGCCGCGAACGTCCGCCTCGGTGACGAGGCCGAGACGAAGCGCCGCCTCGCCGAACCTCAGCCCGTTCTTCTGCTGCAGCTCCAGGACCCGCTCGACGTCCCCGGATCCGAGCTTTCCTTCTTCCGCGAGCAGGCTGCCGATGCGGCTGTCACGGCGGAGAAGAGCGTGCGCCGGGCCCTCGATCGGCAGAACATTTTCCTGGACTTTCATCGGAGCTCCTCAGCCGAGAGTAGGCAAAGCCCGTTCGGCGGCGCCCGGCCCGCCGGGCAGGCGGTTCCG
>JBATEB010000295.1:0-27374 GCA_049663805.1 Burkholderiales bacterium | reverse complement strand
AGCGCGGCTTCGCCTGCTTGAAGTAGAACGCGACCTGGCAGGCGCGTTCGTAGGGCCCCGGCGGACAGCGGTAGGGCGCGCGCGGAACCGAAAGGATGTAGACGCCGCCGTCGCGCATCGCCTCGAGCTGTTGCCGCAAAGCCACGGTTTCCGGACCGGCCTTCCAGGCGTGCAGGACGGTTTTCTGCGCCTCGGGGCTGTAGCCCTCGATCGAGTCATGCATGAAATCGACGGCGGGCGACACGATCAGGCGGTCGTACGGCAGGTCCTGGATGCGCCTCAGCGAAATGCGCTTTCTCTCGACGTTGATCGCCGTAACCTCGTCGCGGAACACGTGCACGCCGTGGTTGCGGAGCCCGGCGTAGCTGCGCGTGATGTCGCCTATCGTCCTGGTTCCCCCTAGGACGAGGTTCGACGTTGGGCAGGAGACGAATTCGGCGTTGCGCTCGATCAGAAACACCTCGATCGCCCCGCCGCTCCACATGCGCAGGTATTTCGCTGCAGTCGCGCCGCCGAAACCGCCTCCGATGACGATGACGCGCCCGATCGGCTTCGCCGGGGTGCTCGGTTGCGTCGCGCAGGCGGGCAGAAACGAGGTCGCTGCGGCGCCGGAGATCTTCAGGAAATCGCGTCGGGTCAGTCGGCCCATGATCGCGGTCTACCTCGCCCTTTGCGCCACGAAATACGCGGAGAGTGCGTCGATCTGCTCGTCCGTGTAGCCCTTCGCGATCTGGTGCATGATGGTCGCCGGACGCTTGCCGGCCCTGAATTCCTGCATCTGCTGCACGAGATAGGTCCGTTGCCGGCCGGCAAGCCGCGGAATCCCCTGCTGGCTTTCGCCGTTTGTCCCGTGGCAGTTGGCGCAGGCAGCCGCGAGGTTGCGGCCGAGATTGGGGTCGGTGGCCTGCGCCGTGGCGTCCGCGGGGAGGGCGCCGGCGACGAGCGCCGCGGCGAGAAGTGTGCGGATCATGCAGGCCTCCTCGGGGAATCTTTGTCCTTGTGATTTCGAGTTTCCGTCCGGCCCGGCGGGCTGTCAAGAGTAGCGCCGCAGTCGGGCAAGACAAAGGCCGCTCCTGGCGGCCTCGTTCCCTTGTCCAGTCCAGCTGAGACGGCTCAGGTTTCCGGGGCGACCTCGGGCACCTTTTCCTCGAAGAACTTGAGCGAGATCTTCCCGTTTTCGTCCATATCCACAGTGACCTTGCCTCCGTTGGCGAGCTTGCCGAAAAGGAGTTCGTCCGCAAGCGCCCGGCGAATCGTGTCCTGGATGAGCCGCGACATCGGCCGCGCGCCCATCAAAGGATCGAACCCGTGTTTGGCGAGGTGCTCGCGAAGAGCTTCCGTAAATATCGCTTCGACCTTCTTTTCGTGTAGCTGTGCTTCGAGTTGCATGAGAAATTTGTCGACCACCCGTATGATGATGTCGTGATCGAGCGACCGGAACGAGATAGTCGCATCCAGACGGTTCCTGAATTCCGGCGAGAACAGCCGCTTGATTTCCGCGCTCTCATCGCCCCGTTCCTTCTTCGCGGTAAAGCCCATGACGGGCCGGTTGAGCGCTTCGGCTCCGGCATTGGTGGTCATGACGATGATGATGTTCCTGAAGTCGGCTTTTCTGCCGTTGTTGTCGGTCAGCGTGCCATGGTCCATCACCTGGAGCAGGATATTGTAGATGTCCGGGTGCGCCTTCTCGATTTCATCGAGCAGCAGAACGGCATAAGGTTTCTTGCTGACCGCTTCCGTGAGAAGGCCGCCCTGGTCGAACCCAACGTATCCGGGAGGCGCCCCGATCAGCCGTGACACCGCGTGCCTTTCCATGTACTCCGACATATCGAAGCGGTGCAGCTCGATACCCATGCAGTAGGCGAGCTGGCGGGCGACCTCCGTTTTTCCGACACCCGTCGGGCCCGAGAAAAGGAAGCAGCCGATCGGTTTCTGCGGGTTCGCGAGTCCGGAGCGCGCTGTGCGGATCGCCGACACCAGGGCTTCGATGGCCTGGTCCTGGCCGAACACCACCGCTTTCAGATCGCGGTCGAGATTCTTCAGCGCGGCGCGATCGTCCTGGGACACCGAAGCGGGCGGAATGCGGGCGATCTTGGCGATGATCTCTTCGATCTCGGTCTTGCCGACGACCTTCTTCTGCCTCGATTTGGGCAGGATCTTCTGCGCGGCGCCCGCCTCGTCGATGACGTCGATCGCCTTGTCGGGCAGATGGCGGTCGTTGATGTAGCGCGCCGACAGCTCGGCGGCGCTGGTCAGGGCGTTGGCGCTGTACTTGATTCCGTGGTGCGCCTCGAAGCGCGACTTGAGGCCGCGCAGGATCGCGACCGTCTCGTCGATCGACGGTTCAGGCACGTCGATTTTCTGGAAGCGCCGGGACAGCGCGTGATCCTTCTCGAACACGCCGCGGTACTCGTTGTAGGTCGTGGCCCCGATGCATTTCAAGGCGCCCGAAGAAAGCGCGGGCTTCAGCAGATTCGACGCATCCAGCGTTCCGCCCGAGGCGGCGCCCGCCCCGATCAAAGTGTGAATCTCGTCGATGAACAGGATCGCATTGGGGTTGTCGATCAGCTGCTTCAGGACCGCCTTCAGGCGTTGCTCGAAATCCCCCCGATACTTGGTGCCCGCGAGCAAGGCGCCCATGTCGAGCATGTACACCTGGCACCGGGTCAGGATCTCGGGGACCTGGCCCTCGACGATGCGGCGGGCAAGCCCCTCGGCGATGGCGGTCTTTCCGACACCCGCCTCGCCCACCAGCAGCGGATTGTTCTTGCGGCGGCGGCACAGCGTCTGAATGACGCGCTCGATCTCGCGCTCGCGGCCGATCAGGGGGTCGATCTTGCCTACCAGTGCTTGTGCGTTCAGATTCAGCGTGTAAGTCTCCAGCGCCCCGCCGGCCTGGTCTTCGGTCGCCGCTTCCTGATCGGCGTCGCCTCCGGCCTTCGCTTCCTTCGACGCCGCGGTCTTGGTAATGCCGTGCGAAATGTAGTTGACGACGTCGAGACGGGTAACACCTTGCTGATGCAGGAAATAAACGGCGTGGGAGTCCTTTTCGCCGAAAATGGCGACCAGGACGTTGGCCCCGGTCACCTCCTTCTTGCCGGAGGACTGCACGTGCAGAATGGCCCGCTGGATGACTCTCTGGAAACCCAGCGTGGGCTGGGTGTCGATCTCCTCGGAACCCGCGACGGTAGGAGTGTGCGCCGTGATGAAATCCCCGAGGGCCTTCCTGAGCTCGTCGATGTTGGCGGCACAGGCGCGCAGCACTTCCGCGGCAGTCGGGTTGTCCAGCAGCGCGAGCAGGAGGTGCTCGACGGTGATGAATTCATGCCGCTTCTGGCGCGCCTCCACGAAGGCCATGTGAAGGCTGACTTCGAGTTCTTGAGCGATCATCTCCGCGCTGTCCCGTCAAGGCGCCAACGGACCGGATCGCGGCGGGGATTCCGGCATCGCAGGCTTTCCCCTCGATTCGATCGTCACGATGGCTCCATTACGCATTGTAGCGGGTGCTGATGCCTGCGTGCATACCCGAGGACCTGCTCGACCTTGGTCGTCGCGAGATCCTTCGGATAGGTCCCGCATATTCCCATACCCTCCCGGTGAACCTTGAGCATCACCTGGGTTGCCCCTTCCCGGGTCATCGAGAAGTATTTCTGCAGGACCAGGACCACGAATTCCATGGGGGTATAGTCGTCGTTCAGGAGAATGACCTTGAACAGGGGAGGGGGGGTGACCTTGGCCTTCTTGGCCTCAAGCAAAGCCCCTTCACGCATACGGGTTGCCATACGCCGACTAACTTATGCGAGAAATTCGGTACCCGTCAAACCACCGCCGGGTGAAACTCATCCGCTTCATGGTGCCCTGTCCGGTCGAAACGCCTCCGCGTTCCGTAGTGTAATGCCACCGATAATGTAATCGCTGCGGGCGTGCGGTGCAACCGCAAACGTCTCGGCAGAACAAGGGGTTGACGCGCCTGCGGAGCACTTGACGCCGCCGCTCAAAGCGCGTAAAAGGCTTCCGTGTGTTTGTCCTCCATGCGGTTTGCAGGCGAAATTCCTTCTGCTGCGTTGAAGTACAGGCATAGTTGGGAAGGTTCCCCGGTTTCAAAACTCAGGAAGGCTCTATGCCAACAGGTACGGTGAAGTGGTTCAATGATGCCAAGGGTTACGGCTTTATAACCCCGGATGACGGCGGCGAGGACTTGTTCGCGCATTTCTCCGCGATTCAGATGAGCGGTTTCAAGACGCTCAAGGAAGGGCAGAAGGTGCAGTTCGAAGTCACCCAAGGCCCCAAGGGCAAGCAGGCTTCGAACATTCAGGCCGCGAGCTGACCGCTCCCGGTTCGCTCGGGCGAGAAAGCCGCCCGAGGCGGTAAGTTCCCCTGGAATTCGGCCCCGGACTCTCCCGGGGTCGGGTACTCGCGTCCGTTCAGAAAAAGCGTCGGGGCCGGGGGCAGCAAACCCCCGCGCGGGGATCATTGCCTGTCCGAGGCCCGCGGCGTTGGCCGAAAGGGTAGATCGCTGTCAACCCCGGCCAAGCGGCGGCGTTACTGGCATGGACTGGTTTCGAAGCGAAGACCGGTCGTGGTCTTGTCCCTAGAAACTACTACTGAGAGGAGTGACATGAGGAAGCTGATTCCCATCCTGGTGGCCGTGGTGTTCGCCCTTTCGGGCGGAGCTGCTTTTGCTGCGGCGCACGCCGGTGCCAAGCCGATGGATAGCAAGGAAGAAATGCAAAAGAGCGACAAGAAGGGCGGAAAGAAGTCCTCGAAGAAATCCACCAAGAAATCCACCAAGAAGTCTGCCAAGAAGGACGAGATGGCGAAGTAGCTCGTCGTTTGGCAGAATCGGGCAGGGATTCATTCCCTGCCTTTTTTTGGCAATCGCGAAGTCGACTGTGAAGATCGGGATCCTGGTATTTCTGTGCGCGGTATTGATCGCCGCGAAAGCGGCGGTCGCGCAGTCGCCGCCGCTGGAACTCTCGGCGGGAATCCACCTGATTCGCGCGGAAATTGCCTATACGTATGAGACCCGGGCCGAGGGGTTGATGTTTCGCAAGTACCTGGGGCCGAACGAAGGCATGCTGTTCGTGTTTCCCCTGGCCGAGGTACATTGCATGTGGATGAAAAACACCCTGATTCCCCTTGCGGTGGCGTTCATCGACGAAAAGGGAAAAGTCGTCAGCATTTCCGAGATGCGGCCGCAAACGGAAACCTCGCACTGCGCGACCGCGCCGGCGAAATTTGCCCTGGAGATGAGCGGCGGCTGGTTCGCTTCCAAGGGGATCTCGCCAGGGGCGACGATCAAGGGACTCGACAAGACTCCGCCCGCCCGCTGAGGCCGCCGGTGTGCAGGCGAAATATCGGCCGGCGGGTTACCCCCGCCGGGCCGGCTCGTTCTAGCCGAAGTAAAGCGCGCTGTGCGCCCCGGCCGCCATGAAGTACAGCAGCGGAATGGACAGCATGGTGTTGGTGCGCGATGCGAGGAAAGCCACTCGCCGCGCCCTGTTTTTCTCCTCATCGGTTGCGGGCACCATTCCCAGGATCTTCTTCTGGTTGGGCCAGATCAGTCCCCAGACGTTGAGCAGCATGATGGTGCCGAGCCAGGCGCCAATGCCGATCGCCAGGTGAGATTTCTGCAGGAGAAACGCGGCACCGAAGCTGGAGCCGAGCAGCGCCGCGCCGGCGAGCCAGGTCACGACCGCCGCCCAGCGGAACCAGAACAAGGCGCGCGGCATTACGTGCTTTGCGATTCCGGCTCCGGTGCCGTCGGCCGCAGCCGCCTTTGCCGCCGCAGCGTTGACGAAATTGAAGTAGTAAAGCAGGCCGATCCACATCACTCCGGCGAGAAGATGGATCCAGCGGGATATTGCGGGTACCCAGTCCATATCAGCCCCCTAGCGTGTATGACACGATGTTGTGCAGGATCAGGGTCAGGATCAACCCGCAGATGACCGTTCCCCAGAGTGAATCAAGCGGATTCTTCATGGCGTTCTCCCGATGATCAGGGCTCGCGTCGGCGCGCCCCGCGTAATTCTCTGTTTAAGCGAGCCCGATTGCAAGCGCGACTCGCGAAGGCCGTTTCCCCGCCGCCGCCGGCGCTCGGCTCAGTCCTTGGCAAGGATGCGGGCTCGGGCGCGTCCTTTGGCGAAGCGCAGGGCCACAGACTCCCCGTCGGTCAAGGCTGCGCTGTCCCGGACCACGGTACCGTCCTTTTTTTGGACGATGCTGTAGCCGCGCCCGAGCACCGCGGCGGGATCCAGGTGCGACAGGCTTGCCTCGAGGCGGGCGCAATCGGCTGAAACCCGCTCGATGCGCGCGCGAGTCGCGGTGCGCAACCGGGCGAGGGAGCGCGCCCATCTCGCCGAGAGCTCCAGGAGGGCGGGCAGTCGCGCTCCGCGCTCCATCAACCCGGCGACGCGCCACTGCCGTTCGCTGAGCGCTCGAACGGCGGACTGCGACAGCCTCGCCCGCAGCTGGCGAAGCAACCCGGCCTGGGCGCGTAACCTGGCCTCGGGATGAAGCAGCCTTCGCGACAGGTGGTCTACGTGCAGCACGCGAGCCTCGAGTTCGCGGCGCACGCGCGCCCGCAGATCCAGAGCCAGTCGCAAGACGGTTTCGAGCAGCAGCACGCGCTCAGGGCTGACCATCTCGGCCGCGGCGGTGGGCGTGGGTGCGCGCCGGTCCGCGGCGAAATCGGCGATCGTGAAGTCGGTCTCGTGCCCGATGCCCGTCACGACCGGAACGGGGCAGTTCCTGATGGCGCGCGCAACGATTTCCTCGTTGAAAGCCCACAAATCTTCTATGCTGCCCCCGCCGCGCACCATCAGCAGGACCTGGCACTCGCCGCGTCGCCCCGCGGTCTCGAGGGCAGCGGTGATCTGGTCCGCCGCCCCTTCGCCTTGAACCTGGACGGGGAACAGAATCACCTCGACCGAGGGGTTTCGCCGCCTGAGCGTGGTGAGCACATCGCGCAACGCCGCCGCGTCCCGGGACGTGATCACGCCTATCGTGCGCGGAAAGGCGGGCAGCGGGCGTTTCGCCTCCGGCGCAAACAGGCCTTCCCGCTCGAGCTTGTCCTTTAATCTGACGAAGGCCTCGAACAAGGCGCCGCGGCCGGCGCGTCTCATTCCCTCGATATTGAGCTGAAAATCGCCGCGCGACTCGTACAGCGTCAACAGCGCCTGCGCCTCGACTTGTACCCCCTCGCGGGGTTGCCATTCCAGAAGCTGGTAGCGCGGCCTGAACATGACGCAGCGAACCTGCGCGCGCTCGTCCTTCAATACGAAATAAGCGTGCCCGGACTTCGCCAAAGTGAAGTTGGATATCTCTCCGGTGACCCAGAGGAGCGGATAGCGGCGCTCGAGCAGATCGCGAACGCTTCGGATGAGGGCTGAAACGCTGAGAATTTCCGAGGGAGGAGGCGCGTAAACCCGCGCGAATCCTTGTTCTCCGGCCATGCGCCGATTGTAGCCTATCCACAATCGGGATCCGGCGCGGGCGCCTCGCTATGAACGGATCGCGTAATAGTCGAAGTGTAGTATTCAACTCGTTGACCGATAAGGGTAAAAATCGAAGTACACGTTTTGATCGGAAAGGGAAAATTCCTTTGCTGCGATTCACTTAGGATCGCTGTTTCGAAGGTATGCACAACCTTATCCACAAGATTTGTGGATAAGCCCAAGCCTCTCGGAACGACCCCGTCGCGGTTCGCGGATTCAGCCGCGCGTCGTCGGGATTTTCTCCGGGCGAATCGTCCATCTGCTTGAAATCTTTCGCCTTGCCGAATCTGCGGTCGCAGGCTAAAGTGGGCGCGTTTTTTGTCTCACTCGGAGAAGCGCTGTTGTTCGCCATCATCCACGCCGCCGGCTGGCCTATCTATTTTCTCCTTGCCGCTTCGATCATCGCAGTAGCGCTTATCATCGAAAGGTTCATGATTCTCCGCAAGGAGAAGATCATACCCAGCGGCCTGCTCGACAAGGTACTGGCGGCGTACAAGAATCGAGGCGTCAGCGAGGAGATGCTCGATCGGCTTGCCCAGGACTCGCCGCTTGGCCAGGTGCTGGCCTCGGGCCTGCGCAATCACCGGAGTCCGCGCTACGTCATGAAGGATGCGATCGAGGAATCGGGGCGGGCGGTGACGCACCAGCTCGAGCGATTCTTGACGACGCTCGGGACCATTGCGACCGTCAGCCCGCTGATGGGCCTGTTCGGCACCGTGGTCGGCATGATCGAGATCTTCGGTTCGCAGTCTCCCGCCGGAACCAATCCCCAGGCGCTTGCGCATGGCATCTCGGTGGCGCTCTACAACACCGGCTTCGGACTGGTCATCGCCATTCCCGCGATGATCTTTTTCCGCCACTTCCGCGGCAGAGTCGACGGTTTCGTCGCCGAGATGGAGCAGCAGGCGGCCAGGCTGGTGGACGTTGTCCACGGCGAGCGTTTTGACTTCCATCCGCCGCCCCACGTTCAGGGATGAAGTTCGCGCGCAAGCCGAAGGAGGATCCGGAGATCAATCTGATCCCCATGATCGACGTGCTCCTGGTGATCATCATTTTCCTGATGCTGACCACGACGTATTCCAGGTTCGCCGAGCTGCAGATCAAGCTGCCCGGCGCGGACGCGGAAAGGCTGGAACGGGTAAACGAAATCAACGTCGTCATCAGCGCCAGCGGGCAGTTTCTCCTGCAGCGCAAGCCGATCGAGTTCAGAGACGTATCGAGTTTTGCAGAAGAGTTGCGGCGCGCCGGCGCGGGCATGAAGGATGCGATCGTGGTGATCAACGCCGACAGCAATGCCACGCATCGGTCGGTCGTTCGCGTCATGGACGCGGCGCGTCGGGCCGGCTTCGGGCAGGTGGCGTTTGCCGTGGAGCAGACAAGCAAATAGTGAGCGCGCCCGCGTCGAGACGGGTCCGGCCCTTCCGATGAGCTTTGCCGCGCGCCACTGGTACAGGCTGAGCCCGGTCTCGATCCTGCTGTACCCGGCAAGCCTGGTCTTTCGATTCCTGGTTTTCCTGCGTCGCACCCTTTACCGCATCGGCGTGATATCGCGGCACCGCCTCCGGGTTCCGGTGATCGTGGTGGGGAACCTCACCGTCGGCGGAACCGGAAAAACGCCGCTCATCCTCGCTCTGGCGGGGGCGCTGCGCCAAAGGGGGCTGCGGCCCGGCATCGTGAGCCGAGGGTATGGGGGCGAGCATCCCGGACCGTGCCCGGTGGGCGCGGCGGACGACGCCCGGCGCGCCGGGGACGAGCCCTTGCTGCTCGCGCAGCGCTCGGGATGCCCGGTATGGGTGGGCGCATCCCGGGTCGCCGCCGCGCGCGCCCTGCTCGCGGCCCACGGCGACTGCGACGTGATTCTTTGCGATGACGGATTGCAGCACTACGGCCTGCAGCGCGACTGCGAGATTGCCGTCGAAGACGAGCGCGGACACGGCAACGGGTTGCTGCTTCCCGCCGGCCCCTTGCGCGAGCCCGCCGGCCGCCGCGTCGACGCCACGGTGGTGAACGGCCCTGAGCCCCGGCCCGGCTCGTACCGGATGTGGCTGAGGCCCTCGGGTTTCTTTCGGGTGGGCGAAGGAGCCGGGCCGGTTGCGCGGTCCGAGCTTTCGGGAAAGAGGCTCCACGCAGTTGCCGGGATCGGGAACCCCGACCGGTTCTTCGCTGAGCTGTTCCGAATGGGGCTGGTGTTTACCCCGCATCCGTTCCCGGACCATCACCGGTTTGGACCGGCGGACCTGGAGTTCCCCGACTGCGATCTGGTCCTGATGACCGAGAAGGATGCGGTAAAATGCCAGCACTTCGGGAGGCGCGATCTGGTGGCTGCCCGCGTCGACGCCGAACTGGACCCCGCGCTCACCGAGCTCATACTGAAACGAATCCATGGACGCGCGTCTGCTTGATATCCTCGTCTGCCCGATATGCAAGGGTCCGCTGATCTACCGCAAAGGGCAGGCGGAGTTCGTCTGCAAGGCCGATCGCCTGGCGTTTCCGATTCGCGACGGTATCCCCGTCATGCTCGAGGATGAGGCGAGAAAACTCCCCCCGGGCGAGGACGTGAGCGACTGAGAGCGGCACGCCGCATTCTCGCCGCCGACCTCGGCAAGTGTCGTATACCGCCATCATCCCGGCGCGCTTTGCGTCCACTCGTCTTCCCGGGAAGGTCCTCGCGGATCTGGGGGGAAAGCCGATGGTCGTACGGGTCGCCGAGCGGGCACGCGAAAGCGGTGCACGCCGCGTCTATGTCGCGACCGACCACGCCGACATCGCAAGTGCCGTGGAGCGGTTCGGGTTCGAGGCCGTCATGACGCGGGTCGATCATGCGACGGGCACCGATCGAGTCGCCGAAGTCGTGGAGCGCCTGGAAATTCCTCCGGACGGAGTAGTGGTAAACGTCCAGGGGGACGAGCCGCTCATCGAGCCCGGACTGATTCGCGGCGTAGCCTCATTGCTCGCCGACACGCCCGAAGCGGCGATCGCGACCGCGTGCCACCCCATCCGGGATGTGGCCGAGCTGTTCAATCCCAACGCCGTCAAGGTCGTTCTCGATCGGGCGCGGAAGGCGCTCTATTTCAGCCGCGCACCGATTCCCTATGCCCGCGACGCGTTCGCGGGGCCGCCAAACTCCTCGGGCACCGCGCCCGCGGCATCGACGCCTTCGCTGCCGCAGCGCCTTCCCTGTTACCGGCACATCGGGGTTTATGCCTACCGGGCGGTTTTCCTGCGCGCCTATCCGAAGCTCGAGCGTTCCCCGCTCGAGGAGTTCGAGGCGCTCGAGCAGCTCAGGGCATTGTGGCATGGCTATGTCATCGCCGTCGCCGTTCGGGGCGATGCACCCCAGCCGGGGGTGGACACCGCGGAAGATCTGAAGCGTGCGCGGGCGCTGTTTGACCGGCCGCTCGGTGCGCGGTAACTTGCGCCGAAGGGCCGCGCAGCCGGCACAACGATGAGACTGATACTTCTCGGGCCCCCGGGCGCGGGCAAGGGCACCCAGGCCGGCTTCATCCGGGAGCGCTTTCGAATTCCCCAGATCTCCACGGGGGACATGTTGCGCGCCGCAGTGGAGTCGGGTACCCCGCTCGGGAAGGCGGCGAAAAACGTGATGGACGCCGGCCAGCTCGTTTCCGACGACATCATCATCGCGTTGGTTCGCGAGCGCCTGAAGGCGGCGGACTGCGGCAACGGCTACCTGCTCGACGGCTTTCCGCGTACCCTTCCCCAGGCACAGGCGATGCGCGACTGCGGCATCGACCTGGACATCGTGCTGGAAATCGACGTCGGGCCGGAGGAGATCATTCAGCGCCTGAGCGGGCGTCGCGTGCATCCCGCTTCGGGGCGCACTTACCACGTGAAGTTCAGTCCGCCCAGGATTTCCGGGAGGGACGACCTGACGGGAGATCCCCTGATCCAGCGCGACGACGACAGGGAGGATACGGTACGCAAGCGCCTCGAAGTCTACCAGCGGCAAACCCGCCCCCTCGTCGATTACTATTCCCGATGGGCTGCGCAGGGCGACGCGCGCGCCCCCCGGTACCGGAAGATTTCGGGGCTGGGATCGGTAACGGAAATCCGTGATCGGGTCCTTGCCGCATTAGGATGATTCGCATACCCATGAAACCCAAAAATGCTTTTTACGCGCAATCCGGCGGGGTGACCGCCGTCATCAACGCAAGCGCCGCCGGCGTCATCGAGACCGCACGCAAGCACAAGAACCGGATCGGCAAGGTCTTTGCGGGCCGCGACGGCATTCTCGGCGCGCTGACCGAGGACCTGATCGATACGAGCCGCGAGCCCGCCGCGGCGATCTCCCGTCTCAAGACCACTCCGGGGGGAGCGTTCGGCTCATGCCGCTTCAAGCTCAAGGGCTTCGAGGAAAACCGGGCGCACTACGAGCGATTGATCGACGTCTTTCGCGCCCACGACATCGGCTATTTCTTCTACAACGGGGGCAACGATTCGGCGGATACGGCCTGGAAGGTGTCGCAGGTCGGCGAAAAGCTCGGCTACCCGCTGGTGTGCGTCGGCATCCCCAAGACCGTCGACAATGACCTGGCGGTTACGGACAACTGCCCCGGCTTCGGCTCGGTCGCGAAGTACGTGGCGACGTCGATCCGGGAGGCCGGCTTCGACGTCGCCTCCATGTACAAGACCTCGACGCGGGTGTTCGTCATGGAAGTGATGGGGCGGCACGCCGGGTGGATCACCGCCGCCTGCGGCCTCGCCGCCGAGCGCGAGGGCGACGTGCCGCACATCCTGCTCTTCCCCGAGATCCAGTTCGACGAAGAAAAGTTTCTCGCCCGGGTCAGGCAGGTCGTGGAACGCGAGGGCTACTGCGCCGTCGCGGTTTCAGAGGGCTTGCGCAGCAAAGAAGGGAAGTTTCTCTCGGAAACCGGGCTCAAGGATGCCTTCGGACACTCGCAGCTCGGCGGCGCCGGCGAGATCATCGCCAAGCTCGTGAAGGATCGACTCGGCTACAAGTACCACTGGGCGCTCGCCGATTACCTGCAGCGTGCGGCACGCCATATCGCCTCCAGGGTGGATGTCGAGCAGTCCTACAAGCTGGGGGTCGCCGCGGTAAAGCTCGCGATCGCCGGCAGGAACGCGGTAATGCCGGTCATCGAGCGGGTATCGAACAGGCCCTATCGCTGGCGCATCGCGGTCGCGAACCTTTCCGACGTTGCAAACAAGGAAAAGATGATGCCGCCCGACTTCATCACCGCCGACGGCTTTCACATCACTCCCAAGTGCCGCGTCTATCTCTCGCCCCTGATCCAGGGCGAAGCGCCGCCGCCGTTCAGAAACGGGCTGCCCGACTACGTGAAACTCAAGAACACCCCGGTCCCCAGGAAACTTCCCGCCTTCGAGGTTTAGCGCCGGGCTTGGTGCTGTTATAATTTCGCGCTTTTCATTCACTCAGGCCCGGAAGGGCTGGCATCAGGGGAGAAATCTATGGTCGAAGGTCTCTGGTTCGCCATCGCCTGCGCGATCGTCGCGATCCTCTACGGCGCGCTGCAATCAAGGTGGATCGTTTCGCTGCCCGCGGGCAACGCGCGCATGCAGGAAATCGCCGCGGCGGTGCGCGAGGGCGCGAGCGCCTACCTCAAGCGCCAGTACACGACCATCGCGGTCGTCGGCGCGATCCTGTTCCTCGTCATAGGCGTGATTCCGAAATTGGGCTGGGCCGCGGCCTGGGGTTTCGCCATCGGGGCGCTGTTCTCGGGCCTCTCGGGGATCATCGGCATGAACATCTCGGTGCGCGCCAACGTGCGCACCGCGGAAGCCGCGCGCACCGGCCTGCAGGAGGCGCTCAACGTCGCCTTCAAGGGCGGAGCGATCACCGGATTGCTGGTGGTCGGGCTGGGCCTGCTCGGCGTGGCGGGCTATTTCGCGCTGCTGTATTCCGGCGCGCAGGACAAGAGCGCGCTCGACCACATCCTGAAGCCTCTTATAGGCCTGGGCTTCGGCGGCTCGCTGATCTCGATTTTCGCGCGGCTGGGCGGGGGCATCTTCACCAAGGGCGCGGACGTGGGCGCCGACCTGGTGGGCAAGGTCGAGGCGGGGATTCCCGAGGACGATCCGCGCAATCCCGCGGTGATCGCCGACAACGTCGGCGACAACGTCGGCGACTGTGCCGGCATGGCCGCGGACCTGTTCGAGACCTATGCGGTGACCATCATCGCCACCATGATCCTGTCGGCGCTCGTGGTGAAGACGGCGAGCCCGGCAGCGGTGATCTATCCGCTGGTGATCGGCGGCTTCGCCATCATCGCCTCCATCATCGGCACCTGGTTCGTCAAGACGAAGGCGGGCGACAAGAACGTGATGCCGGCCCTTTACCGGGGCCTCGTCTGGGCGGGCGGCCTCGCGCTCATCGCTTTCTATCCGATCACGCAGATCATGATGGGCGACATTCTCAAGACCGTGCCCTTCGAGGTGGCCGGCGGCAGCAAGCTGATCACGGTCTGGCACCTGTACGGCGCCGCGGTGGTCGGTCTCGCGCTCACCGGTTTCCTGGTGTGGATCACCGAGTACTACACCGGCACGCAGTACCCGCCGGTGCGGCATATCGCGGAGGCCTCGACCACCGGGCACGGCACCAATATCATCGCCGGCCTGGGCGTGTCGATGCGCGCTACGGCTTGGCCGGTGCTGTCGGTGTGCGTCGCGATCTTTCTTTCGTATGCGCTCGCCGGCCTCTACGGCATTGCCATCGCAGCCACTTCGATGCTTTCCATGGCCGGCATCATCGTCGCCCTCGATGCCTACGGGCCGATCACCGACAACGCCGGCGGCATCGCCGAGATGGCCGATCTGCCGAAGGAAGTGCGCGCCATCACCGATCCGCTCGACGCGGTGGGCAACACCACCAAGGCGGTGACCAAGGGCTATGCGATCGGCTCGGCGGGCCTGGCCGCGCTGGTGCTGTTCGCCGACTACACCCATGCGCTCGAAGGCGCGGGCAAGGTCGTCTCCTTCGATCTTTCGAACCACATGGTGATCATCGGCCTGTTCATCGGCGGCATGGTGCCCTACCTCTTCGGCGCGATGGCGATGGAGGCGGTCGGCCGCGCCGCGGGCTCGGTGGTGGTGGAAGTGCGCCGCCAGTTCAAGGAAATCGCCGGCATCATGGAAGGCAAGGCGAAGCCCGAGTACGGCGTCGCGGTGGACATGCTCACGCGCGCCGCGATCAAGGAGATGATGATCCCGTCCCTGCTGCCGGTGCTGGTGCCGGTAGTGATCGGCCTGATCCTCGGGCCGCAGGCGCTGGGCGGCGTGCTGATGGGCACCATCGTCACCGGCCTCTTCGTCGCCATCTCGATGACCACGGGCGGCGGCGCCTGGGACAACGCCAAGAAATACATCGAAGACGGTCATCACGGCGGCAAGGGCTCGGAGGCGCACAAGGCCGCGGTGACCGGGGATACGGTCGGGGATCCCTACAAGGACACGGCGGGTCCGGCGGTCAACCCGCTGATCAAGATCATCAACATCGTCGCGCTCCTGATCGTACCCTTGATGGTTTGAGTTGGAATTCTCCCTCACCGAGGTCTTCATGGCACAACAACTCGACTTGCTGAAGATCGCCCAGGAAGAGCAGAAAGGCGATCTTTTCAAGCTGCTCGACAGCCTCTACAAGCGTTCCGCCGTCAAGCCGGCCGGGTATCCCGATGCGATCATCTGGGAAGGCGGGAACGCCGCCGGGGGCGTGAAGCCCGTGGCCCATGCATTCACCGACATGTTCGCCCTGAACGGCACGCTGATGGCACTCGACGTGCTGGGGCTGCCCTTCCTCGGCGTGCCGATGATGGCTCAGTTCCGCCACGACACGAAGCTGGTTTCGCTGGAGTGGTTCGGCAAGCTCGACTACATCGCGCTCAAGTGGTCCACGGCGGGCGACTTCATGGTGAACGAGGGCGGCAGGAAAGTCGTCGTCAGCGGCAAATCGGCCAACGCGCCGCTGCGCACCGCGGCCGGCGTCTACTGCAACGTGCGCCCCTACGGCGGCATCACCAGCATTCGCTTCATGCCCGGGCTGCCGTACTCGCAGGACAGGAAGAAATTCGGCGTCGATTCGAAGACCGGCGTCATCCACTCCGAGATGAACACCCCCGGCGTCCGCATGGCCTACGCCGCGCGGCTCTTTCTCAAGATGGTGCACGAGACCGGACAGCTCGGCCGCGTGGCGACCAAGCCCACCCAGGCGCAGGAGGACGCGGTCAACGCCGGCATCATGCGCTGGCTCCTGCAGGGCACGAAGTTCAAGTTGAAGCGCCGGTACACGGTGGACGCCTACGAGGAGCACCGCGCGAACGTGGATGCGATCGTGGCGCTCCTTCCCGGGGACTTCAAGGCCGGCATGGAGAACTGGGGCGGCGACGTCTACGAACACATCTCCGACACCAACTTCGGCCTGCTGCTGCATGACATGATCCGTCAGCGCGCCTGCATCGTGTATGCCACGGATCTGGACGGCGACCGGCTCACCGACCTGATGGCCGACGCGCCCGACGTGCTGCGCGACTGGGGCCAGATCGTGCTCGACCGCGCCGGCGCCAAGGTCGACATGAAGAAGCTCTGGAAGGACATGGGCTTCACCATGACCAACGGCAAGGACATGACCAGCGTCATGTACCGCATCCACGGCGGGCCGATCTACGAACAGACGCTCGGCTCGGCCGATGCGATGCTGCTGCGCCTGCTCGACGGCGACGAGACCGTGGGCGGCGAGAAACAGCCCTACGATCCGCGCATCCACTTCGTGCTGATCAGTGAAGCCTACCAGGCGGCCAACCCCGGCAACCGGCAGCTCGCCCAATGGCTCGACGCGCAGCTCGCCGCCTTCGACAAGGTCTATGGCGGAAAGCGTCCGCGCTACCTCGATGGCTACAGCAAGCTCAAGGAAGCCATCCGTCCCTGGGGTGCCTGACCCGCAACCGAGGTGTCACGGCGTTTCGACATCGTGGCGGAGTAGGTCGATCGCTTTCGATTCGACGGCGGGGTCGAGGCAGTCGAGGCTCCGGATTCCCGGGGTCGCCCTCAGCCACGTCAGCTGGTGCTTGGCAAGGCGGCGCGTCGCGTAAATCCCGCGGTTGCGCATCTCGTCCCGATCGATTTCGCCTTCGAGAAACTGCCATGCCTGCCTGTAACCGACGCAGCGCATCGAGGGCAGGCTCGGTCGCAGCGCGTGGCGCTTTCGCAACGTCCGCAGCTCCTCGATCAGCCCTTTCTCGATCATCGCATCGAAACGTTTTTCGATGCGCCGGTGCAGCGCGCTTCGATCGGAGGGTACGAGCGCAAGCTCGATGAGGCGAAAGGGAAGGTCCTCGGAAGCTCGCCTTCCCAGCAGTCGCGACATGGGCGTTCCGCTCAACCGATAGACCTCGAGCGCCCGCTGGATGCGCTGCGCGTCGTTCGGTTTCAGCCGCGCGGCGGTCGCCGGATCGACGCCCGCGAGCTCTTCGTGCATAGCCGGCCAGCCGCGCGTCGCTGCCTCGGCGTCGAGCCGCGCGCGAACGCCCGCGTCGGATTCGGGCAACTCGGACAGCCCCTCGCGCAGCGCCTTGAAATACAGCATCGTCCCGCCGACGAGCAGCGGAATGCGACCGCGTGTCGTGATTTCCCTCATCAAACGCAACGCATCATCGCGGAAGCGGGCGGCCGAATACGCCTCGGTTGGATCGATGACGTCGATCAGGTGGTGCGGCACGGCTCCGCGTTCCGCGGGCGAAGGTTTCGCCGTGCCGATGTCCATGCCGCGGTAGACCTGGGCGGAGTCGACGCTCACGATCTCGACCGGCAAGGTCCGCGCGAGCGCGAGAGCGAGCGGGGTCTTGCCGCCCGCGGTCGGTCCCATGATCAGGACCGCCGGGGGCTTAGCGTCCGCGGAGGAAGAGCTTGTCCAGGTCCGCAAGGCTCATCTGGTACCAGGTCGGGCGGCCGTGATTGCATTGCCCGGAGCGCTCGGTCTCCTCCATTTCGCGCAGCAGCGCGTTCATCTCCGGAATCGTCAATGCCCGGTGGGCGCGCACCGCGCCGTGGCACGCCATGGTTCCCAGCAGCTCGTCGCGCCGCTCGGTGAGAACGCGGCTCGCGCCGTATTCCCGGATGTCGCGCAACACCGCGCGGGCGAGCTCGGCCGCATCGGCTTCGGCGAGCATCGACGGGACCGCGCGCACCGCCAGGGCGAAGGGCGATATCGCGGTCACGTCGAAGCCGAGCAGGTTGAGCGTGGAGCCGTGCTCCTCGACCGCGGCGATGTCGACCCGGTCCGCATGGAAGGTGGAAGGGATGAGAAGCTTCTGCGTGATCATCGCGCGCGAGTCGAGGGCCGCCTTGAGCTTCTCGTAGACGATGCGCTCGTGGGCGGCGTGCATGTCGACGAGGATCAGCCCCTCCCGGTTCTGAGCCAGGATGTAGATGCCGTGCAACTGGGCGAGCGCGAACCCGAGCGGCGGCGCTCCGGAAAAATTCGGGTCGGCGTCCGTCGTCCTCGCGGCCGGGAGTCCGGCGCCCCCGAGCCCCCCTAAGAACATCGCGGTGTAGCCCGCCACCGGCTGCGCGAGGCCGAGGGTACCCTGAGCGGCTCGCGGCTGAACGGCGTGGCCCACCGCGACGGGCGCCGCGCGTGCCGCCGGGATCTCCGCCGCGGTTCCGGACAGGCCCTTGGCGACGGCGTGAAACACGAATTGATGCACGGCGCGCGTGTCGCGAAAACGGACTTCGATTTTCGCGGGATGGACGTTGACGTCCACTCCGCCCGGATCGATCTCCAGGAACAGCACGTAGGCCGCGTGGCGATCGCCGTGCAGCACGTCGCGGTACGCCTCGCGCAGCGCATGCGCGAGCACCTTGTCGCGCACGAAGCGGCCGTTCACGTAGAGGTACTGTGTGTCGCGCGACGCCCGGGAATAGGACGGAGAACCGGCGAAGCCGGTGAGCTTGAGCGCATCGCCCCCCGCATCGATGGGACGCATCGATCCGGCGAACTCCGCGCCGAGGACCGTCCCGACCCGCTGCGCCGGGCTGGAAGGCGCGAGCCGCATCACCGCCCGGCCGTTGTGCCGGAGCGTAAACCCGATTTCCGGATGCGACAGGGCCGCGCGGGTGAACGCGTCTTCGCAGTGGGCAAACTCGGTCGCGGCGCTTTTCAGGAACTTGCGCCGCGCGGGCGTGTTGTAGTAGAGATCGCCGACGTCGATCGTCGTCCCCGGCGGGTGCGCGGCTGCCTGGACGGCGCCGAGGGTGCCGCCCTCGGCGCTGAGCGCGAAAGCGCGGTCTGTGCCCGCGGCGCGGCTGGTTACGCCCGCGCGCGCGACCGAGGCGATGCTCGCGAGGGCTTCGCCGCGAAAACCGAGCGAGCGAACCCGCTCGAGATCCTCGAGCGAGGCGATCTTGCTGGTGGCGTGCCGGGCAAACGCCATCGGCAAATCCTCGGCCGGGATGCCGAACCCGTCGTCGACCACGCGAATCTGCCTGATGCCGCCGTCCGCCAGCGTGACGCCGATTTCGGCGGCACCGGCGTCCAGGCTGTTCTCGAGCAGCTCTTTGAGGACCGAAGCCGGCCGATCGACCACTTCGCCGGCCGCAATCTGGCTGATCAGGGAGTCGGGCAGCGGGCGGATGGAGGGCATGTCGTCACACTCCGCACGGTTCGGTCCCGCAGGTGTCTGACCGAGTCCGCGCGCGGATCGAATTATAGGTGACACGGTAGAATGCCGTGGTGGATCTCCTGCTTTCCGCCTGGGACATCGTCGTTCACCTGGACCGTCACCTCGCGACGCTGCTGCAGCAATACGGCGCCTGGGTTTACTTGCTGCTTTTCGCCATCATCTTCAGCGAGACCGGCCTGGTCGTGACCCCTTTTCTGCCCGGGGACTCCCTGTTGTTCGTGGCCGGGACGCTCGCCGCCGCAGGCGGGCTGGACGTGCACCTGCTCGCTGTGGTGCTGGTCATCGCGGCGGTTCTCGGCAACACCGTCAACTATTCGGTGGGTTATGTCCTGGGGCCGAGAGTTTTCCACTGGGAGCAATCGAGGTTCTTCAACCGCAGGGCGCTGGCCCGCGCGCACGCTTTTTACGAAAAGCACGGCGGAAAGACCATCGTCATCTCGCGTTTCCTGCCGATATTCAGGACCTTTGCCCCGTTCGTCGCCGGCATTGCAAGGATGACCTATCTGCGCTTTACCGCCTACAACGTGACGGGGGCGCTCGCCTGGGTGGTCCTGCTGCTTTACGCGGGGTACTGGTTCGGCAATGTGCCCATGGTCAAGCGGAACCTGACCTGGGTCATTCTCGCCATCGTCGTGCTCTCGCTGGTGCCGCTGGCCTTCGAGTATTTCAGGCACCGGCTGAACAAGGCGAAAAAGCTGCCCGCGGAGGGCTGATCAGCGCAGCGCGGCGAGGGTCGAGCGGTAAAGCGGCGGATGCTTGGCGACGTAATTCTTGATGCCGCGCAGGATGGCCCGCGCGATTTTTTCCTGGTAAGCCGCGTCGTTGAGACGCCGCTCTTCGTCCGGGTTGCTGATGAATGCCGTCTCGACCAGGATCGAGGGGATGTCGGGCGCCTTCAAAACGGCAAAACCGGCCTGCTCGACGTTTCCCTTGTGAAGCAGGTTGACCCCGCCCAGCTCGCCCAGAACGGCGCGGCCGAGCTTCAGGCTGTCGCTGATTTGAGCCGTGAGGCTCAGGTCGGCGATGGTCATCGCGAGATAGCGATCCTTGCGGCCGAGATTGACCCCTCCGATCCGGTCGGCGTCGTTCTCGCGTTTGGCCAGCCACTGCGCGGCGGAACTGGTTGCGCCGCGTTCCGACAGGGCGAACACGGACGAGCCGCGCACATGCGGCTTGATGAAGGCGTCCGCATGAACCGAGACGAACAGGTCGGCGTTGACGCGCTGCGCCTTCTCGACGCGCACCTCCAGCGGAATGAAGAAGTCTGCGTCCCGGGTCAGCAGCGCGCGCATGCCGGGCTCGGCGTCGACCAGGGTCTTGAGCTTGCGCGCGATCGTGAGGGTGACGTTCTTTTCCCAGGTCCCGCGGCGCCCTCGGGCACCGGGATCTTCCCCGCCGTGCCCGGGGTCGATCACGATCGTGACCAGCCGGCTGACGGCGGCGGCGGGCGGTTCCTTCACCGATTTCGGGCTTTTCGGGGTCATGACCCCTTTCCTTCCCTGGGGAGATTCCGGGAACAGATCGGGTTTCTGCAGCAGCGCGAGGATCGGATCTATGGGTTCGACGGGATAGAGGTCGAGCACCAGGCGATGCCCGTAATTCTCGATCGGCGGCAGCGTGAATATCTGGGGCTTGACCTCGACTTTCAGGTCGAGCACCACGCGCACGACGCCGGGCTTGAAGCGCCCGACGCGCAAGTTCGAAATATAGGGGTCGGTGGGGGCCAGCTTGTCGGCGAATTCCCGTTCGACACTTTCCAGGTCGACGCCCTCGAGATCGAGAACGAGCCTCTCCGGGTTCTTGAGGTTGAGCAGTGCGTGCTTGAGGGGCGCCGCCGATTCGAGTGTGACGCGCGTGTAGTCCTGCGCCGGCCACAGGCGCACCGCCCGCAGGGATTCGGTCTGCCCGGCCGCGGCGGGAACCATGGCCGAGAGCGCAGCGACGAAGCCGGCGAGCAGCAGGGGAAAGCGATGGCGGCTGATCCCGCGCCCGCGGTCTCGCAAGGCTCTCCTCATTCCGAAAGTCCCTCTAGGCATCGCTCGCCGGTTTCGCTGTAGGCGCAGGCATCGATCTTCCTTCCGCCGCCGGAGTACGCGAGCGTAAGCTCGAGGTCGGGGGGAGGCAGGAGCTCGCCGGCTCGCTCGGGCCACTCGACCAGGCAAACGCCCTTCCCGTGGAAGTGGTCGGGAAAGCCTGCGTCCTCGAATTCGCGCGGATCTGTGAATCTATAAAAATCAAAGTGGTACAAGTCTAATCTAGAAAGTACGTAAAGTTCAACCAGGGCGTAAGTCGGGCTTTTGACCGCGCCGGGCAGGCCCAGGCGCCGCAGCATGCCTCGAATCAGGGAGGTCTTCCCGGTACCGAGTTCGCCGCGGAGATAGACATGCATGCCCGGGACCAGGCGTTCGGCCAACTGCCCCCCGAAGCGCGCCGTCGCCGCCTCGTCCGGCAGGTAGGCGCTGTGCTGTGTCCTCGCGGGTGGGCGGCTAAGATGCGAAGAATGAGTCACGTGAAATCGGTGCGGCGGTCGCGCGGGATGCGCGTCGCCGATCTGGCGACGCTCGCCGCGAACATCAAGGCGTGGGGTCGCGAACTGGGCTTTCAGGCCGTCGGAATCGCCGACACCGATCTTTCGGCCGTGGAACCCCGACTTGAGGAGTGGCTGGCAAGCGGTTTCGCCGGTGAGCTCGATTATATGCGAAAGCACGGCGCCAAAAGAACGCGGCCCGCGACGCTCGTCCCCGGCACCTTGCGCGTCGTCTCGGCGCGAATGGACTACCGCCCGGGCGCGGCCGACAGCGGGACGATTCTCGCCGACGCCGGCAAGGCCTTCGTCGCCCGCTACGCGCTCGGGCGCGACTATCACAAGGTGTTGCGCGCCCGCCTGCGGCGGCTCGCCGATAGGATCACGGGAGCAGTCGGCGAATTCGGTTACCGCGTGTTCGTCGACTCGGCGCCCGTGATGGAAGTGGAACTGGCGCGCAAGGCGGGCCTGGGCTGGCGCGGCAAGCACACCGTGCTCCTCGCGCGGGAGGCGGGCTCGTTCTTCTTTCTCGGCGAGGTCTACACCGACCTTCCGCTTCCGGTCGACGCCCCCGTGGGCGAGCACTGCGGCAGCTGCTCCAGGTGCATCGAGGTCTGCCCGACGCGGGCGATCGTGGCTCCTTATGTCCTCGACGCGCGGCGCTGCATTTCTTATCTGACGATCGAGCTGAAGGGCGGCATCCCCGTGGAGCTTCGGCCGCTCATCGGCAACCGTGTTTTCGGCTGCGACGACTGCCAGCTGGTCTGTCCCTGGAACCGCTATGCAAGGCTTACGCCGGAGCCGGATTTTCGCGTTCGCAACGGCCTGGACGCCGCCGAACTGGTCGAACTTTTCGCCTGGACCGCAGGCGAGTTCCGCGAACGCCTGTCCGGCAGCGCGATACTGAGAATCGGTTACGAGCGCTGGTCGCGCAATCTCGCCGTCGCGCTCGGCAATGCGTCCACCGGCGACCGGGTGGTGGCGGCCCTGCGCCGGCGCGCGGCGGATCCGTCCGCGCTGGTGCGGGAGCACGTCGCCTGGGCGCTGGAGCGTCATGGGGAGGGATGACCCGGCTGCGGTCCGGCAAGCGCAAAAAACGAGCTTAGGATGGCACGGCATTGTTTGCTATAATGTTTTTCGATTGTCAGCCACCTTGTCTTCCTATTTCCCGCCATTGACCGATGTTGCTTCGTCCCGCAGTCGGGGCGAAAGGAGAAAGATCGTTTGCCGAGTTTTGCCGAACTAGGCCTTCTGCCCGAACTGCTCAGGGCGGTTGCCGAGCAGGGCTACACCGAGCCTACGCCGATCCAGGCGCAGGCGATTCCCCTGGTGCTGCAGGGGCGCGATGTCATGGGCGGGGCGCAGACCGGCACCGGAAAGACCGCGGGTTTCGTCCTGCCGCTGCTGCAGCGGCTCGCACGCCACGCCAGTACCAGCGCGTCTCCGGCGCGTCACCCGGTGCGCGCGCTGATTCTGACCCCGACGCGGGAGCTGGCGGCGCAGGTGGAAGAGAGCGTGCGCATCTACGGCAAGTACATCAACCTGCGCAGCACCGTGGTGTTCGGCGGTATCGATATGAAGCCGCAAACCGCCGCGCTCCGCCAGGGGGTCGAGTTCCTGGTGGCGACGCCCGGCCGGCTGCTCGACCACGTCCAGCAGAAGACGGTCAACCTGCAGCAGGTCGAAGCCTTCGTTCTCGACGAGGCCGATCGCATGCTGGATATGGGATTCATTCCCGATGTGCGTCGCATCATGTCGCTCCTGCCCAAACAGCGCCAGAACCTGCTGTTCTCGGCGACGCTCACCGGCGAAATACGGATCCTCGCCGATTCGTTCCTGAGCGATCCGGTCCTGGTGCAGGTGGCGCGAAACAACGCCGCGGCCGAGTCGGTCACGCACCTGGTCCACCCTGCACGTCGCGAACGCAAGCGCGAGCTGCTTTCCTACCTCATCGAATCCCGCGACCTGCGCCAGGTCCTGGTGTTCACTTCGACGCGCATCGGGGCCAACCGCCTCGCCTATCAGCTCAACCGCGACGGCATCCGCACCGCCGCCATTCATGGCGACAAGACCCAGCCCGAGCGCCTTCAGGCGCTGGCCGACTTCAAGGCGGGCAACGTGCGGGTTCTGGTCGCGACCGACGTCGCGGCGCGCGGCCTGGATATCGAAGACCTGCCGCACGTGGTGAATTTCGAACTGCCCGGGGCACCCGAGGACTACGTTCATCGCATCGGGCGCACCGGGCGCGCCGGGGCCACCGGGGAGGCGATCTCGCTGGTGTGCGCCGAGGAGCACGAGCGGCTCGAAGCCATCGAGAAAATGATCCGGCTGACCATTCCGAGGAAAATCGTCCCGGGCTTCGAGCCCGACCTCCGCGTGGCGCCCTCCATCATGGGGGCCGCGCCGGGCCGTCGCGGCCAAGGCCCGCGCGAGCGGCGGCCGCGGCGCGGTGAACCGGAACGCGATCGTTTGACCCGCGCGCCGCAGAGCGCGAAGAGCGTCGACCCCATTTTCAGCACGCCCTACAAGCCGTCGCCGACGGCGCTCGAACCCTCCCACGCGCCAACGCCGCAGCGTTCGCCGCGGCAAGTCGCCGCGCTTCTCGGCGGGCTCCCCAAGAAGTAGCACCCGGGCCTGCTCGGGTTTCTCCGGCCGCGGCAAAGCCGGGGACCGCTCGTTGCCCTCACTGCTGCCTGCGAAAGGGATTGCGCTCCTCGAGCTCGTCGACGTAGCGCTCGATTCCCGCCGATTCCCGCACAAGAAACCTCTGGACCGCATCGGAAAACTCGGGATGGCGCAACCAGTGTGCCGACCAGGTGCGGTTCGGCATGAAGCCGCGGGCGAGTTTGTGCTCCCCTTGCGCTCCTCCCTCGAAGGTCCCGATGCCCCGCTCGATGCAAAATTCCAGGGCCTGGTAGTAGCAGACCTCGAAGTGCAGCAGTGGAACATGCCCGATCGCGCCCCAGTAGCGTCCGTAGAGTCTGGTTGCGGAGTAGATGTTGAGCGCGCTCGCGATCGGCTTGCCGTCCAGCTCGGCATTGATCATGAGCAAATGCTCGGGAAGGGATTCGCCCAGGCGGCGGAAGAAAGCGAGGTTGAGGTAGGGCGTCGATCCATGGGATCGATAGGTGCTGTCGTAGCACCGTTTGAAGAAATTCCAATGCTCCTCGCGAATCGCCGCGCCCGTGAGTCGTTGCAGACGCACCCCGGTTTCTCCCACCTTGCGGCGTTCCTGACGGATCTTCTTGCGCTTGGCGGAGGCGAGATCGGAAAGGAATTGGTCGAAGCTCGCATATCCCCGGTTCTCCCAGTGGAACTGCACCGAGCGGCGCAGCATCATTCCCTCCGCCTCCAGCGCGCGCGCCTCGGCCTCGGTGGGGAACAGGACGTGCAGCGAGGAGGTCTTCCCGGCAAGTTCCAGGGCGGCGCGAACCAGCAGCGCCCGCGTGGGTTCGTCGCGCGCCAGCAGCCGGGGCCCGGCGACCGGTGAAAACGGAATTGCGGCGAGCAGTTTGGGATAGTACGAAATTCCGTGGCGGTGGTAGGCATCGGCCCAGGCCCAATCGAAAACGTATTCCCCATACGAGTGCGACTTGAGGTACAGGGGCATCGCACCCACGAGCGAACTTCCCTGCCACAGCGTTATATAGCGCGGCGCCCATCCGGTGTGCTCGCACGCGCAGCCGCTCTCGTGAAGCGCATGGAGGAACTCGTGCCGAAGGAGGGGATGCTCCCCGGCGAGCGCGTTCCACGCCTGCGGCTCGACGGAACGCAGCGTATCGAGAAGCCTGACGGTCGGCGTATCTTCTTTCAATTCAGGGCGCCTTTGGGCCGTTCGCCCGGCGGGGAGCGGGCCGGCAGCGCGATGTTAAACTTGTCGCATGGCGAGCATCGTCAAGATCGCAATTGCACAGATCAATTGTACTGTGGGCGACCTTGCCGGCAACTCCGCCAAGATTCTGGAGTGCTGCGAGCGCTCGCGCGCCGCCGGCGCCGCACTGGTGCTCACGCCGGAGCTCGCCCTGTCCGGCTATCCCCCCGAAGACCTTCTCCTGCGGGACGGTTTCTATCGCGATTGCGAGGCGGCCCTCGACGGCCTTGCCGGAAAGGTGAGCGGCATCACCCTCGTGGTCGGCCATCCTCACCAGTCGCAAGGAAGGCGCCACAACGCCGCGTCGGTGATCCAGGATGGCCGGATCGTCGGCACCTACTACAAGCATTCGTTGCCGAACTACACGGTCTTCGACGAGGAACGCTACTTCCAGCCCGGCGACCGCCCTTGCGTGTTCGACGTCGGGGAAACCCGGTTTGGCGTGAATATCTGCGAAGACACCTGGGGGCACAATGGGCCGCTGACTGCCAAGGCGCGCGCCGACCCGGTCAGCGTGGGTATCAACATCTGCGCCGATGCCTGGGACACGCACGCGCCCCAGGCCGCGCGGGACGCCGGCGCGCGCGTGCTGCTGGTGCTGAATGCCTCGCCCTATCACATGCGCAAGCAGGAATCCCGTTACGACGTCATGCGCGAGAGGGTGCTCGAGACCGGGATGGCGCTGGTCTACGCGAACCTGGTGGGCGGGCAGGACGAGCTCGTCTTCGACGGCGCCTCGTTTGCGCTCGACCGAACGGGACAGGTGGCACTGCAGCTGCCGGGCTTCGAGGAAACGCTGGGATTCGTCACGTTCGCCGATGGCCAGCCGCAGCGAAGCGAGATCGCGAACGAAGAGTCTCTCGAGTCGGAGGTCTACAGGGCTCTGTGCCTGGGCGTGCGCGACTACGTCGGAAAGAACGGATTCCCGGGAGCGCTGATCGGCCTTTCGGGAGGCGTCGATTCGGCGCTGACGTTGTGCATCGCCTGCGACGCGCTGGGATCGGATCGGGTACGCGCGGTCATGTTGCCTTCGCAGCATACTTCCGAAATGAGCCTCGAGGATTCTCGCGCGCTGGCCCGCGCCCTGCGCGTGCGTTACGATGAAATTTCGATTGCTCCCGTGTTCGAGGCCTTCGTCGCATCGCTCGCGGCCGAGTTTGCGCGGCTTCCGCAGGACGCCACCGAGGAAAATCTGCAGGCGCGCATCCGCGGAACTCTGCTGATGGCCCTGTCGAACAAATTCGGTCCGATCGTGCTCACTACCGGTAACAAGTCGGAGATGGCGGTCGGCTATGCCACCCTCTATGGCGACATGGCCGGGGGATTCGCGGTGATCAAGGACATTCTCAAGACGCTGGTCTACCGTCTGTGCCGGTATCGCAACGGCATCGACCGCGTCATCCCGGAGCGCGTGCTGACGCGGGCTCCCTCGGCCGAGCTCCGGCCCGACCAGACCGACCAGGATACGCTGCCGCCGTACGACGTCCTGGACGCCATCATTTCGGGCTACATGGAAAACGACCTGAGCCCCGCCGAGATCGTCGCCCAGGGCTTCGGCGTCGAGGACGTGAAACGCGTGGTCGAGATGATCCACCGCAGCGAATACAAACGCCGCCAGGCTCCGCCCGGAATCCGCATCACCCACCGCGGATTCGGCAAGGACTGGCGCTACCCGATCACCTCGCGTTATCGGGAGTCGTATGAATGATCGACCGGGGCGCGCCCCGGTGACAGGTGACCGATCGAGCCCGTTTGTTATACTTGCGCGGGCAGTCAACGCCGGAGGCCGGATATGAAGAAGATCGAAGCGATCG
>JBATEB010000294.1:0-5178 GCA_049663805.1 Burkholderiales bacterium | reverse complement strand
CCGTCAGCAGCACCATCGCCACGCCGTCGACGAACATGCCGAGGATGAGCAAAACGCCCATGTAGGCGAAGATGAAGCCGAGCGGCGACAATCCCATGTTGACCACGGCCTCCGCGATTTTCTGCGGCCAGTACAGGTTGGCGAGCAGGAACTGGAACACGCCCACGCTGCCGACCAGGAACACGATCACCGCGGTCAGATTGAGCGAGCGGTAGGCGGTCGGCGGCAACTCGCGCAGGAATTGCCGTCCACGCGAAAGCAATCCGTAGACGAGCGCATAGCCGCAGGCCGCGGCCGCGGCCTCCGTCGGGGTGAACAGCCCGCCGTAGAGCCCGCCGAGGATCACCACCGGCATGCCCAGCGCCGGCGCCGCGCCCTTGAACTCCTTCCAGACGCGGGGGCCCTCGAACTTGCCGCGCGGCAGCTTGATGATCCAGGCGATGACGATGACGCTGAGCGCGTTGCCGAGGGCGAGCAGCAGCCCCGGGACCACGCCGGCGAAGAACAGGCGCACGATCGAGGTCTCGGTGACGATGCCGTACAGGATCAGGATGATGCTCGGCGGGATCAGCATGGCGATGCCGCCGGCCGTCGCCACCAGGCCGCCGGAGAACCAGTCCGGGTAGCCGCGCTTTCGCATCTCCGGAATGGCGATGACGCTCATGGCGGCCGCCATCGCCACGCTCGAGCCGGAGATCGCGCCGAACATCACGCACGCCATCACCGTGGCCACGCCGAAGCCGCCGGGCATCCAGCCCACCAGCGCATCGGAGAACTTGAAGAGCTGGCCGACGAGGCCGGTCTTCTCCATGAGAAACCCCGCGAAGATGAACAGCGGGATCGCCATCAGCGAATACCGGTTGATGAAGTTGAAGAACGCGCGGAAGATGACCTCGTTGGTGAGCAGCGGATCGACCGCGATGTAGGCCGCGGCCGCGGCGCTGAGCGCGATGCCGATCGGCACGCTCAGCACGAGCAAGACGAAGACCGCGGTTCCCACGATGTGCATCGACTCTCCTCCCCCTGCCTATCGGCGAGCCGGCGCTCCGCCGTTGCGGATCAATGTCCCAGGGTGTCCGCCGGTTCTTCGAGCACGGTCCGGCCGCGCAGTTCCTGCACCTGGCGGTAGATCTGGAAAAACATGGTCACCGCCATGAAGGCGAACCCGGCCAGCAGGGCGACCAGGAACGGCCACATCGGGAAAGCGAGACTCTCGGTGCGGCTCTCGTACTTCAGGCTGTCCTGGACTTCGGGCAGACCCCACCACAGCACCAGGACCAGGAAAAGGAACGAGAAAACCAGCGCGACGAGCCGGACGACTTCGGCCACGCGCCGCGCGCGCGGCCCGGCCGTATCCAGCATATCCGTCAGCAATGTGACGTTGAGGTGCGAGCCGCGCCGCTGTGCGATGCCGAAGTACAGATAGACGCCGCTCAGGGTGGCGAAGGTGACGAAGTCCTGCTGCCAGTCGAAGGAAAAGCCGAACGCGTAGCGCCGCACCACCTCGAGCAGCGCGATCAGCGTGCAGCCGATCAGCAGCAGCGCGGCGGCGGGCGCCAGGACCCGGTCCTGGAACGCCCGCCAGATCACATAGGCTCTTTCCACGCGCCCTGAAATCCCGGCGCTACTTGATCACGATCACCGAGGCATGCTTCGAGCAGTCCACCTTCTCGATCCAGGAGGAACCCGGCGGGTTGGTTCTCGACAGCTCGCGGCCCTCCTTGACGAAGGTGTCGACCCACTTGTCCGCGGCGTCCGGCGTCTTGCTCTTGACATAATTGGTCGGCTTGTCGCCCATCGCGGTTACCATGGCGGAAACCTCCCGCGAATTCATCCAGTACACGCCCGGCTTGGACGGGTCCTTGGTCCCGTACTTCTCGTAGGCCATCTTGTCGAAGCACCAGTTGTACTCTTTCTGCACCTGGATCGTTTCCTTGATCAACCCCTCGAGCGCGGTCCTCGTCGCGGGCGTGAGGCGGTCCCACCAGCGCCGGCTCGCGCTGATCATGTAGTAGTCGCCGACGAAGGCCCCGGCGCCGCCCATCGTGTAGTAGGGCGCCTGCTCGCGCACGCCGTTCCAGCCGCCGAGGCTGGTCATCAGCCCGTCGATGACGCCGGACTCGAGCGCGCTCGGCACCTCGCCGAAATTCATGACGACCGGATTCGCCTTCCATGATTCCAGCGAAGCGTTCTCGACCGGCCCCATGCTGCGCACTTTCTTGCCGGCGAAGTCCTCGGGCTTGGCGAAGCGCTTCTTGCCGCCGACGCCCATGCCGAAGCTCATGTGCCCGGCGCCGAACACCTTGATCGCCTGATTCTTCTGCAGGCGATCGATCAGCACCTGATAGGTCTGCGTCTTCTCGATGCTGTCCACCGCGCCGACGGTCGTGAGGATGCCGGGCCCGACCAGGGCCATCATCCAGGGATCGACCGGCGCCGCCTTGCCGACCTGCATCCAGGTCATCTCCAGGTTGCCCTGGCGCATCGCCTCGAAGGCCTCGGGGATGGAGTAGAGCGCGCCGGCGTAGTACAGGCGCGCCTCGCTCCCCGGGATCACTTTCGGCAGGCGCTCGGAGAAGTACTTCATCGCGAGGGCCGCCGGATGCGGCGGCGGCGGGAAGTCGGAGACGAAGCGCAGCACGACCTTCTTCGGCGCGTCCTGCGCATGGGCGGACAGGCTCAGGCCCCAGGACGCGGCAACGGCGGCCGCGAGCATCCCGGCGATTGCGCCTGCGCCGAATCGATGCATCGAGCGAGGTGGCATTTGGAACCTCCTAATGGGTGAAGGGGCTGTCGCGCCGGCTTCGAGACGTCCGGCTTTCCTCCGACATGCCGTCAGACCCTATATGAAAGGGCGCGGAAAATCAATCCGGCACCGGATGCCCGCGGATCGCGGGGCTCCCGGGCGGGAAGCGCCGGCGCCCCAGGGGGGTCTGCCCTGGAGCGCTCCGGAGCGGGCATCAAGCCGGACGACCGCGCCGCGCCCCCCCGATCCGGACCTACTTCACCAGCAGCAGCGGTACCGGGGAGACATGCGCCAGCTTGTTTGCGGTGGAACCGAGCAGCAGGTTCCCCGCGGCGGTCAAGCCGCGCGTGCCGACCATGATGAGGTCGCAGCGGGTGAGTTTCGCATGCTTGATGAGCGTTTCGGCGACCGGGCCGACCAGCAGGCGGGCCGAGTAGCGGATCCCGTTGCGGTCGAGGAGCTTCCTCGCCCTCGCCAGGGCCGCATTTCCTTCCTTGTCGTAGTAGCGCCGGATCTGGCTCGCCCCGACCACGACGTTCATCCGAGGCAGCCGGGGGACCGGCAGATGCACGTTGACCAGCTCGACCTGCGGGATTTCCCGGTACCAGTCCGCGTGTTCGATCAGGCGCTCGACGGCCCTGAGCGAATGCCGGGAGCCGTCCACCGCGAGCAGAATTTTCATGGTCGTGTTCCTCGGTTCAGAAGATTTTTCCAGGGCGATACGATATACGATATCTCTTCGCGCGGCCCGAGCCCGCAGCCCGACGATATCCGGCTCGGGCGATCCGCGTTTGACTTAAGTCAATCCGGAGGAACCGCGTGCTGATACGTTGGTCACAGAGCAGGCACTCCGGCCGGACCGGCGACACAGGAGAGAGCAATGTACAGGCACATACTGGTTCCCACCGACGGCTCGACGCTGTCGACGAAAGCGATCAAGGCCGCGGCCAGGCTGGCGAAGATCTGCGGGGCGCGGCTCACCGGCCTGAGCGTGGTGCCGCCGAATCCGATGCCGATCTACGCGGAGGGCGTAAGCTACGGGATCGCACCGCGAAACTACAAGGAGATCAAGGAAAAGGCGGCCAAGAAAGCGCTGGCGGTCGTCACGATCGAGGCCGAGACCTCCGGGGTCCATGCCTCGACGCTGTCGCTTACCGCGGACCAGCCCTGGCGCGCCATCATCGGTACCGCGCGCGCCAGGCGCTGTGATCTCATCGTCATGGCCTCTCACGGACGCAGCGGGCTCTCGGCGGTGCTGCTCGGCAGCGAGACGTCGAAGGTGCTGACCCACAGCAAGGTGCCCGTGCTGGTCTGCCGCTGAAGGCGGAGCCATCGTGAGTCACCTCACTCCAGGGCAGCGCGAGTCGCTCCAGCGGCAGTTGGGCGAGCGCTCGTCGGTGCTGCGCAACGAGATCGCCTCGGCTCTGCGCCGCTCCGACGATCCCGGGGCCGCCGCGCTCGCGAACCACCTGGAAGAGATCGACGACGAAGCGGTCGCCGACCTGGAGACCGGCATCGAAATCGCCGAGATCGAGCGCGACATGCGCGAACTGCGCCGGGCGAAAGATGCGCTGCGGCGCCTCCACTCCCCCGAATTCGGCATCTGCGCCGACTGCGGCGCGGAGATTCCCTTTGCGCGCCTCAGCGCCGAACCCACCGCGACGCGCTGCCTCGCCTGCCAGACGAAAGCCGAACGCACGCGCGCCGGCTGAAAACCGGGGACAGACCCCGGTTTTCTTCTACCGACGCATGGCGGCGATGATCCGAGCGAACGCGGGCGCCTCGGCGGCGTCCTTGAATGCCTCCAGCCTCCGGTAGACTTCCGCGGCGGCCCGATGGAAACCACCGGGCAGGCCCGCGGCCTCGAAACTCGCGGCGATCTCCTCCATCTCGCCGATCCAGCGCCAGGCCTTGCGCGCCTGCGCGCCGACCGCCTCGGAGCGCTTCTCCAGTCCGGGCTGGGAGACCTTCCACTCGGACAGGAGCGCGTCCTCGACGCCCTCGTGCCTCGCGAGCGCGCGGATCGCCGCGAGGAGCGCGCTCGCTCCCTTGGTCCAGGCCGCGTAGCAGGCCTTGAGCGCGGACGCCGCGCCGGCGGGACCCTCGAGGGCGATCGCCCGGAGCCGGCCCCCGGAGAAGAGCTCCGCGATTTCCGCCGCGGGCCCGCCCGACAGGTACAACCGCGTGGTTCCGCCCGAAGCCGGCGGCGGTCCGATGATGCCGCCATCGACGAAGCTCGCGCCGGCGGCGGCGACGGCCTCCGAGATCCTGCGCGCGGTTTCCGGCGAAACGGCGTTGGCGTCGACGTAGATGCCGCCGAACCCGAGGCCGGCGACCTCGCGCGCCAGCGCGAGCGCGGCGTGCGGCGGACAGACCGAGACGACGATGGCGGCGCGCTCGAGCGCGTGCGAGAGCGTTCCGCATTCCTCGAA
>JBATEB010000293.1:0-24529 GCA_049663805.1 Burkholderiales bacterium | reverse complement strand
CCGCCAGGCAGGGAGAGAAGTTCCTCCGCGGTCTTCGCGACAGATTCAAACCGTAGCCCGTGGCGAAAAAGAAACTGCCCCAGTTCGGGCGCTACAAGATCCTCGAGGAGCTGGGGCGCGGCGCGATGGGCGTCGTCTACCGGGCCGAGGATCCGGCGCTCGATCGCATCGTCGCGCTCAAGACCATCCTCCTGTCCGACGACGCCGACGGACACTCGGAATACCAGGCGCGATTCCTCCTCGAGGCAAAAGCGGCCGGGCGCCTGAACCACCCCCAGATCATCACCGTGTATGACTTCGGGCGGGAGGGCGAGCTCGCCTACATGGCGATGGAGTTCCTCAAGGGAACCGAGCTGCGCGAGCGCATGAAGCAGGGTGCGATCGGCGTTCCCGAGGCGGTCCACATTGCGGAGCTGGTCGCCGAGGGGCTCGGCTACGCGCACGAACGCGGCGTGGTCCACCGCGACATCAAACCCAGCAACATCATGCTGATGCCGCACGACCAGGTGAAGATCATGGACTTCGGGATCGCGCGCATGCGCGCCTCCGATCACAAGACCAGCACCGGCCTCGTCCTCGGGACGCCCAAGTACATGTCCCCCGAACAGGTGACGGGGTCCCCGGTCGACCATCGCTCGGACATCTTTTCGCTGGGAGTCGTGCTCTACGAAATGCTGACGCGTACGAAGCTCTTCTCCGGAGAAGAAACCCAGCAGATCTTTCACAGCGTGGTCAACGTCCAGCCCGCCCCGCCGAGCAAGCTCAACCCGGAAGTGCCGCCGATGCTCGATTTCGTCCTCGAGCGGACCCTCAAGAAGGACCCGGCGGTGCGTTACCAGGACGCTTTCGAGCTGGCGGCCGATCTGCGCTCGTGCATGATCGAGCTGGTCGATCGCGAGGCTGCCGCCGAGAAGCGAAAGGACAGCAGCCGCGAATCGACCAGGACGCTCAAGCTGGACGCCGAGTCGAGGAGAAGCGCGGCGCCGACTCCCGTCGCGAGCGCGATCGGAACCGATACGCGGCTGCCGGTGTCGCTCAGGTTCGACTGTTCCGCCGCGACGAGCCGCCTGACCGACCCGACCCGGCGCGACCGCGCGATGCTCTCGCGCGCGCCCCGGCCCGTCGGATTCTGGCGCCGAATGCGGCGCGATTCCGGAGCGCGCCGGGCGTTCGTGGTCGTGCTGGTCGCCGGGCTTCTTGGCGCCGCCATTGCTTTCGCGTGACCGGCGCAGTCCGGCAGCGGGTGAAAAAACAGTTAGAAAAGGGGCGGCGCTGTGTTATATTTTTTGCCGGACCCCCGCGAGAGTCCAGGATGAATCAAAATACGCGGGGTCAACTCGGTTCTTTCGGAGGAGAAAACATGGGACCCACCCGGAATCTCAAGCTGGTTCTTGCCGCATCGCTGGCCCTGGTCGCGGTTGCCGGGCCCGCATCGGCCCAAACAAAACTTTCGGTGGGTATGCCGACGAACCCCCCGAACATCGTGCACATGCCGATGTTGATCGCCAAGGACCTCGGCTTCTACAAGGCCGAAGGCGTGGACGTCGAGATGCTGTCTTTCGAGGGCGGCGTCTACTCGTTCCGGGCCATGGTCTCGGGCGACGTCGACCTCGCCGCGGCCTCCGCACCGTTCGGCATCGTGGCGCGGGGCAACGGCGCGAAGACCCGTTTTCTGTTCTCCACGACGCCGCGCCTCGAGTCGGTCATGGTGGTGCAACCCGGCATCAAGACGCTGAAGGACCTGAAGGGCAAGCGCATCGGCATACAGGAACCCGGCGGCTTCGCCTTCGTCCTCAGCATGATGGTACTGAACGCGGCCGGCCTGAAGAAGGACGACGTGGAACTCGTCAGCATCCTCTCCGAGGACGTCCCCCCTCTCCTCGCAGGCCAGATCGACACCGCGATCCTCCACGTCGAGCAGGAGATCGTGGCGACGAGCAGGAAACCGAGCCTGCACGTGCTCGCGCGCCTCGGCGAGATTGTGCCCAAGCAGATGTATCTTGCCTACGCCGCGAAAGAGGACACCATCGCCAAGAAGCGCAAGGCCCTGCTCACGGTGGTCAAGGGGAATATCCGGGCCGCGCGCCTGATCTATTCGGACCGGAAGAAAGTCCTGCCGATCATCGTGAAGCACAGCGGGCTCGACGAGGCCGTCGTGATCAAGTCGCTCGACACGCTGATCAAGACCTGCGCGTGGGACGTCAACGACGGGCTGCCGCGCGACATGGTGGAGTTCACCACCACCCGCATGGTGAAAATCGGCAACCTGGAATCCGCCAAGGCGCCGAAGTACGAGGACGTCGTCGACCTGTCGCTCGCCCGGGAAGCCCTCAAGGAGCTGGGTCCCTGGAAGGGTTCGGTCTGCGCCAAGTAGGCGAAGCGCGGCCGGCCGCCGCTCGGGCGGCCGGCGCTTTCTTCTTTCCCGCCGCTCCGGCGAGGTGGAGACCGTCGTCGTGAACAAGTCAGGCGCGCAGACAGCACCGGTTCCGCGCGGCGCCCGGGAAGAGGCGGCGGGAAGCGCGGCTGCGAGCCGGGCGAAAGCTTCCGTCCCGATGTGGAACCGCCCTTACGTCTACAGGCTGCTCTCGGTCGCGGCGCTCCTCACCCTCTGGGAACTGATCGGCCCGCACATCGACCCGATCTTTTTCACCTACCCATCGGCGATCGCCAGGGCGGCCTGGGCAATGAGCGTCTCGGGCGAGCTGGCGAAGTATACGCTGGAGAGCATGCAGATCCTGCTCTACGGCATGATCCTCGCCATCGGCGTGGGCATTCCGCTCGGTGTGGTGATGGCGCGCTTTCGCAAGGTGGATTGGCTGCTCGACACCTATGTCAACGCGCTCTACTCGACGCCCACCGTCGCCCTGGTGCCGCTTATCGTGCTTTGGTTCGGAATCAGGATGGAGGCGAAGGTGTTCGTCGTGTTCCTGTTCGCGGTCTTTCCGGTCCTCATCAACACCTACCAGGGGGTGAGGAAAGTCGATCAGGGCTTCCTCGAGGTAGCCCGCTCCTTCCGCTCCTCCGAATGGCAGATGTGGCACGACGTGCTCCTGCCCTGGGCGGTTCCCTACATTACGGCCGGCATCCGGCTCGCGATCGGCCGCGGACTGGTCGGGATGATCATCGCCGAGTTCTACACCGCCATGTCGGGCTTGGGCTACATGATCGTGCGCTACGCGCACATCTTCAAGATGGATTACACCTTCGTTCCGGTGATCCTGCTGATGTTCCTCGGGGTCACGCTCACCGCCGCGCTCAAGTACCTCGAGCGCCGGGTTGCGCCATGGAACCGGTCCGAAGACTAGCAGCGGGCGCCCGAATGCCGAAAGCTCAGAGCACGCAGAAGCGGATCACCCTCAATGCCGTCGGCAAGTGTTACGGCGAGCTGCAGGTTTTTCGCGACATCAGTCTTTCCGTCGGCGACCGCGAGATCGTGACGATCGTCGGCCCCTCCGGCTGCGGGAAGACGACGCTGCTGAGGTGCATCGACGGCCTGATCCCCTACGACGAGGGCGACATCCTGGTCGAGGGGCAGCGCGTCACCGAGCCGCGCGAAGGCGTGGCCATGGTGTTCCAGCATTTCGGCCTGTTCCCGTGGAAGACCGTGTTCGAGAACGTCGCCTACGGCTTGCGGCTGAGACGCATCCCGGATTCCGAGATCGCCGCGACGGTCCCGGAATACATCAATCTGGTGGGTCTGCAGGGTTTCGAGAAGGCCTATCCCTACCAGCTTTCGGGCGGCATGCAGCAGCGCTGCGGCCTCGCGCGGGCGCTCGCGATCAAGCCGAGCGTGCTGCTGATGGATGAGCCGTTCGCCGCCGTCGACGCGCAGACGCGGGAAATCCTCCAGTTCGAGCTGCTGCGCATCTGGGAAACTCGCCCCGCCACGATGGTGTTCGTCACGCATTCGATCGAGGAGGCGGTGCTCATGGGGGACCGCATCATCGTCCTGAAAGGACGTCCGAGCAAGGTGTTCGAGATCGTCGACGTCGGACTCGAGCGTCCCCGCAGCCGCCAGGTGCTCGCCGCGAAACGCTTCGCCGAGGTGCGCGAGCACGTCTGGAGCACGCTGATGGACGAGGCGCGAAAAGCCGAATACGAACTCGGCAAGTAGTCCGTCCTTTCTCTTTTTCGGCTAGCGCCCGAGCAGCTCGCCCGCCGGTTTGAGCGATTCGACGCGATCGCAGATGACTTTGGCGATGACGACCAGGGGCGCACCGAGCAGCAGGCCCCAGATGCCCCACAGCCAGCCGAAGAACAGCAGGGCGATGAACAGCACCGCGGCGTTCACGCGCGCGAACCGGCCCTGCAGCCAGGTGGTGAACAGCACGCCGACCAGCACCGCCACCATGAGCGACGCACCCGCCACGGCGAGCCCCATGAGCGGCGATTCGAATTGCAGGAATCCGGCCACGCCGCTTGCAATCGCGATCGACGCCGGGCCGAGGTAAGGGACGAAGTGCAGCACGCCGGCGGCGACGCCCCACGCGCCGGCGTGCTCCATTCCAAGCGCCAGAAACGCGAGCCAGGTGACGAGGGCAACCGAGACGTTCGACACGAACGTGGCGAGCAGATAGCGCTGGATCTGCACGTCGATCTCCTGGAGAATCTGCACGGCGTCTCTCTTGCGCGATGGCGACGGCCCGACCAGGCCCAACAGCTTGCGGCGGAAGTGCGCGCCCGAGGCGAGCAGGAAATAGGTGAGCAGCAATACGATCGGCGTCTGGCCGATTACGGCAAACAGCAGCGCGGACTGCGAGAGCGCGTAGTCGCGCAACCAGGCCGTCGACTCGGTGCCCTGGGCGGCAGCCGCGCGCGCACCCGGTTTCGCGCCCGCGTCGGCGGCCGCTCCCTGGAGTTCGTTGGCGGCCTCCTGCATGTTCTGCAGCGCAGTCGGGCCGCTTTCGCGCGCGTCGCTCAGAGTTTGCCGCAGCTTGCGCGCGGCCTCGGGAAGCTTTTCGACCATCGCCGCAACATCGTCGCTCACCGAAAACGCAACCCAGGAGAAGCTGCCGGTAAGCACGGCGAGCACCAGTGCCGCAGACACGGGACGCGGAACGCGGCACAGCTTCAGCCAGTCCACCACCGGGCGCAGCGCGTAGCTGGCGAGGATTCCGAGCAGCAGCGGGACAAAAAAGGCGCGCCCCAGATACAGCGCCGCCACGACAGCGATGACCGCGGGGACGCCGACCGCCACGCTCATGCGCGACCAGCGCACCCTGCGGTCCGGGATCGCCGCGGTATCCCCGGCCGGCATAGAGGCTGCGGAGACGAGCTCGCGGTCGGCTTCGCCGGCAGGCAGGGAGGGCAGCTTGACACTCAGCGGCATCGATCTTGCGGTTTCAATTGAGGCGGCATGACAGTCGGCGGCGACCACTCGATCTGCCGCAAGCGGGATGACTCGGCGTGATTATCGTTCCCCCTCCTGCGGCGCTCTGTTCGTCAGCGCACATTGAGGAGAAAATCCGCGCTCCACGATGCGGCAGGCCCGCGATCTCGCTCTTCAGCGGCGGCCGGGCCTCGGTCAGAGCTTGGGAATCCGCAGCGTCTTGCTGACCATCAGGGTGCCGGAAAGCACGAACAGCAATGCGAGCGGGTGCAGCAGCCACGGCCCCACCGTCCACACGCCCCAGTACAGGTCCGCGCCCAGCCGGCCCTGCCATGCGGCGCCGGCGAGGATCGCGGTCAGGATCACGCTGGTGGGAATGGGCGTGCCCTCGAAATAGGCGACCTTGTCCCGATCCGCGGAAAGCGACTCGGCGGTGACGTTGAAGCGGGCCAGCCGGCTCACCCCGCAGCACACGAAATAGATCAGCGCCACCCAGTCGAGCGCCCCGCGCAGGCCCGCCGCGAATCCCAGCGCGGCGGGGGCCACCCCGAAGGAAATGATGTCGGCCAGGGAATCGAGCTCGCGCCCGAACGCGGAATGGGTCTGGCGCCAGCGGGCGATGCGCCCGTCGAGCACGTCCAGCACCAGCGCCGCGAGAGTCAGAGCCGCCGCCGTGTAAAAATAGGCCGGCGATTGCCCGGCCATGAAAGCCATGGCGCAGAACACCGCCGCCACGCCGCATGCGGCGTTGCCCAATGTGAAAAGATCCGCCACGTGAAACGCGCGGACCATCGAGAAGTGTCCCGGCATCGGAGAAGCGTACGAACGGCAGCCCTAAGCATAACCGACCGGCGGCCGCTGGCAAGGCCGCGCCCCCCGTCGGCCGGTATACTCCCCTGAACCAGGGCCGTTCGAGGTCATTTTGAAACGGCCCCTGACAGGCATGCCGCCGGCCAGCCCTCCACCTTATGTATGATCGCACCTGAACGATAAGACCCTGGGTCAGACGGTGAAGGCCGCCCCTTTCGAATACATCCGCGCCGCGTCGGTCGGCGAAGCCTGCGAGCTGCTCGCCCGCCACGGAGACGGCGCCAGGCTGATCGCCGGCGGCCAGAGCCTGGTGCCCATGATGGCGATGCGCCTGGTGCGCCCCGCGTGGCTGGTCGATATCAACGAGATCGCGGCGCTCCGATCGATCTCGATCGACGCGGATCTTGCGCGTACCGGGGCGTGCGCCCGGCAGGGCACGCTCGAGCGCGACGCAGCGCTCGCCGCGCGCGTCCCGCTCCTCGCGCAGGCGCTCGCCTGGGTCGGGCATGCGCAGACGCGCAATCGCGGCACCGTGGGCGGGAGCCTCGCGCATGCCGATCCGTCGGCCGAGCTGCCGCTCGTCGCGCAGGTACTGGGAGCCCGTTTCGAAATACGGTCGAAGAAAGCGAAACGAACGCTCGACTCGGCTCAGTTCTTCACCGGCCCCATGTCGACTGCGCTCGGACCCGAAGAGTGCATCGAGGAGATCCGCTGGCCGGTGTGGCCGGAAGAGCGTACCGGATCGGCCTTCACCGAGATCGCCGAGCGCCACGGCGATTTCGCGATCGTCTCGGCCGCCGCGCAGGTCGCTGTCGACCGCGACGGACGCTGCCTGCGCGCGGCTTTCGGGCTCGGCGGCGCCGCCGGCACGCCGCTTTCCTTTCCCAAGATCGCAGCGAGCCTTTGCGGCACCCGGCTCGAGGACAGGGCCATCGAAGCCGCGGCGCAGGCCGCCGCGGCCATAACCGAGCCCGGAAACGATTTGCACGCCACCGCCGACTACCGCCGCCACCTCGCTCGCGTGCTCGCTGCGCGGGCGCTGCGGGAAGCCCGCGAGCGGGCGGCAGCATAGCGGCACCCGGAGAAACGGCGGCGTGACAGAGACTCTGCATACGATAGAAGTGGAGGTGAACGGCCGCAAGCGCACCGGCGCGGTTCCCGCGCGCCTCAGCCTCGTCGACTGGCTGCGCGAGGAGGCGCGCCTCACGGGGACGCACGTGGGCTGCGAGCACGGTGTCTGCGGCGCCTGCTCGGTGATGCTCGACGGCGAGCCGGTGCGTTCCTGCCTCATGTACGCGGTCCAGGCGAACGGCCACCGCGTCACCACCGTAGAGGGGCTGGCGAAGGCCGACGGCTCGATGAGCGTGTTGCAGGACAGCTTCTGTGAAACACACGGCCTGCAGTGCGGCTACTGCACGCCCGGCATGCTGATCGCCTCGCAAGCCCTGCTCGATTCCAATCCGAATCCGACCGAGGCGCAGATCCGCGGCGCCATCGGCGGCAATCTGTGCCGCTGCACCGGCTACCAGCAGATCGTCGAGGCGGTGCGGCTCGCCGCCGGGCGTCTCGCCAAGGAAACGAAATGAAGCGCGCCGATGGCGTATACGGGTTTTTTCGCCTCCTCATCGAGGAGGGGTGCCGCCGCAGGCGGCGGGGTGGTGACGGCGATCATCTCCGACCCCCCCGGTGCTTCGCGCCACCCCTCCCTGTCCAGGGAGGGGAGAACACCAGCTGCCATGCCTGAGCAGAAAAGCCCCCACGGCTTCCGCTACATCGGCGCCAGGCGCCGCGCGCAGGAACACCCGCGCTTCGTCTCGGGCCGGGGGCGCTACGTCGCCGACATCGCGCTTGCCGGCGTGAAGCACGTGGCGCTCGTCGCCTCGCCGCACGCGAGCGCGTGCATCGTTTCCATCCGGACCGAAGCGGCGCTCGCCGCACCGGGCGTCCTCTACGTTCTCGCGGGTGAGGAATTCTGCGCCAACACCGACCCGCTCGCGATCGGCGTCGATGCGCCGAAAGTCACGCGCTGGGCGCTTGCGAAGGGCGTCGTGCGCTACGCCGGCGAATGGGTCGCGGCGGTGGTCGCCGACTCGCGCGCGCTCGCCGAGGACGCGGCCGAGCTCGTCGAAGTCGAATACCAGCCGATCCCGCACGTGATCGACCCCGAGGAAGCGCTCGAAGACGGGATCCTCGTCCATCCCGCCCACGGCTCCAACGTTCTCTACCGCCGCAAGTTCGTCTGGGGGCCGGTCGACGAAGGCTTCGCCCGCGCCGAGCACCGGATCGCGTTTCGCGCGGTCTGGGGACGCAGCGCCACCGTGCCGATCGAGACCTTCGGCGTCGCGGCCCAGTGGAATCCCGGGACCGGAATCCTCGACGTGTGGGCCTCGATCCAGATGCCGAAGTTCCCGGATCAGACGGCACGCGCGCTGCGGCTCCCCGGGAACGCGGTGCGCGTGCACTACGATGTCGACGTCGGCGGCAGCTACGGCGTCAAGCGCGGCATCAAGCACACCGTGCTCGTCGGCTATCTCGCGAAAAAAACCGGCGTGCCGGTGCGCCTGATCGAGGACCGCCTCGAGAACATGCGCGGCGGCGACATGCAGGGCCCGGACCGCTGCTTCGACATGCAGGCCGCGTTCGACGGCGACGGCACCATACGCGCGCTCAGGATCCGCGCGGTCGACGACGTCGGCGCCTACGCGGGGCGCTCTCCTTTCCAGCTCGGCAAGCCGGTGAGCGCGATCTGCGGACCCTACGCGATTCCGGCGGTCGAATACGAGCCGGTTTCGGTCATGACCAACAAGACACCGCAAGAAGCGGTGCGCGGGTTCGGCCAGTCGCCCACCAATTTCGCGATCGAGCGGGCAATCGACCGGATTGCGCACCATCTCGGCATGGACCGGATTGTGCTGCGGAAAAAGAACCTCATACGCAAGGATCAATTTCCCTTCACCATTCCGAGCGGCTCGACCTACGACTCGGGCGACTACCACGCGGTGCTCGACAAGGCGCTCGCAGCGATCGATTATCCCGCGCTGGTGCGCGCGCGCGACGAGGCGCGCCGCTCGGGGAAGCTCGCCGGCATCGGGATCTCGACCTGCCTCGAACCCTCGGGCGGAAACTCGGCGTTCGAAGTGCTGATGAACCCGAAGAACGAGAACACGACCTGGATGGACTCGTGCCTGGTGCGCGTCGACCTCTCCGGCTCGATCACCGGCGTCATCAACAATTCGAGCTCCGGCCAGGGCCACGAATCGCTGGTCTCGACCGTCCTCGGCGAGGTTCTCGAGCGCGATCCGCAGTCGATCCGGGTGGTGCGCGCCGATTCGCTCACGGCGCTTCCCTCCAACAGCCCGGTCGGCAGCCGCATGGCGATCATGCTCGGCGGCGCGGCGGCGGGAGCGGCGAAGACCATCAAGGAGACATTGATCGCCATCGCCGCGCACAACTTCGAGTGCTCACCGGGGGACCTCGAATACCGCGACGGCAGCGTGAGCCTGAAGGGGGCGCCTTCGAAGAAGCTCGGCTGGGACCAGCTGGTCGAGATCGCCCACCGCAAGTTCCACAAGCTCCCCGCCGGAATGGAGCCGGGCCTGCAGGCGAAATTCGTGTGGGAGGTGCCCACCGGCGGCGGCCTGCCGACCCCGGAGGGCCGGATCCAGATTTATCCGTGTTACGCATTCGAGGCGCACGTCGTGCTGGTCGAGATCGATCCCGAGACGGGGAAGCCCGCGATCCGCAAGTACGTCTGCGGCCACGACTGCGGCGTCATGATCAACCCGGACATCGTCCACGGCATGACCTACGGCGGCATCGCGCACGGCATCGGCGCGGCGCTCTACGAGAAATTCGCCTACACCGAGGACGGGCAGCTCGCGAGCGGCACCTTCATGGACTACCTGATCCCGAGCGCGATGGAAGTTCCGGCACTCGCCATCGTCGATCACTGCACGCCCTCGCCGCTCACGACCTTCGGCCAGAAGGGCTCGGGCGAGGCCGGCTACCTGGGCGCGCCCGCCGCGATCGCCAATGCCGTCAACGACGCGCTCGACCCGCTCGGCGCGTCGATCGACACGCTGCCGATGTCCCATCTCGCGATCTGGACGACGATCGACAAGGCAAAAGGAAAGGCGGCCCGAGGATGAAGAGCATCGTCATCGATATCCACGCCCATTTCATTCCGAAGCTGCTGTACGAGCGCTACGACGCGAACCGATCGAAATTCCCTGGGGTGAAATTGCACAGGGACGAAAAAGGCAGGCGGCTGCAGTTCCCGGGCGGCGAGCCGACGCGGCCGATCTCGCCCAGGCTCTCCGATCTCGCCGACCGGCGCGCCTGGATGGACGCGAACGGCATCGACCATCAGCTCGTCGGCGGCTGGCTCGACAGCTTCGGCTACGAGTTGCCCTCGGGCGAGGGCCTCGCCTGGAGCCGATACTACAACGACTGCCTCGAGGAAGAGCTCGCCGAGGAAACCCGCTTCACGCCGCTCGCCACCGTGCCGCTGCAGCACGGCGGCCTCGCCGCCGAGGTGCTCGCCGAGGCGCTCGAGCGCGGCTTCGGCGGGGTGATGATCGGCACGCTGCCGAAGGGCATGAGCGGCAACCTCGACGATCCCTCGCTCGATCCCTTCTGGAAGGCGGCCTCCGACCTCGGCGCCGCGGTGTTCATGCACCCGATGTTCCTGTGCGGGGAGCCGCGGCTTGCCGACTACGATCTCGTCAACGCCATCGGCCGGCTCGCCGATACCTCGATCGCGGTTTCGCGGCTGCTGTTTTCCGGGCACCTGCTGAAATTCCCGGGGATGAAATTCGTCCTCTCGCATGGCGGCGGGGCCCTGCCCTACGCGCTCGGGCGGCTTGTTCGAAACCACAAGATTGCCCAAGGCAAGTACGCAGACCCAAAGAAAGGGCTCGAAGCGATGTACTTCGACTCCTGCGTGTTCGATGTCGATGCGCTCGAGTACCTTGCCAAGAAGGCGGGGACGGAGCGGATCATGCTGGGGTCGGATCAACCTTTCCCGATTGGCGACCCGGAGCCGAGAACGATCGTGGAAGGCGCGTATTTCAACGAAGCGCAGAAAAAGGGAATTCTTGGGGATACTGCTCAGAGCGTGTTCCGTATCCGGAGTGACTGTTGGTGTCCGAGCTGAAGCGAATCGCCCACTGAAGCGAATCGCCCAGATAGACTTCAGGGGTTCGTAGCAAGAGGCCGATCCAACCTTGCGCTGGGAGACTTTTCTTCAGGCGATCGAAATATCTTGTCAGCAATGAATGCGGAGATCACGGCTTGGTTAGCGTGGACCCGCACTATCCCGTGTTCGTCCTCGCATCGTGCCTGATCGCCAAGAGAGGCTGCTCCGAGCGCATTTCGCCAGCCCTGCACCTTGATGCGATAATCGGCATTCCGTGATTTGAATTGGGTATCGAGGAGGAAGCGAAAATGAAATCGACTTGTGCCGTTCATCAATTGAGCCGGTGGTCGACCGGCCTTGCGCTGCTCTCGTGCCTGAGCGCCGGCGCCCCCGCGCAGACCTACCCCTCGCAGCCGGTGAGGATCGTTCTGCCCTACGGGGCGGGCGGGGTCGCCGACATCACTGCGCGCGTGCTCGCGCAGAGGCTCTCGCAGCAGCTCGGGCACCAGGTGCTCATCGAGAACCGCCCAAGCGCGGGCCAGATCGTCGCCTCGGAAGCGGTGAAGAAGGCCGAGCCCGACGGCTATACGCTCCTGTGGCTGAACGGGGGCCACGCCGTGAGCAAGTCGCTGTTCAAGTCCCTGCCCTACGATGCGGAGAAGGACTTCGCACCCGTCTCGACCGTGGCCTTTTTCGGCATGGCGCTGCTGGTCAATTCCGACTCGCCTTACAGGACGGTGGGCGAGCTGATTGCCGCGGCGAAGGCGAACCCGGACAAGTTCAACATCGGCACCACCAGCATAGGCAGCACGCAATCCATCGCGGCCTTGCTGTTCAAGTCGATGGCAGGCCTGGACTTCCAGGTCGTGCCGTTCAAGGCGACGCCGATGATCATCACCGCCGTGAAGGGGCACGACCTGCACGGGATGTTCGAATTCCTCACGCCGACGCTCTCGCACATCAAGAGCGGCAGCATGCGCGCGCTCGGCGTGAGCTTCGGCAATCGCTTCGCCGGGCTGCCCGACATTCCGACGATCGCCGAGGCGGGCGTCCCTGGCTACGAGGCGACCTCGTGGAACGCGGTCGCCGCACCGGCAAAGACCTCCAAGGCGGTAATCGACAAGCTCAATCACGAGATCAACGTCGCCATCGCCGTGCCCGAGCTGAGGCAGCGGCTGATCGACGTCGGCGTCGAGCCGCGGGCGGGCACGCCGCAGCAGCTCCACGACCTGCTCGTGTCCGAAACGGCGAAATGGAAAAAAGTCGTCGAAGCGGCGAAGATTCCCAAACAATGAACCGGCCCGCCGAAACCGGCATTGCAACTGCGCGGGGCTACCGCGACCTGCACGAGCATCTCGACGAGCTGAAGAAGCGAGGCTTGCTGCTCGAAATCTCGCGACCGGTCGACAAGGATTCGGAGCTCCATCCGCTGGTGCGCTGGCAGTTTGTCGGCGGCATGGACGAGGCCGAGAGGAAGGCGTTCCTATTCACGAACATCACGGACGGCCGCGGGCGCAAATACGACATCCCGGTGGTGGTCGGCGCGATCGCCGCCAACCGCGCGATCTACTCGGCCGGCATGGGGGCCCCCTTGAGCGAAATCCAGGGGAAGTGGGACCGCGCCATCGCCCACCCCATCCCGCCGCGTATCGTCGAGAGCGCCGTGTGTCACGAGGTCGTGCGCGAGGGCGATGACCTGAAAGGCGAAGGCAAGGGACTCGACCGCCTGCCGATCCCGATTTCGACGCCGGGTTTCGACTCCGCGCCCACGCTTACCGCAACCAACGTCATCACGCGCGACCCCGAGACCGGCGTGCAGAACATGGGGACCTATCGCGCCGCGCTCAAGTCGTCCGATCGCCTGGTGGTGCGCATGGCCACCCGCGTCGGTGGCGCCGGCGGCTACCTGCACTACCTCAAGCACCAGAAACTCGGAAAGAAAGCGATGCCGTGCGCGGTCGTGCTCGGCTGCCCGCCCTACGTCGCCTTCATGGGGCCGCAGAAGCTTCCGATCGGCGTCGACGAATTCACCGTCGCGGGCGGGCTCGCGGGCCATCCGATCAACATCGCCAGAGGGAAAACCGTCGATCTCTTCGTCCCGGCGGAGGCCGAGCTCGTGATCGAAGGCCTGATCGACACCGAGTACTGCGAGCCGGAAGCGCCTTTCGGCGAGTCGCACGGCCACGTCGCGCTCGAGGAATTCAACATGCCGATGCGGGTGACGGCGATCACTCACCGCAGGAACCCGGTCATCCCCTCCTACATCAGCCAGGTCGCGCCCTCCGAGTCGAGCGTGATCAAGCGGGTCGCCTACGAGCCGCTGTTCCTCTCCCACCTGCGCGACGCGCTCGGCATCCGCGGCGTGAAGCGGGTCTCGCTGCACGAGCCGCTCACCGGGCTCCTGCGCGTCTCCGTCATCAGCTGCGCCAGGGGAATGCCGCGCACCGAAGTCTGGCGAGCGCTGCGCGGCGCCGCCTTCTTCAAGGGCGACATGGGCAAGATCACGATCGCCGTGAGCGAGGACATCGATCCCGACAGCACCGACGCCCTGCTCTGGTCCATGGCCTACCGCATGAACCCGATCGAGGACGTGCAGGCGCTGCCGCACCGCGGCCAGGGTCACGGACCCAAGCGCGAGCACGCACAGGAAGAGGATTCGACGCTCCTCATGGACGCCACCATGAAAGGCGACATGCCGCCGCTCGCGCTGCCGAAGAAAGAGTACATGGAGCGCGCGCGCAAGATCTGGGAAGAGCTGGGGCTCCCCAAGCTGCGGCCGCAGTCCCCCTGGTTCGGCTATTCGCTGGGAGACTGGCTGCCGCAATGGGACCAAGCCGCGCAACGCGCCGTCGAGGGCCGCTACGCCGAGAACGGCGAGATCAGCGAAAAGCAGCGCACGAAGGGCGTCAAGCCCGAGACCAAGTTCCGGCCGGAGTAAACCGGGAATAAACCGGGGACAGACCACGGTTTGCGAAGCGCCGTTTTGCGCAGCGACCCGACCAACGCCCGGGAAACCGTGGTCTGTCCCCGGTTTTATTTCGGGCGGCGGATATGCGCGACCCCGCCGAAGCTGCCCACCCAGATGCTGCGGTCCGCATCGGTCGTCATCGCGAACACGGCGTTGGAGAACAGCCCGTCGGCGACCGTCATGACCTCGAACTTTTCGCCGCTCATCTTCGCCAGCCCGTTGTTCGTGCCGATCCACAGCACGCCGCGCGGATCGACGTGCAGCATGAAGACGTGATTGCCGGGCAGCCCCTCGGCCTTGGTGTAGTTGGTCCATTTCCGGCCGTCGAAGCGCGCGAGGCCCGCGCCCCAAGTTCCCGCCCAGACCACGCCGTCGCGGTCGACCGCCATCGAGACGATGTAGTTTGGATTGTAGGCGACGTCGACACCCTGCAAACCCATCTCCTGCTTCTGCTTCGCGTGGTGCTGGGAGACTTTCGAGGGATCGTTCTTGAAGTCGATGTCGTTCTTGACCTCCTCATAGGGCGCGCCCAGGCCGTTCGCGTGATTCCATCGGTCCCATATCCCTCCGCGGTAGCGCGCAAGGCCGCCCTCGGTGGCGAGCCAGATGTCGCCCTTGAGGCCCTCGGCAAGGCCGTACACCCAGTCGTTGGGGAGGCCGCCCTGGGTATTCTCGACGGTGAACAGGTCCCACCGGGACCGGTCGTCGAGCGCCCCGCCCCGCACCCGGTTGGCGCCCGACCAGGTGGCGATCCACAGGTCGCCGTTCGAAGCGGCAAGCACGTCGTAGACGAAGGCGTCCCCTAGCCCCTGCGGCACGTTGTAGGTTTCCCATTTCTGCGCGCCCTCGTCGAGCAGCGACAGCCCTCCGCCGTAAGTACCGGCGGCAATCCGCCCCTTCAACTTGCCGACGTAGAACACGCCGCTGGAAAGGAGCCCGTTGCGCGTGTCGTAGAGCTTGAACTCGTCGGTCCCCGTGTCGTAGCGGACCATGCCGCCCGAGGTTCCCACCCACAGGATCCTGCCGTCGGCGAAGATCCGCTTGACGTTCTTGTTGCCGACCCGGAAATGCGTGAACGCGCGCGTCGGATCGACGCTCACCTTCCCCTCGCGCTGCTGCGGTTCGGGAGGAGCCTGCGCCTGCGCGCGGGAGGGATGCCCCGCGGGCAGGGCGCGCCGCGCTTCGCCGGCCTCGGGGCGCGGTGCCGGTGACCCTTCCGGGAACCAGCGGCCGAGCCCGTAGCCGAGCCCGACGAGCAGAGCGGCCGCTGCGATCGACAGCAAGACGGCCACGGAACGGTTCAGACGCACGATGCCCGGCCCCTTACCTTTCTCCGATGCGCGCGACGCCGCGGCGGGTTCCCGCCCATAGCTCGCCCTCCGGCCCTGCCGCCAGCGCATAGACGTGATCCTCGAGCAGGCCGTCCCTCCGGCGCAGGCTGCGCCAGGTGGTGCCGTCGAAGCGCGAGACCCCGGCGTCGGTGCCGAACCACAAAGCGCCCTTCGCGTCCTGCGCGATGCTGTATACGATATTTCCCGCGAGGCCGTCCCGCGAAGTGAAGTTGCGCCACCGGCGCCCGTCGAAGCGGCTCGCGCCCCCGCCCCAGGTTCCGGCCCACACGCTGCCGTCGGCCGCTGCCAGGATGGAGAAAACGTAGCTCGGATTGTACGTCGGGCCGCCGCCCGTCGAAACGGCGAGATCGTGCCGCGAGCGCGTGCCCAGACCCGTATTGGCGCTGGGCGGCAGGTTCGCGCCGTTCGGCGCGCCCAGGCCGTCGGCGTGCGTCCACGCCTTCCAGGCCTTGCCGTCGAACGTCGACACGCCGCCCTCGGTGCCAAACCACACCCCGCCCTGCGCGTCGACCGCGATGCCGTACACCCATTCGTTCACCAGCTCCTTCACGTAGTTCCGGAACTTGCCGGTTCGCGGCCCGAAGCGGCTCGCTCCGGCCCAGGTTCCGATCCACAGGCTTCCGTCCCTGCCGTTGGCGAACGCATAGACCCAGTAATCGGCCAGGCCGTGCATCGGGAAATAGGTCTTCCACCGCCCTGCCCGATAGCGCGAAGCGCCGCCCGCGTTGGTCCCGAACCAGATGTTGCGGTCGCGGTCGAGGCCGATCGCGAAGACGTATTCGTTCGCCAGCCCGTCCTTGCGCGTAAAGGTGTGGCGCGGCTTCAAGGTGGCGAGATCGATCTCGTGTACGCCGACCGAGGTTCCCACCCAGAGCGTGCGCGTGTCGGGGTCCACGAGCAGGGCGCGGACGTACACGCCCGCGCCGACTTCGAAGGTTTCCAGCACGCGCTCCGGCGCCCGTTTCGAATCGACTTGCGCGTGCGCCGCGGCTAACGCCGCCGCGCCGAACGCCGCGCAGCACGCGCGCGCCACGGCCCTCATCAGCGCAAGGTCCGCAGGTATGCGATGACGTCGAGAATCTCGCGGTCGCTCAGGATCCCCACGTAAGCCGGCATGGCGGCCTTGCCGCTCCGGATCGCCGAGAGCAGCGCGTTGTCGGGCCGCAGCAGACCGTCGCCGCGCGCGAAGTTCGGAGCGTTGGGCATGACGCTGACGCCCGTCGGGCCGTGGCAGGACGCGCAGTGAACGGCGTAGAGCCTGCCGCCGTTCAGCATGTCCGCGGCCGGCACCGGTCCCGTCGCCGCGGCGGCGAACGCCGCCACCGCGAGGCTCATGCCGCGCCTTGCCGCGGGATTGGTAACGCACTGCTTCGCTTTGCTCAAGATTGCCTCCTTAGGTTTCTATCGCACCGCCCGCTCCGGCTGCCGCGGGGAACGCAGGGCAAGATCGACACCGAGCACCGGACGCAGCGCCTGCGTCGCTTCCGGGCTGGTCCATTCCCTCGCCCCCTTCAGGCGCGCGCGCAGCCGGCCGTCCGCCCCGACGACAAGCGTCACGGGAAGGGCGTCGATCCCGAGCGCGTCGCTCGCGTACCGCATGTCGCGATCGACGAGCATCGGGAAGCTGAGCCCGAGCTTGAGAACGAACTCGCGCGCGAGGTTGACGTCCGAGTCGACCGTCACGCCGAGCACCGTGACCCCGCGCTCGCGGGCGAGCGCGCCCAGCCGCTCGAGCTCGGGCATCTCCCTGCGGCAGGGCTCGCACCAGGTCGCCCAGAAATTGACGATGAGCGGCTTGCCCCGGTAGTCGGAGATCGATGCCGGGCGCCCGCCCTCGAGCGGCTCCAGCCGCGCATCCGGCAGGACCGCGCCGAGCGCGACCTTGTCGGCCGGTTTCCCCGCGCTGCACGCGGACACCGCAAGCACGGCGAGGCAGGCGAGGACGATCAGCGTCGGCAAGCGTTCAGCGCCCGGCCGCATCGGTGCTCTCCTTGGTGGCCGGCCGGGCGTCTCGCGCGCCGTCGCCGCGCGCCGCCTCCCATTCCCACAGCGCCGCCTGCGCCTTGCGCCGGTAGGGATCGTCGGCGCGGGTCAAATGCAGGTACGTGCGCATCGCGCCGATCGCACCGGGAGCGTCGCGCAGGCCTTCCAGCGCGAGCGCGAGTCCGTAATAGGCGTTCGCCTGATCGCGCCGCAGCGCCACTGCGCTCTCGAAGAAATCCCGCGCGGCGGCGAAACGCTCCAGCCCGATCAGCGCGAAGCCCATGTTGACGTGCGCCTCGGGCAGGTCCGGCGCCATTTCGAGGACGCGGTGAAAAGCGGTCGCGGCATGCTCGTATTGCCTGGCGTGCAGCATCACGACGCCCTGCAGGAAGCGCTGCTCCACCTCCTTGTCCAGTCGTGCCGCCGCGTGTTCCGCGGGGTGGGCACGCGGGTCCCCGCCGAGTCGGGCGAGCGCGAAACCGCCCACGAGAATCGCGAAGAACGTCAGCGCGAGCGCTCGCGTCCGGTGATCGCGCACGAATCGGAGGGCGCGGTCCCGGCGCATTTCAAACCGCTCCCTGGTGCGGCGCCGTGGAAACGAAGGGCACGCCGAAGAAGGTCAGAAAGGCGAGGACGAATACCGTGAGGATGGCGCAGGCCGCGAGGCGCGGCGCGAGCTTGAAGCTCGCGCGCAGATGGAGAAAGAGGGCGAGCGAAAGCCAGGTGAGAAACGCCCAGGTCTCGAGCGGATCCCACGCCCAATAGCGCCCCCAGGCGTCCTGCGCCCAGATCGCGCCGGCGACGAGCATCAGCGTCTCGAAAACGAAGCCGAGCGCCATGAAGCGGAATGCGAGCGCCTCGAGCCGCACGTCGCTCGGCAGCGAGGCAAGACGCGGGGCGGCCGCCCGCAGCGAGCGCAGCAGCACCAGCCCGGCGAGACCGACCGCGATCAGCACCGACCCCAGGAAGATTTTGCCGAGGCCGACGTGCACGTAGAGCAGGCCGGTGTGGTAGGTCGGCGGCAGGGGACCTTCCGCGGGCATCGCCACCAGCACCCAGGCCATCAGCACGAACAGCACCGGCATCACCACCGCCGCCGCCGGGCGCAGCGCGCGGACCTTCCAGCAGGCGAGCGCGAACACCAGCGTCAGGCTCCAGATGTTCGAGGACAGGATCTCGAACAGCGTGATGAACGGGCCGTGGCCCAGCCGCAGCCAGCGCAGCGCGAGCGATACCGTGTGCACGCCGAGCCCGCCCAGCGTGAGCGCGAGTACCGCCCTCTCGGGGCGCCGGTCGAGCGCAAGCCCGGCGACCGCGAGCGAGCCCGCGGCGACGTACGCGAGCACCGCCATCCACAAGAAGGCGAATTCCGCCGTCATGCCTCGCTCCAGGGCTCCGCCGCGAACTTCCTCCAGAAATGCCACGCGAGGCTCGCCGCCGCGAGCAGGCAGGCCGCGAGCAGCCAGGGCAGCGTCGGGTCGAAGAAGACCGCGTATCCCATCCAGGTCGTGAGACCTTCGTACACCAGCGTCCCCTGCGGCAGCGCGATCCTTGCTCCCGGGGCGAGCGCCGCGCGCTCGGTTCCGGCGCGCACGACCAGGGTGTGCCGGCTCGGCAGGCGAAACTCGGAAGGGCGCTCCGGATCGATCAGCACCTCGTCGAATTGCAGCATGATCCACAGGGGCGCGTCGGCGCCGGGCGGCGTCCATTCCTGCGCCTGGCGATACTCGTGCATGGGATACGAAGGCAGATGGACCGTGCCCCGTGAAGGCGCTCCGCGCAGCGGAACCCAGGTGAAGAGCGGAGCGAAGCCCTTGTTGGGCGAGGTGTAGAAGCGATATCCGCGCAGCACCAGCGGGTCGGTATCGCCGATCACCGCCTCGCGCGGACCCGATTCGTCCGCCCACGAAACGGTATTGCGCGTGCGGTCGCGCTTCAGCCGGGGGTTGTAGTGAATGTCGAAACCGCGATTGGCAAACGCCACGCGATCGAGCCGCCAGGGATGCCAGGGCCCGCGCGTGACCTCCGACAATTCGCCCGTGAAAGCCTCCCCGGTCGAGAGCTCGACCCTGCCCTTGAGATAGGTCAGGCGGCCGGCGGCGGCGAGCAGCACGATCGCGATCAGCGCCAGGTGGAACACGAGCAAGGCGGTCTGCCGGCGGAAGACCGCGTTGGTGAGCACGGCGCAAGCGAGATTCACCGCGCAAAGCGCAAGGGGCGCGACGAGCAGCCAATCGCTGTGCGCCTCGCTGCGATAGGCGGCGAGGACGCCCCCGGCGAGCAGCGCCAAGGCGACGAGGGTCAACCGGGGCGAAGCGAGGCGCGCGAGCAGGCCGATCCGCGCCGGCGCGGCGCCTCTTCCTTCGAGGAGGGCGTCCATCATCGCTTTCCCTCGCGCGGCCCCTCAGGGCGGATTCTGGCAATTTTCATTGCTGTCCCGCATCCAGTCCCGCCCCGATTGTCCGTTGCCGGGGGCTCCGGCCGAACCGCAATCCGCGGCCGTCCATTGCCCGCTCGCCTTGAAGTTCCTCACCTTGAGAATCGCGTTCAGGTAGTAGGGCTGCTGGTTGAAAGGCGCCGTGGTGTTGTTGCGCACCTGGGTGCCGGCGGGAAGACCCGCCTCGGGACCGGCGTCGTTGAGGTTGACGAGGAAGGCCTTGTTCTTCCAGCCGTGCGGCACCGCGACGTGGCACCAGGTGCAGCGCAGGCGCCCGATCCGGTCGGCGTGCATCGAGTGTCCGTCCTCCCCTCTGTCGGTCATCCAGAACCCGGTGCGCGTGCCGCTGGCGGTCGCGTAGATCGAGTAGCTGTGGCACTTGAAACAAAGGCCGGTCGCCTGCTGGCCGGTACCGGTGTTCGCGTTCCAGGCGCCTTTGAGGAGGAAATCGTTGCTCGACCCGTGCGGGCCCCAGGGATTGCCGTTTTCGCCGCCGTCGGGAATCACCGAAGTCGCCGAGCTCACGTTGGAGCCGTGGCAGTCGGCGCAGTACATGGTCTGCGCGCCCACCGCGTTGCGCCACGGAAAATTCCAGTTGTTCGCCGAAAGCCCGCCGCGCACCGCGGGCGTTCGCCCGGTGTCGTCCAGGACCGGATGCCAGGAGCGATGATTGTTCAGGGCGAACGCGGCCGCCGCGCCGGAGTCGTTGGTCGAGAGTTCGCCCTTGTGGGTGAGGGGCGCCTGGAATTCCTTCGCCTGGTTCGAGTACTGCGTGAGATTGTTGGCGCCCGAGGGCGTTCCGGGGGAACCGAGGCCGGGCCGGTTGCCGGTCGGGTACAGATTGTTGTCGCTGTAGCCGTAATCGGAGTGGCATTTCAGGCAGATCTGGTATTCGCGCGTCACGTAAGCGGCCGCGACGCTCGTGTCGGCGCTCGCGCCCGGGTCGCCGCGCCGGACGAGATAGCTGATCGGGGGATTCTGGAACGAGGCCGAACCGTAAATCGGCTCCACGCCCCAGGCGCCGCGCAGCGCGCCCGAGGCGACGTTGGAATGGACGAAGCCCGCGGCGTCGTCGTGCCGGTGAGTCGCGGCCGCGTCCGGAGCGCCGGTCAGATTGCCGGGCGGGTTGCCGGCGAAGGAGCGGAACTTCACCACGCGGTGCGGATTGTGGCAGTCGCTGCACTCGGCGTGGCGGTTCGACAGGTTGCCCGCGCCGAGCCTGGCGCGGCTCTCGACGAAATCCTTGCCGCACTGGTTGGTCGGCCCGCTGCAGTCGACGAAGCCGCCGTCGCTGAAATTGCCGCCGATGTCGTGGACCTCGGATCCCGCGGGCTGCTCGCTCGAGGCGATCGGCATGCGCCGCGGCAGCAGGAAGTCGTTCCGGATGTTCGGCACGCCGGTCGACGGGGTGACGACGCTCGCGGCCGCATCGGTGTGGCACTGGTAGCAGTTCTCCTCGAGCGCGGCCTCCCCGCCCGTTTTGGGCGAGGTGATGCCGTCGGTCGCCTCGCGCAGCAGCCGGCGGGCGCCCGGCACCGTATGCGTGTCGTGGCAGTTCAGGCAGGCCGCCTTCCACACCGGAAGGTTCGCGGGGAATTCCCGGTCGGCGGCCGGCGCCGCCTTGTAGGCCTGCGTCGCCACCAGGGGGTTGGCGTGGACCGAGTAGGCCCAGGTCCCGGAGCCGCGGTTCTTGTCGTGGCAGGAAAGACAGATCAGGTCGTTCGCCTGGTCGTAGGCGTTGGCCGGAGGCGCCTCCTGGAAGCGGTTTTGCCGGAGAAATTTCTGACTCCCCAGGGTGAGGTCGGTCTCGATCAGGTGCGGGTCGTGGCAGGTGGCGCACTGCACCTGGCCGGTGTTGCCCGCGCCGGTGGGCTCCAGCGGCAGCAGCGGCCGGTAGCCCGAGGAACGCACGCCGAGCACGGTGCCGCTTCCCGGCGGCCACTTCTGGTTCGCGTCGACGTCGCGCAGCTCGCCGTCGCGCGCGGCGAGCGTGTTGGTAAAGCTCAGCGAGATCGGGTGATCGTTGCTGAGGCTGATTCCGAGGTTGCGGGTAAAACCGCTCGTCGCACCCGCGCCCGGCGGGATCACCCCGCCGCTGCCTGTCCCGGAGAGCGGCACCGGAATCGTTCCCTGCTGGTCGGCCGATCCCTGCCCGGAGAGCACGTTGACGTTGCCGATTGCGAGCGTCCCGTCGTGGCAGGACAGGCACAGCTTGGAGCTTCCTCCGGGCTGGTCGAGGGAGCCCTGGATGGCGCTGGCATCGAGGGACGAGGACGTGTAGACGGTGTAGGTGGCGCTCGAAAGCAGGCGGTTCCAGAGCGGGGTTGCCGCCGGGGTGGCCGCGTGCGGTGTATGGCAGAACACGCAGACCTGCGTCTCGCTGGCGGATCGCACGCTGCCGGCGCCGCTTGCCGAGAGGTTGTGCGTGGAGCCGCGCACGTCGGAGACGCGCGCCGCCCAGCCCTCCGAGGACAGGGCCGCGCAGACCGCGACCAACACCGCGGCGTTTCGCACGAGCCTAGTACTCGCCATCGGCGACTCCTCCGAGGAACTGGAGCACCGTGACGCGTCCGTTGAATGTGTCGGCGACGAAGACGCGGTCGCGACCGTCGGTCCAGGCGCCCGAGGGCAGGTAGAACTTTCCGGCCTCCGTTCCCAGCCCGCCGATCGCCATCAGGAACTCGCCCCTCTTGTTGAACACCAGCAGGTGATCGTAATAGGACTCGACCACGTAGATGTTGCCCTCGCCGTCGACGGCGAGCCCCTTGGGCCGAACCAAGTTTCCTACATACAGCCCGTGCACGCCGAACTTGAGCCGCAAGCGCCCGTCGGCCGCCGAGAGCACCTGGACGCGATGGTTGAGGGTGTCGGTCACGTACAGCTCGTCTCCCGCAAGAGCGAGATAGGTCGGGTAGTTGAATTCCCCGTCGCGCTCGCCGCGCCGGCCGATGGTCCGGAGCAGCGCGCCGCGCTCGTCGAACACCTTGATATCGTGGGCCTGGGTGTCGGCGACGTAGATCCGCCGGCGCCTGGGATCGTAGGCGAGTCCCGTGGGCCGCTTGAGTTGCCCGCGCCCGATGCTCTCGCCGGGATTGCCGTCGCGGTCGAGCCGCGCCACGATGCCCAGGTCGGCGTCGGCCACGAGCAGCGTTCCTTCGGGCCCGAGGGCGATGCCGGTCGGCGTCACGAAGCTCGACAAGCCGTCGGCCTTTTCCCACACCGCGGGGCCGCTCGCGCCGGGATCGAACACGAACACCGCCTGGCGGCTCACGTCGGTGACATAGATGCGCCCGAAATCGTCCGCGATGCCGCTCTGTGGCCGCTGCAGTCCCACCGGCGCGCGCTCGCCCACCACGACGCCAGCGAGCCAGCGAAGAAAATCGATGACGCCTTCCCCCTGCTCGCGCGGCGCGCGGTAGTTGGCTTCGCCGAGCAACTGTCCCGCATACAGGTAGCGCGGCACCTCGGGCGGGCCCGGCCACACCATCCGGACCTGCTCCGGAGCGCTCTGCATCGCGAAACGGGATCCGCCGCCCGCTCCCGCGGCGCAGCCCGCGACGAGCCCGGCCGCGAGCAGGCCGGCGCAGCACCTCCGGATCGGGAGCGCGGCGACTGCGGGCGCATGCGATGAGTTCATGCCGCCGTCCCTTCGCTCACCAGCGGCCGGGGCCGAGGGTCTCGTGACCCCCGCGAATCCCGCTCTTCAGACCCGGCTTCCCCGAATGGCACAGGTCGCAGCGGTCGGCCCCCCAGGCGATGTCGTTATTGTGGCACATGCCGCAGAACTTGCCGTCGATGATGTCCGCCATGAGGACATCGTTTCCTCCCGCGCGCATCCTGAAGCCCAACTCCGAGTGGCACACCTTGCAGCGGAAACGGATGCGATGGAACCAGTGCGGGAAAATCACCGGCCGTACGCCTTCCTTTTCCGAGCGCTTGTTCAGGACGACATCGCCGTACTCCGCCCGCGCGGCCGGTGCCGCGCCCGCCGCAGCGAGCGAGAACAGCACGACGATCGGCGCGAGCATGCGGCGGCCCACCGTCGCCCGCTCAGCCTCCGGGGCGCGCCCGGCCCGGCGTGCGCGCCACGCTGTGACAGCGCGAGCACTCGGTCAGGGGAAACGCCACCGCGCCGTGACACAAACCGCATTGCTCTCCTTTGAGCATCTGCTCCATGCTCAGTTTGTTCGCGCCTGCTTTCGATTTGAACAACTGCTCGTGGCAATTGCTGCAATCGAGCCACAGCGTGTGGGCGCGGTGTGGAAAGCGCACGATCGGCGTTCCCCCCTTGAGGTTCAGGAGGATTTCCGTGTCGATCACCCTCACTTTCGTCTCCGGAAGGATATTGGTGCGAGGACGGATATAGCCGTCTTCCAGAGCCTCCACCCAGCGCACCTGATTGCCGGCGCCGTCCGCCGGGAGCCGCACCAGCGCCTGCGCCGGCTGCTGCAGCAGCGGCAGCGCGGGGTTGGCCGGGTCGTGCAAGCCGTCGCGCGCGAGCGGGGCCCAGTTG
>JBATEB010000292.1:0-14970 GCA_049663805.1 Burkholderiales bacterium | reverse complement strand
GGCATCGGACGACCCCCGGTTTCCCACGAGGCTACTCGTCTCCGTGGCGCTCGTAAGCGTCCACGATGCGCTGCACCAGGGGATGGCGGACGACATCGTCGCTCTTGAACGCACTGAACGCGATTCCGCGAACATCGGCGAGGATTCTCTGGACCGCCACCATCCCGCTCTTCTGGCCGCGCGCGAGGTCGATCTGCGTGATATCCCCGGTGACCACGGCTTTCGATCCGAAGCCGATGCGGGTGAGGAACATCTTCATCTGCTCCGGCGTCGTGTTCTGGGCCTCGTCCAGAATGACGAACGAGTGGTTCAGCGTTCGGCCGCGCATGTAGGCGAGCGGCGCGAGTTCGATCGCCCCGCGCTCGAAGAGCTTGCCGGTCCTGTCGAAACCGAGCAGATCGTAGAGCGCGTCGTAGAGCGGTCGCAGGTACGGATCGACTTTCTGCGCGAGGTCGCCGGGGAGAAAGCCGAGACGCTCGCCCGCCTCGACGGCAGGGCGCACCAGCACCATGCGCTTGACGGCGTCGCGTTCCAGCGCGTCCACCGCGCAGGCGACGGCCAGATAGGTCTTCCCGGTGCCGGCCGGACCGATGGCGAAGGTGATGTCGTGCTCGAGGATATTCTGGATGTACTGGCGCTGCCTCGGGGTGCGTCCGCGCAGGTCCGCCCGGCGGGTGAGGAGCGGCGCGTCCTGCGTCGTTGCCGGTCGGATCCTGGCGCGCGCTTCGATCAGACCGAGCTGGATGTCGTCGACGGAGAGGCTGCGCCTCGCGTCGTCATAGAATTTCCGAAGCACTTCCGCGGCCTGCGCCGCCCCCGCCCCGCGCAGCATGAAGCGGTCACCGCGGCGCGCGATGGACACGTCGAGCGCGTTCTCGATCTGCCTCAGGTTCTCGTCCAGCACCCCGCAGAGATTGGCCAGGCGCTGGTTGTCGAGCGGGGCGAGGACGAGCTCTAAGGGTCGGGACTTCAAGAGCCTACGCCGCCTCGCGGACCTCGCCCCGGAGCGAATGGGCCATCGCCGCGGTAACGGTCACCTCCACGAACCGGCCGACGAGCTGTCGCGAGCCGGAAAAGTTGACCACGCGGTTGTTCCCGGTCCGCCCGGCCAGTTCCCGATCGTTCCTGCGAGAGGCCCCCTCGACCAGAACCCTCTGACGGCTGCCCACCATGCGCTCGCTGATCTGCGCGGCATGGCCATCGATCTTTTGCTGCAGCCGGGCGAGCCGCGCGAGCTTGATCTGCTGCGGCGTGTCGTCGCGAAGATCGGCCGCGGGCGTCCCGGGCCGCGGGCTGTAGAGAAACGAAAAGGAATTGTCGAATCCCACCTCGTCGACCAGTTTCAGCGTGGCCTCGAAATCCGCTTCGGTTTCCCCCGGGAAAGCGACGATGAAATCCGAGGAGATACAGATGCCGGGGCGCGCAGCGCGCAGCCCGCGCACGATCGACTTGTATTCCAGGATCGTATACCCGCGCTTCATCGCGGCGAGAATCCGATCCGACCCGCATTGCACGGGCAGGTGCACGTGCGGGGCGAGCTTGCCGATTCTCTCGTGCGCTTCGACGAGGCGCTGCGTGAACTCCCTGGGATGCGAAGTCGTATAGCGAATGCACTCGACACCCGGAACCTCGGCGACGTACTCCAGCAGCCGGGCGAAATCGGCAACCGTGCCGTCGCTCATCCGGCCGCGGTAGGCGTTGACGTTCTGGCCGAGCAGGGTCAGTTCCTTCACCCCCTGGTCTGCGAGGCCCGCAATCTCGGTAAGGACGTCGTCGAAGGGGCGGGACACTTCCTCGCCGCGCGTATAGGGCACGACGCAGAAGCTGCAGTACTTGCTGCAGCCCTCCATGATCGAGACGAACGCGCTCGGTCCCTGCACGCGCGCCGGCGGCAGCCTGTCGAACTTCTCGATCTCGGGGAAGGAGACGTCGACCTGCGGTTTCCCGGAGCTGCGCCGCGCGTCGATCATTTCCGGCAGGCGGTGCAGGGTCTGCGGACCGAACACGAGATCGACGTAGGGCGCGCGCGCCAGGATCGACGCGCCTTCCTGGCTCGCGACGCAGCCGCCGACGCCGATGAGCAGGTCCGCCCGGGCCTGCTTCAGGTGCTTGACGCGCCCCAGATCGTGGAAAACCCTCTCCTGCGCCCGCTCGCGCACCGAGCAGGTGTTGAACAGGATCAAATCCGCATCTTCGGGTCGTTCGGCGAGCTCGAAGCCCCCGGATTCTCCCAGCACATCGGCCATCCTGTCCGAGTCGTACTCGTTCATCTGGCAGCCGAAAGTGCGAATGAAGAGCTTCCTCGTCATGCGGGTCACCGGGTCGGGCTCCTCGCTCGCCCCAGCTCCTCGGGGGTAAGCAGCCAGACTGAAAAAATCTGCCCGTCTCGATCGAGCACGTAATCGGCCCAGGCCCCGCTCCCCGGAAGGCTCACGGGAACGATGATCAGGTTCTGCCGGTTGCGAATGGTTGCCCCGGCGGCAAGCCGCATCGCTTTGTCATCTACGGTCACCGTCATTCCTTCGACGTGCCGGAGGTAACCGCGCCTGGCGTCCTCCGGAATGGGGCGCGACTGGGAGAGCGCCGCGGCACCAACCATGAGCGCCGGCAGGAGCGCAAGGTACGCGGCGCGGCTTGATGCCATGGTCGCTCGCTCGCCCAGGAAAGAAGTGGTGGCGAATCAGGGACTCGAACCCCGGACCTGCGGATTATGATTCCGTCGCTCTAACCAGCTGAGCTAATTCGCCACAGAAGCCGAAAATTATCCGGTTTGGGTTCGAGTGTTGTCAAGGAAGCAATTTCCCGGGTAGTGGTCCCTTTTCAGGCGGGATTGACCGGGATCAAGGGACCACTACCATTTCCCGGGTCAATACTTCGAGGCACGCCCTTTCCCTGCGTGGCAGGCTCCTTTCAAGCCCGCGTCGAGGTCTTGCGCTCATTTCGCTCCGGCGTGCGAAAAGGCCGCACACGCCCCGTGGGGTCGGCTTCATCGCGGGTACAATCCACGGATGGATTTCGACGTTGTCATCGTCGGCGCAGGCCCGGCCGGAGCCAGCCTCGCGGTGGCGCTCTCGCGGACCGGTCTCAGGCTCGCGGTCATCGAGCGCGCGCCGCCGGCCGCGCCGCGCGAGGGATGGGACTCGCGGATCTATTCGTTGACCCCGGCGAGCATTGCATTTCTCGACGAAATCGGCGCGTGGCAACGGATCGAAGCCGGGCGCATGGCCTCAATCCAGGAAATGCGCGTGTTCGGAGACAGCGGCCGCTCCCGCCTCGATTTTTCCGCGTACGAATCGGGCCTGCTCCAGCTCGCGGCGACCGTCGAGTCGAGCCGCCTGCAGCATTCGTTGTGGCAGGAGCTCGAGCGCCGCCACAACGTGACGCTGCTTTGCCCGGCGGTGCCCTCGCGGCTGCGTTGCGGCGAAGACTCCGCCGAAATCGAACTCGAGGACGGGCGCACGCTGGCCGCGAAGCTGGCGGTCGGATCGGACGGGGCCGACTCGTGGGTAAGGCGCGCGGCAGCGATCGAATCGCACGGACGCAGCTACGGCCAGCTTGGCGTGGTCGCCAATTTCGCCTGCGCGCGGGAGCACCGCAATATCGCGTACCAGTGGTTTCGGCACGACGGCGTGCTCGCCTACCTGCCGCTTCCCGGCCGGCGCATTTCCATAGTATGGTCGACCCCGGAATCCCACGCCCGGGAGCTGCTGGCGCTTCCCGCGGAAGCGCTCGGGCGGCACGTCGCCGAGGCCGGTCGCGAAAGCCTGGGCGCGCTCGAACTTCTCGCCCCGCCGGCCGCCTTTCCCCTGGGTAGCCTGTTCGCCCGGGCCATGGTGCGCGAGCGGATCGCACTCGTCGGGGACGCGGCGCACGTCATCCATCCGCTCGCCGGGCAAGGCGTGAATCTGGGTTTGGGCGATGCGCACGGGCTCGCCGACCTGCTTCGGGATACTCGCGACCCGGGAGACCGGCTGGTTCTGCGGCGCTACGAGCGCGCTCGCGCGGGCGATATACTCGCGCTTCGCTGCGTCACCGAAGGTCTGTTCCGCCTGTTCCACTCCGAGCGCCGGGTGGCGGCACAACTGCGGAATCTCGGGTTGAGCCTGGTCAATTCAAATGGGGTCCTGAAGACGCTGCTCGCGCGCCGTGCGGTTGCCGTGGGCGGGAGTTCTCACCATAAGGAATTGTCATGAGCGCACGGTTGTGGATCTTGTTACTCGCGGCAATGCTCTCGGCGGCTGCTTTCGCCGACGAGATTTCGGTGAAAAAGGGCGTCGAGGCCCGCTTTGCCGGACTCAAGGTGGACAGCGTGACGAAGACGCCCTACGCCGGTCTGTACGAGATCGTCGTCGGCGACTCGATCTTCTATACCGACGAGAAGGTGGGCTTCATGTTCAGGGGAGAGATTCTCGACGCGCGCACGCAGAAGAATTTCACCGAGGAACGCCAGCAGAAGCTCTCCGTGATACGGTTCGAGGACCTGCCGCTCGAAATTGCGATCAAGCAGGTGCGCGGCGACGGCAAGCGCGTCGTCGCCATCTTCTCGGATCCCTTCTGTCCGTATTGCAAGAGTCTCGACAGGGCGCTGCTGCGCGAGGACGACATCACGATCTACACCTTTCTTTACCCCATCCTTCGACCGGAGTCGCCGGACAAGTCCCGCGCCATCTGGTGCGCCCCGAACAGGGCGAAGGCCTACTACGATTTCATGCTGAACGGCCGGGAACCGGCGCCGGGCGGGAACTGCAGCGCGCCGGTCGAGAAATGGCTTGCGCTGGGCCGCAAGGTCGGCGTCAGGGCGACGCCGACGAGCTTCACCGTGAACGGGCAGCGGATCATGGGCGCCCGGCCCGAGGAGCTGGTCAAGCTGATCGGCGAGGCGAAGCGCTAGCCGCGTTCCGCCGGCCGTCTAGGGCGTCGCGGCGCCGGCCGATCCGGGCTTGAGTTCTTTCGGCAGCAGGACCCACATCCTTCCCAGCTGCCGCATCCGGCCGGCGTTCGCTCCGGCTTCGCGCCCGAATCCCCAGTAGAAGTCCGCTCGCACCGGATTGCGGATCGCCCCGCCCGTATCCTGCGCGAGCACCAGGCGATTGAGCGGCGCCTCGCTCGCGGGAAAGGTCGTGGCGAGAAATACCGGAGCGCCGAGCGGGACGTAGCGCGGGTCGACCGCGATCGACCGTCCCGCGGTGAGCGGGATGCCGAGCGCGCCGACCGGTCCGCTGGCGGGGTCGGCGAGGGGCAGCTCGCGGAAAAAGACGAAACTGGGATTCTGGTCGAGCAGTTCCTCCAGGCGCTTGGGGTTGGCCGCCGCCCAGGCCTTGATCGATTGCATCGAAGCCTCACCGAGCTTGATCTCCCCTTGCTCGACCAGATAACGCCCGATCGACAGGAAGGGGTGGCCGTTCTGGTCGGCGTAACCGAGTCGCAGCGTCTCGCCGCCGTCCAGGCGCACCCTCCCCGAGCCCTGGATTTGCAGGAAAAACGCTTCGATCGGGTCGTCCACCCAGACGATTTCCTTCCCCGCCAGAGGCGTCGCGCCACGCGCGATTTCGGCTCGCGTGTAGTAGGGCACGACCCGTTTTCCGTCCAGCCGACCACGCAGTCGCATGCCGCGCAATTCCGGGTTCACCGCGGTGAGATCGATCGTGAGCAGGTCGTCCGGCGTGCCGTAGAGCGGGGTCAGGTAGGGCGCGGCCCGCTTGCGGCTGCCCCGCAGCAGCGGCTCGTAGTAGCCGGTAACGATTCCCTCCAGCGTGCCGTCGGGGTTGGCGAGGCGCCAGGGAATGAAATTCTCCTCGAGGAAGCGCCGCGCCTCCTCGTCGCTCGGCGATGAAAGCTGATTCGCCCGGGCGCAGGCGGCGCGCCAGGCGTCGCGCCAGCGCAAAGCCTGGCAGGAGGCGAGAAGGGGACCCCACGCGGCCGACTGCTCGCCCTCCGTCCACCCCGGCAGGGAGAGAAAATCCACCGCCTCCAGGGGATTGACGCGCGGCGGGGCCGTGGGCCCCGCCGGGCAGACCGGGCACGCCGTGCACGCGGCAACTCCCCTGCAATCTCCGGGGCCCAGGGGTTGCAGCGTGCAGGCGCCGATCAGGACCGCCAGGAGCGCGGCCGACCCGCGCGGGACCTTATGTACTTTCCGGATGATTTGGGGAACCATGGTGGGGTGAATTCCGGGCTCTGGATCATTCTGCTCGAAGCGGGGCTCGCTCTCGCGATCCTGCTATTCGTGGTGTGGTGGACCCTGCCGAAGAAGCCGAAAGGCGGCGAGCGCAGTGGACCGGGGCCCGGCGATAGCGGGACACCTCGCGGCTAGTGGAGGACGCGCGGCACCGACAGCGTGAACTCCGGAATCGGCGCATCGAACCGGGTTCCATCCTCGGCCACCATCTGGTAGCTTCCTCGCATCGTTCCGACCGGCGTGGCGATCGCGGTTCCGCTGGTGTATTCGAAGCTCTCGCCCGGTTTGAGCAGCGGCTGAGAACCGACCACGCCCAGGCCCCGCACCTCCTGGACCTGGTTGCGGCCGTCGGTGATGATCCAGTGGCGCGAAATCAGCTGCGCCGGCACGCTTCCCCTGTTTCGGATCGTGATCGTATAGGCAAACACGTAGCGGTCGTTGTACTCGTCCGACTGCTCCTCGACGTACTGCGTTTGCGAGGAGACCGCTACCTCGTACTTTTTTTCCGCGACCATTCGGTCATTGCACACGAAATCCGGGGTACTGACAAGAGCGCGGGGCGCCGTTTCATGCGGCTGCGGGCGATTCCAAGTAGAATTTCCGGCGATGGGCAGACGCATTTTCCGCATTGCTCCTAGCATTCTTTCCGCCGACTTCGCGCGCCTTGGCGAGGAAGTCACGGCGGTCGTCAAGGCGGGGGCGGACATGATTCACTTCGACGTCATGGACAATCACTACGTTCCGAACCTGACGATCGGACCCCTGGTGTGCGAAGCGATCCGACCGCTCACCGAGAGCGCGATCGACGTGCACCTCATGGTCAAGCCGGTCGATCGGATCATCCCGGATTTCGCCCGCGCGGGGGCCAATATCATCAGCTTCCACCCGGAAGCAAGCGAACACGTCGACCGGACCGTGGGCCTGATTCACGATTCGGGCTGCAAGGCGGGCCTGGTCCTCAATCCTGCGACCCCGCTTGCGTGTCTGGATCACGTGCTGCACCAGCTGGACCTGGTACTGGTAATGTCCGTGAACCCCGGGTTTGGCGGGCAACAGTTCATTCCCCATGCCCTGGAGAAGGTGCGCGACGTTCGCGGCATGATCGACCGAGCCGGGCGCGACATCATGCTGGAAGTCGACGGAGGCGTGAACGCCGGGAACATCGCCTCCATCGCGCGCGCCGGAGCCGACACGTTCGTGGCGGGCTCGGCGATCTTCGGCTCCGGGGATTACCGGGCGGTTATTTCGAGAATGCGCGACGAGCTCGGCTCGGTCGGCTGACGCGGGCGACGCTTTCGCGGCGACGCCGAGATGGCAGCGCTCCTCGAACAGATCCGGTCCATCGTGGGGCCCGCGGGAATTCTCACCGCGCCGGACGACTTCGCGCCCTACGCGACCGACTGGCGCAAGCGCTATTCCGGTCGGCCGCTGGCGGTGGTGAAGCCGGCGTCGACCGCGGAGGTCGCGCGAGTCGTGCGGGCGTGCGCCGAGGCACGAACGGCGATCGTGCCCCAGGGCGGGAACACCGGGCTGTGCGGCGCGGCGACACCGGATGCGAGTGGGTCGCAAATCGTCCTCGCTCTCTCGCGCATGAACCGGATCCGGGCGATCGACCCGCTCAACAATACGATCACGGCCGAGGCGGGCTGCGTACTTTCCGGGCTCCAGAGCGCGGCCGAAGAAGCCGGCAGGCTCTTCCCCTTGAGCCTCGCCGCCGAAGGGAGTTGCCAGATCGGCGGCAATATTTCCACCAACGCGGGCGGAACCGCGGTATTGCGCTACGGCAACGCGCGCGAGCTGGTGCTGGGCCTGGAGGTCGTTCTGCCCTCGGGGGAGGTGTGGGATGGCCTGAGGGGGCTGCGCAAGGACAACACCGGGTATGACCTGAAGCAGCTTTTCATCGGTGCCGAAGGCACGCTCGGGGTGATCACCGCGGCGGTGCTGAAGCTCTTTCCCCTGCCCAGGTCGCGCGCCACCGCGGTGGCGGCGGTGCAGAGCCCGGAGAAGGCCCTGGCGCTGCTCGAGCGGGCACAAGGGGCCGGCGGCGAACGGCTCACCGCGTTCGAATTGTTTTCGGACTTCTGCCTCTCACTGGTGCTCAAGCATTTCAGGGACACGCTCGCTCCGTTTCGGCGCCGTTTCCCTTTCTACGTGCTGGTGGAACTTTCGGACACGCAGCCGGGCGAGGGTGTCAGGTCTCTGGCGGAAGACGTGCTCGGATCGGCTCTCGCAGGAGGAATCATCCTGGATGCCGCGATCGCCCAGAGCGAGACCCAGGCTCGCGCTTTCTGGAGTCTGCGCGAATTCGTCTCGGAAGCGCAGGCCCGCGAGGGTCCGAATATCAAGCACGATGTCTCGATTCCGATTTCCCGGATCGCCGAATTCATCGCCGCGACCGACGCCGCGCTCGCGCTCGCCCGTCCGGGTGTCCGGACGGTGACTTTCGGCCATCTCGGCGACGGCAATGTGCACTACAACGTGTCCCCGCCGGAAGGCACTGCCCCGGAAAATTTCTCCAGGGACCCCGCGGCGATCAACCTCATTGTGCACGACAGCGTGGCGCGATTGGGCGGGTCGATCAGCGCCGAGCACGGTCTGGGGCAACTCAAGCGCGGGGAGATCCTTCGCTACAAGTCTCCGCTGGAGCTGGAGCTGATGCGCGGCGTCAAGCGCGCGCTCGATCCTCTCGGAATCATGAACCCGGGAAAGGTGCTTTGAGGATGCGCTCGCGCCCGATTCACTCGGGCAGGGTCGGCCGCGAACTGGACAAGCCGCGCGACGGTGTTATAGAGTAGGCGGCTCTCAAGAGCCGCATTCAAGAGTCGAACGTGTTCTCCGAAAACGCTGGAAAAAGGGTGCAATGGCGCCGGCGCTGGTGGCGCCGCTAGCGAATCGTCGCTCGCGCGCCGGAAACCAGTCGGCGCACCCGCAGTACCCGCAGGGTTTTCGTGGAGCAGTCAAATGACCGAAGCAGAATTTCAGCGGCTCGCCGCGCAGGGATACAACCGCGTTCCGCTGATCGCCGAGACCTTCGCCGATCTCGACACGCCGCTGTCGATCTACCTCAAGCTCGCCAACCGCTCGAACACCTACCTCCTGGAGTCGGTTGTCGGAGGGGAACGGTTCGGTCGGTATTCTTTCGTCGGCCTTGCGGCGCCGGTGCGGCTACGCGCGGTCGGAAGGCTGGTCACCGTGATGCACGGAAGCGCGGTCACGGAAAAGTCCCAATCGGGCGACCCGCTCGAGTTCGTGCGCGAGTTTCTGTCGCGCTACCGCGTTGCCGAGATTCCCGGGTTGCCCCGGTTCTGCGGAGGCCTGGTCGGGTACTTCGGCTACGACACGGTGCGCTGGATCGAGCCCCGGCTCTCGGGAGGCTGGCTCAAGCCCGACCCCCTGGGCTGTCCCGACATGCTGCTTCTGGTCTCCGAGGAGCTCGCGGTCGTCGACAATCTGTCCGGGAAACTCTACCTCGTCGTCTACGCCGATCCGGCGAAACCCGGTGCCTGGCAGGATGCCCAGGCGCGACTGCGCGAGCTCCTGGGCGCGCTCAGGCTGCCGTTGTCTCCGCCTGCCGAGCGACGCGATGCCCCGGCCGAGATCAATTCGAGTTTCGGAGCCGATGCATTCCGCTCCGCCGTCGGGCGCGCCATCCGCTACGTGCACGACGGCGACGTCATGCAGGTGGTCCTGTCGCAGCGGCTGTCGCGCCCGTTTTCGGGTTCCCCGCTGTCCCTCTATCGCGCGTTGCGTTCGATCAATCCGTCGCCCTACATGTTCTATTTCGATTTCGCGGATTTCCAGGTCGTGGGAGCATCGCCCGAAATCCTGGTGCGACTGGAGCACGGGACGGTCACCGTGCGTCCGATCGCGGGGACGCGCCGCCGCGGCGCGGACCGCGACGAGGATTCTGCGCTGGAGCGCGAGCTGCTGGCCGATCCCAAGGAGCGCGCCGAGCATGTGATGCTGGTCGATCTCGGTCGAAACGACGTCGGCCGCGTCGCCGCGACCGGAACGGTGCGGCTCACGGAAAACATGACCGTGGAGCGCTACTCCCATGTCATGCACATCGTCTCGAACGTCGAGGGCAGGCTGCGCGAGGGTCTGGACGGGGTCGACGTGCTGCGCGCGGCTTTTCCGGCGGGCACGGTGAGCGGCGCTCCCAAGGTGCGCGCCATGGAGATCATCGACGAGCTGGAACCGGACCGGCGCGGCATCTACGCCGGCGCTGTCGGTTATCTGGGCTTCAACGGTGACATGGATCTCGCCATCGCGATCCGCACCGCGCTGGTGAAGGACGGTCGGCTGCACGTCCAGGCAGGCGCCGGCATCGTCGCCGACTCGGTGCCCGAGAGCGAGTGGCAGGAAACCCGCGCCAAGGCGCGCGCCGTCCTGCGGGCCGCCGAGATCGCCACGGGCGGGATGGGGGAGGCGGCATGAGCGTTTCGGAGGCGCCACCGTGATTCTGATGATCGACAACTACGATTCCTTCACCTGGAATCTGGTGCAGTATCTCGGTGAGCTCGGGGCGACCGTCAGGGTGGTCCGCAACGACGAGGTCACGCCGGGGGATATCGCCGCGATGAGCCCGCAGGGAATCGTCGTCTCACCGGGGCCCTGCACGCCCAATGAGGCCGGTATTTCCCTGGCCGCGATCCGGGAGTTTGCCGGCAGGGTTCCGATACTCGGGGTGTGTCTCGGCCACCAGGCCATCGGCCAGGCGTTCGGCGGTGAAGTGGTGCACGCGGCCCGAGTCGTCCACGGCAAGACCTCGGCGATCCGCCACACCGGCCGCGGTGTCTTTCGCGGGCTGCCGAGCCCCTTCGTCGCGACCCGCTACCATTCACTTTCGATCCGCCGCGCCACCCTGCCCGACTGTCTCGAGGTCACCGCGGAGTCCGACGACGGCGAGATCATGGGCGTGCGCCATCGGGACATGGCGGTCGAAGGCGTGCAGTTTCATCCTGAATCCTTCCTCACCGAGCACGGACACGCGCTCTTGAAGAATTTCCTGCAAATGGAGGTCGCATGAGTTTTACCGCCCAGGAAGCGCTCACCCGGATCATCGAGCACCGCGAGATCTTCCACGACGAAATGCTCGACCTGATGCGCCAGATCATGGGAGGGCAGCTCTCGCCGGTGATGATCGCGGCGATCATCGTCGGTCTCCGGGTCAAGAAAGAGACCATCGGCGAAATTACCGCCGCGGCGCAGGTGATGCGCGAGCTGGCGACCAAGGTGGCGGTGAAGGACCCCGAGAACCTGATCGATATCGTCGGCACCGGTGGCGACGGCGCGCATACCTTCAATATCTCGACCGCCTCGATGTTCGTCTGCGCCGCCGCGGGAGGCCGGGTCGCCAAGCACGGCAACCGGGCCGTTTCCTCGCAATCCGGGAGCGCCGATGTGCTCGAGGCGCTGGGAGCGAACATCAATCTCAAGCCCGAGCAGGTGGGCCGCTGCATCGACGAGCTCGGTGTCGGGTTCATGTTCGCTCCCGCGCACCACTCCGCGATGAAGCACGCGGCGCCGGTGCGGCGCGAGCTCGGCGTAAGGACCCTTTTCAACATTCTCGGCCCCCTCACCAATCCCGCCGGCGCGCCGGCACAGGTGATGGGCGTTTTTCATCCCGACCTGGTGGGAATTCAGGTGCGCGTGCTGCAGCGGCTGGGCGCGCGGCATGCCATCACGGTCTACGGCCTGGAGGGACTGGACGAGATCTCGGTGAGCGGGCGAACGATGATCGGCGAGCTGAAAGACGGCCAGGTCAACGAATACCTGATCCACCCGGAAAGGTTCGGGTTGCCGCTGCACGATCCCAGGGCGCTGCGTGTCAGCACAGTGGAGGAATCGCGCAATGTCGTCCTTGCCGCGCTCGAAAACAAGTCGGGTGCGGCGCGCGATATCGTGGCGCTCAACGCGGGCGCCGCAATCTACGTCGCCGGCAGGGCGGCAAGCTTCGAAGAAGGGGTGGAAAGGGCTTTCGCAGTCCTCAAGGCCGGGACGGCGCGCGCCAAGCTGGACGAATTCGTGAAACTCACGCAGAAGCTCGCGAGTGGCTGAGATCCTGAAGAGGATCCTCGAGGTCAAGGCCGAGGAGCTGGCGAAAGCGAAGCGGGCCGTCGGCCCTGCCGCGATGAGGCGCGCGGCGGAGACCGCGGAAAAACCGCGCGATTTCGTCGGCGCGCTGCGCGCGAAAATCGCCTCGGGCCGGCCGGCGGTGATCGCCGAGATCAAGAAGGCGAGCCCCAGCAAGGGGCTGCTGCGCGAGCGCTTCGACCCGACGGAGATCGCGCGCTCCTACGAGCGGCACGGTGCGGCCTGCCTGTCGGTCCTCACCGATCCGCAATTCTTTCAGGGCGAGGCCGGGCATCTCGTCGCGGCGCGCGCCGCCTGCGCGCTGCCCGCGCTGCGCAAGGATTTCGTCATCGATCCCTACCAGGTGTATCAATCGCGCGCGCTGGGCGCCGACTGCATCCTGCTCATCGTCGCGGCGCTCGAGCGCTCGCGGATGCGGGAACTGGAGGCGGCCGCGGCCTCGCTCGGCATGGCGGTGCTCGCCGAGGTGCACGCTGCGGCGGAGCTCGAGCGGGCGCTCGAGCTCGCCACCCCGCTCATCGGGATCAACAACCGCGACCTGCGCACCTTCGAGACCACCCTGGAGACGACGCTCGCGCTCGCACCCCGCGTCCCGGCCGCGCGAATCGTGATCGCCGAAAGCGGGATCCTGACCCCGGGCGATGTCGCGGCGCTGCGGAAGGGGGGGATTGTGGCGTTCCTGGTCGGGGAAGCCCTTATGAGAGCTTTTGACCCGGGCAAAGAACTTGCAAAACTATTCATAACAATATGATAGTAAATCAGTATTCTTCAGAAATCCCCGCTGTTGCGTACTGTTGCAAAAAAGCGACAGTGGGCGGCAAATAAGCGGAAAACTTCATGCTTCCTGTTGAGCTTGGGAGATTCGATTGGCAGAATTGCAACAACCCTCGCATAGGGTTTCAAGCGGGCGGCGCGGTTGCGGCTGCTCTCGAGTCAAATTTTAGAGAGGAGAATTTCTCGATGAACAAGAAATTGATGGCAATCGCTGTCGCCGGCGCGCTGAGCGCTCCGGGCTTGGCTGCGGCGCAGGTCGGCAGCAGCCCGGGCATCACGCTCTACGGCACCCTCGACTCAGTGATCCTGAACAACTCGTATGCCGAGGCGAAGAACTTCGCAGGCACGGCGGTGGTGACCGGGAAAGTAAAGAAGGGTGACGTGTTCACCGCCGGCAACGAAATGGGCGTGCGCGGCCGGGAAAGCATCGGCGGCGGAACCTCCGTCTGGTTCCAGCTCGCCACCGGCGTATGGCCGGATGCGCGTCTCGAAGGAACGACGACCACCGGCAACAACTGGGGCGGCCGCAATTCGGCACTCGGTGTGACGAGCGCGCTCGGCGACATCCTCTGGGGCATCTGGGATACGCCTTACAAAGGCGTCATTTTCGGAGTCGGCAACGCGATCAGCTCCGGTCCCTTCGGTCACGGCGGCGTGATCGTCGGCAACGGCGACACGACCGGCGCGTTGCCAGTCGTGGGGTGCGGCGCCGGGGTGAGCCTCGCTACTGGCGCGCTCGCAACGACCCCCGTTTGCGTGACCGAAGTCACCGGCAACACGACCTCGTGGTCGCGCCGGGTCAGCAACTCGATCCAGTGGTGGTCGCCGAGAATGGCCGGCGTGCAGGTGAAGATCGCGACGGCAATGTTCAACTATAAGGAATCCGAAACCCAACCGCTTACCAACGGCATGCAGTCCAGCCAGATGCTTTCGGGCAGCGTGATCTATGCGAGCGGACCCCTGACGCTCGGCCTCGGACTCGAACAGCACAAGGGATTCAACGCTTCCAACGCAGGGACCGGCATCGTCGACCCGACCGACAAGGGCGTGATTCTCGGCGGCAAGTGGAACTTCGGCCCCGGTCAGATCGGCGTCACGTTCGAGCAGCTCGACTACGGCGCGACCGACACCGGTGCCACCTCCGGCGGCAAAATGAAGCTCACCAATGCCGCAATCAACGGAAGCTTCAACGTCGGGCCCGGAGCAATCTGGGCAGGCTATTCCGCCACACCCGGTGGCAAGAGTTGCGGCTTGGATCCGACCGCGACAGCGGCTGGCACGAGAGTCGGCAACGCCAGCTGCGGCGACCCCGGCAAGGCCAAGGTCATGTCGGTCGGCTACGACTACATCATGTCCAAGCGCAGCAAACTGTACTTCGCCTTCGAAAAGATCGACAACGGTGTCGACTCGCAGTACTACTACATCGCCGGCCCGGCGGCGAATGCGGTGGGCAACGGCGGCTCGCTGTCGAGGGGTACGGACGTGACGACCTTCGGGGTCGGCATGAGGCACACGTTCTAAGCTCAGTTCCATTCAGGACTTTAAAAGGCGCCTTCGGGCGCCTTTTTTTCGCCTGACAGTTTCCCCAGGGAGGGGATTTGTCGGGACGTCGAGCGCCCGTCGCGCACTCGTCGGCGCTGCGCTATCATTTCGTCTCGACCACGACTGCGGTACGGTTCCCATGGTTTTCGATCTCGACCGGTGCATCAGTGAATTCGACCGCGGCCTGCGCGTGCTCGCCGGCGAGCCGCGCGCGTCGCGGCCCAGCCCGGGTGCTTCGCTGGCGGAGGAGGATTCCGACCGCGATCTTCGCCGCCACGCCGCCGCGCTGATGCGCGTCAATCACTGCGGCGAGGTGTGCGCGCAGGCGCTCTACCAGGGCCAGAGGCTCGGGTCGCGCAATGAGGACCTGAAGACCGCGC
>JBATEB010000291.1:0-10573 GCA_049663805.1 Burkholderiales bacterium | reverse complement strand
CCGAAATACGCCTCGAGATCGTCCGCGTTCCCGATCAGCTTGCCGTCGATGAAGACCTGCGGCCAGGTGCCGCTGCCCGAAACGGCGCGCAGGGTGCTCGAGGTGACGTGCTTGCCGAGGGAGATTTCATCGTAGCGATACCCATTGGAATAGAGCAGCGCCTTGGCGCGCGCGCAGTGCGGGCAGCCCGGCTTGGTGAAAATCGCCACGGGCCGCGGACCGACCGCCTTGGGATTGATGTACTTCAGCATGGTGTCGGCGTCGGACACTTCGAACGGGTCGCCTTCCTTTTCAGGCTCGACGAACATCTTCTGAATGACGCCGTCCTTGACCAGCATGGAATAGCGCCACGAGCGCTTGCCGAATCCCAGGTCGGATTTGTCGACCAGCATCCCCATGCCGGCGGTGAATTCGCCGTTCCCGTCGGGAAGCACGGTGATGTTTTCGGCCTCCTGATCCTGCTTCCACTGGTTCATGACGAAGGCGTCGTTCACCGACAGGCACACGATCTCGCTCACGCCGTTGGCCTTCAGCTCGCCGGCGAGCTCGTTATAGCGCGGCAGGTGGGTGCCCGAGCAGGTCGGGGTATAGGCGCCGGGGAGGGAGAAAACGACGACGGTCCTGCTCTTGAACACATCGGCGGTGGTGACGTCCTTCCACTGGTCGCCGCTGCGGGTCTTGAAGGTGACATCGGGTACGCGTTTGCCTTCGAGACTCTGGGCGCTGGGCAGCATGGCGATCTCCACGCGATCGTTCAGCGTCTTGCCGCCAGGAAGCCGACCAGCATGCCGACGGCGGCGGCCACGCCGATCGCGGTCCACGGGCTGGCATGCACATAGTCATCGGCCTGCCCGGCTTTCGCCACCGCCGGCTGAACCGCGTCCGCGAGCCTGGCCTTGGCGCTCATTACTCTCTCGGCAAACTTCGCCCGCGCCGCCGTGAAGCCGTCTCCGGACGCGCTTGCCGCGGCCTGGAGCAGTTCTTCGCCGTCGCTGACGATCATCTTCAAGTCATCGGCCATCTTGCCCCTGGCGCGAGTGAATTCGGTTGCTGTCTGTTTCATGGTCGCTGTCTCCATTGAGGTTTCGTTGCGTAAACATGCGTTGGCGGGACCGGGCCCGTTCGCACCCGGCCCGGTCCCACTGGTACATCGCTGCCGGTCGAAATCCCGGCCATGTGCTTTCTTCCGTGCCGATTGCAGCCGGTTCGCGCTCACGCTCCGGAGTCGGCAAGTCCGTCGATGATCATCACGCGTTCCCCGAGCCGCCACCTGCCGGGATTGGCATCGGTCATCACCCGGCTCGATCCGTCCTGCAGCCGAACCGTAATTTCGTGACCGCCCGATCTCGCCGCAGCGGCACTCGGGCTTTCGCCGGCCTCCTCGATTTTCCGAATCGACTCGATCAGGCCGCACTCCGCGCACTTCACCTTGCCGCGCGCGTATTCCTTCAACGGGGTGGTTCCCGCGTCCAGCAGGGTGCCCGGCTTCTCGCGTGCGACCGGGGAGGCGGGGAGGGTATCGGGGGAAGCGCCGGTCGATACCGGTATCCACGCGATCAAGGCGGCAAACGCGCCGCTGCTCAACAGCATCACCCCCGCGGCCAGGAGCGCGCGCAGCAGGCAAGGCAACTTGTCGATCGCCGTTTTCATGAGAGCGAGTATGCCGGCCGCCCGGGACCGCGTCGGTGCGCTGGCGCGCGTAGGCGCGGGCAAGTCGCGCGAAGAGTCGCCGCGGGCCCGCGGCGCCCGGATGCGTTCCGCGCGACGGCAAACTAATCTTCGGTAATTCAGTGTGCTGGCGTACATACAGGAGCGTCGTGCTCGCGCTAGGCTTTCACGTCATCGGCCTCAGGTATCCTTTCCATGCTGTTGTCCCCGCGTGCCCTCGGTGAGGTCGAACAAGACAGGAGCCGCCTCGTGCGGGTCGCGAGCCGGGCACCCGCCGCGAACAGCATGCTTGCCGCTTTGCCGCACAAGCAGTATCAACGCCTGCTCGCCGATCTGGAACCGGTCACGCTGACTTTCGGCGAAGTGCTGTACGAGCCGGGGCAGCGGATCCGGCACGTCTATTTTCCCGGAGACTCGCTCGTCTCCCTGCTGACCCTGATAGAAGGCCATCTGGCCCTGGAAGTCGGCATGGTCGGACGCGAGGGCATGGTCGGTGTCGTTCTGTCCCTGGGACAGGACGTTTCGCCGGTTCGCGCCCTGGTGCAGGGATCGGGAGGGGCGATGCGGATGAAGGCGGCGCGTTTTTGCGAAGAATTGCGGACGAGCGCGCAGCTGCGACAAGAGGTGAGCCGCTATACGGTTGCATTGATGGCCCAGATCACCCAAACCGCCGCGTGCAACCGCTTCCACGTCGTGGAGAAGCGCCTTGCGCGCTGGCTGCTGATGACGCGGGACCGGGTACGGTCGAACGAATTCCGTCTCACGCACGAATTTCTGGGGCACATGCTGGGCGTGCGGCGGGTCGGTGTCACCAAAGCCGCGCGCGCCCTGCAGAAAGAGGAACTGATCGCTTACAGCCGCGGCAAGATCAGGATCCTCGACCCGAAAGGGCTCAAGGCCGCGGCCTGCTCCTGCTACGCGCGGGTCAACGACATGCACGACTGCGCGTAGGCCGGAAGCGGCATCCAGATTTTCCTCGAGCGCCCTGAGCGCCGTCGACTCCGAAAGAAACTCCGAAAGAAAAAAGCCCGGAACGGGATCCGTTCCGGGCCAGGTACTTCGAGTGTATATCAGGGAGGAGGATATATACACCCGAGCCAATGATCGCCTGCCGCTGCGGAAAGTTCTGTGCGCTTGCGCACATAGGCGCGATATTTTGTCCGGCGCCTGTCCGGCACCCGGCCGAAGTCAAGCCGCGGCGCGGGCTCCCTGCTCGTAGGATCGGAGTATCGATGCGATCTCGCGGCTTTTCTGCTCGGTGATGTCATACCCGGCGATGAAGAACGCCCGGAGCTCCGAATCGAACCGTCGGCGCCACAGGAACCACCTGCAGGTGCCGTCCTTGCAGCGCAAGCCGAATTCCATCGATTCGGAACTGTCCTCGGACAGGAGCCGCTCCACCAGCGCAACGGCGGCCGTGCGCTCATGCTGCATCAGTTCGTAGAGCGGCCGGTCCAGCAATTCGTGCGGAGGGTAACCGAGAATTTTCTCCCACGCCGGGTTGAGAGATCTCAGCTTGCAGTTGAAACCGGCGAGGCCCAGCAACAGGGGAGCCGGTTCGCGCACGGGACCAGGCTTGCCGCGCATCGAGGTGCGGCCGGTAACGCGGGACAAGGATCCGGAGCCGTTCATGGCATACGTCCTATCGAGCCGAAAGGGCAGGCGGCAGCGCCGGTCATGCTCGCGTTATTTCATATCCTGGAAAAGGTACATCACCACTCCGGAAATAATCGCCTTTTTCCGGAGTGGTGATGCCGAAGTTCCGATGACCACCGCTATTGGACGGTCAGGGTTGCGGCCGCCGGGGCGGCGTTGTTGCCGTTGCTGGTCTGCAAGGCGCCGGCGGCCAGCGAGTTGATGAAGCTGCCTGCGGTCGGCGCCCTCACTTGCGCGCTCACCGTGCAGGAGCCGTTGGCCGGGATCGCGCCTTGCGTCAAGCCCACCGCCGAGGTGTCGACGACGAACCATGCCGGCGAGATGCGGGCGCTGAGCGCAGTGAGCGACTCGATACAAGTGCTTTGGGTGCTGCCGCCGACTGCCACCAGGTCGCCGGGCAATCTGTCGATCAACTGCGCGGTCAGGCTGGCGGGTGTGGCGTTGGCGTTGCTCAGGGTAATGGTAAGCGTCGAGACCCCGCCCGCATTGATGGTCGCCGGGTTGAAAGACTTGCCGAGCGTGGGCGCGATGCTGACTCCCGGGGAGTTGACGGTCAGGGTCGCGACCGCCGGGGCGGCGTTATTGCCGTTGCTGGTCTGCAAGGCGCCGGCGGGCAGCGAGTTGAAGTAGCTGCCTCCGACCGCCGCGGTCACCTCCGCGGTCACCGTACAGGAGCCGTTGGCCGGGATCGCGCCTTGCGTCAAGCCCACCGTCGAGGTGCCGATGACGAACCACGCCGGCGAGCGCGACGGGCCGGCCGGGAGCGACTCGATGCAGGTGCTGTTGACGCTGCCGGCGACCACCACCAGGCCGCTGGGCAAGGTGTCGATGAACTGCGCGGTCAGGCTGGCGGGTGTGCTGTTGGCGTTGTTCAAGGTAATGGTGAGGGTCGAGACTCCGCCCGCATTGATGGTGGCCGGGCTGAAGGCCTTGCCGAGCGTGGGCGGGACGACCTCGGGCACGACGACCGGGGGCGTGTTGACGGCCAGGGTCGCGACGGCCGGGGCGGCGTTGTTGCCGTTGCTGGTCTGCAACGCGCCCGCAGGCAGCGAGTTGATGTAGCTGCCGGCGCCAGGCGCGGTCACGGCTACCGTCACCGTACAGGAGCCGTTGGCCGGGATCGAGCCTCCCGTCAAGGTCACCGACGCAAACGAGAGCTGGCCCGTCGGTTCGCCCGGGGTGACCGTGACCACGCCCCCGCCGCAGGTCGTGGCGGCATTGGGGGTGGCGGCTATCACCACGCCCCTTGGCAATGTATCGATGAGCGGCGCGGTCTGGTTAGCCGTTGCGGCATCGGAGTTGCTCAGGGTAATGGTCAGCGTCGAGGCCCCGCCCGCATCGATCGTGGTCGGGCTGAAGGTCTTGCCGAGCGTGGGCGGGATGGGAGTGACCGGTGGCACGCCGCACACGGCGACGTCGATGGTGTTGGAATCCAGCGTCACTGCGCCATTTCGCGCCAGGGCTCTGCCGGACAGCTTTGCGCCGGTCTGGAGGGCGATGCTCGTGAGCGCGAGAATATTGCCCACGAACGAGGTGCTTGTACCGAGAACCGCGGAACTGCCGATCTGCCAGAAGACGTTGCAGGCTTGACCGCCATTGGTCAGCCGCACCGACGAGCTGCTCGCCGTAGTGAGGGCGCTCACTGTCTTGAACACCCAGACCGCATTGGAGTCGCCCCCGGCGTCGAGCGTGAGCGTTCCCGTCAACTGAGCCGACGACGAAAAACAATAGACGCCCGGCACGAGCGTCTTCCCGCCGAGATCCTGATCGGTCAAGTCGGATGTGCACTGCTGGCCTGCCAGATTGTTATACGCAGTGATGGTGTCATTCTGAGCCTGGAGCGCCACCGCATCGGCGGCATGTGTCGCCCCTCCGGTCACCAGCCCGGGAGGAAAACCGGTGATCGCCGAGCCCGGGCTGACACCCAGGTCTCCGGTGATGACGGTCGGACCGGTATTGGTCACCGTCTGGCCACCCAGTACCGCGAAGTTCTGCTCCGTGCCCAGGGGCGGCGCGGCAGCGGCCGAAAGTGCGTTGACTTGGCCCGGGGTCTGACCCCCGTCGCTTCCACTACATCCCGCCAGGAGAATGGTTATCCCCGTAACGGCCAGTAACAACGTCGTAGACCCCATCTTCGAAATTCTCATGGCAATTTCCTTGGTGGCATTCGCTATTGGATTTCCCCTGAACGAGCTGCGGTCCGCGACCGCGCGCTCGGGTTCGGGGAAACCCCACTCGTACACTCCGGGACGACACCCGAGGTGGGCGAACCGATATTGAAGATAAGCGAGAGAGTGTCGCCGGTCTGTTCGCTATCGAACACGCGCGGGTCCGTCGTATGTGCGCTGGCGCACGAGGCGAACACGCGCGGGTCGTCGTATGTGCGCTGGCGCACGAGGCGCTGCAAATCTGCGAGCCGTTCGGCGGGGAGAAAACGGCGCTCTGTCGCGAGAAGCATTCGCTTGACCACGGCGAGCTATGGATTTACGCTGCCCGCGGCCTGACCCTGATTGCGCTTTCGGTAACCGGTCTGCAAAGTGCGATGAAGCCGATCGAAAGGCAGAGCAGGCGCGGCTTTCTTCCCCCGCCGGCCCGCCCGGGTGGTGAAACTGGTAGACACAAGGGACTTAAAATCCCTAGGCCGCAAGGCCATGCAGGTTCGACCCCTGCCCCGGGCACCATCATCGAGTTCATGGCAACATCGTGAAGTCACTTCGCGTCGCGGGCCGCCAGGAAGAAATTCCGATGATCTTTCGGCAGTTGTTCGATCCCCAATCCTCGACCTACAGCTATCTCCTGGGTGACGAGCGCGCCGGCGAAGCGCTGATGATCGACCCGGTATTCGAGCAGGCGCGCCGCGACGGCGCGCTGATCGGCGAGCTCGGCCTGCGGCTGCTGTATACACTGGAGACGCACGTGCACGCCGACCACGTCACCGGGGCGTGGCTGCTCGGGCAGCGCCTGGGCAGCCGCGTCGCGCTCTCCGCGGCGGGAGGCGCGCAGGGTGCCGATGTCGCGCTCGCCCACGGCAGCCGCGTGGCGTTCGGCTCGCGCTACCTGGAGGCGCGGGAGACCCCGGGGCATACCAACGGCTGCCTCACCTACGTCCTGGACGACGAGTCGATGGCGTTCACCGGCGACAGCCTGCTCATCCGCGGCTGCGGCCGCACCGACTTCCAGGAGGGCAGCGCCCGCACCCTGTATCGCTCCGTGCACAGCCAGATATTCACTCTGCCGCCGGCGTGCCTGCTCTATCCCGGCCACGACTACCGGGGGCTCTCCGTCACCAGCGTGGACGAGGAGCGCCGCTTCAACCCGCGGCTCGGGGGCGGCGTCGGCGAAGGGGACTTCGTCGGCTACATGAACCACCTCGGCCTGCCGCATCCGAAGCAGATCGATATCGCCGTGCCGGCCAACCTCCGGTGCGGGCGACCCGCCGCCGACGCGCGGCCGCAGGCGGTCGATCCGGGCTGGGCGGCTCTGACCTTCACCTTCGCCGGCATCTGGGAGATCCAGCCGCAGGCGCTCGAGGAGATTTCGGCCGCGGTCCAGATCGTCGACGTGCGCGAAGCGTCCGAGTACGGCGGCGCGCTCGGACACCTCCGGAACGCGGTCCTCATTCCCATCGGCGAGCTCGTCGCCAGGGCGGGCGAGCTCGCGCGCGAGCGCCCGGTGGTCGCGGTGTGCCGCTCGGGCGCGCGCTCGGCGCAGGCCTGCGTGATCCTGCAGCGCGCGGGATTCGGCGAGGTCGCCAACCTCGCGGGCGGCATGCTGCGCTGGCGCGCCGAGGGGTTCCGCGTCGAGGGAGGGCGCCAGTAGGATCTGGCCCGTGCCCGTGGACTACCGCTGCCCGATATGCGCCAAGGACCTGGCGACGCGCAAGCTGCTTCATTCGGTCGTCGCCCGCTGGGAGATCGACTGCCGCTTCTGCGGCGGGCGGATCCGCCTCAACGCGCACCCGCTCGAGCTCCGGGTCGTGACGCTCAGCTTCGCCGCGTTCCTCGTCCTTGCCGTGCTCGCCTGGCGGCTGGAGAGCAACGCGCTGACCCTTCTTGCCCTGGCGGTCGGAGTGGGAGGGGCCGCGGCCTTGCCGGTGCTCGAACGAACCACGCTGCGGGCGTGGGCGCGGTACGCGCCGCTCGAGCGGAATCCCGGTCCCTAGCCGGCGCACCGCACGGAGAATTACCATTTGCCATGAGCGACGATCGCCTCGAGCGCAACAAGAAGGCCGTGACCGCCTTTTACGATCTGGCATTCAACCGGAACAGGCCGACCGAGGCGGTCCTCGAGTACGTCGGGGAGCGCTACGTGCAGCACAATCCGCACGTCGCCGACGGCAAGGAAGCCTTCATCGCCTACTTCGAAAAAATGGCGCGCGAGTACCCGGGAAAGCGGGTTCATTTCAGGCGGGTTCTCGCCGAGGGAGACTACGTCGTCCTGCACTGCCACCAGGAATGGCCGGGGGACGAGGACAGGGACTGGGCGGGAATCGACATCTTCCGGCTGGACGAGGACGGGAAGATCGTCGAGCACTGGGACGTCCTGCAGGTGGTACCGGCCGCTGCGGCCAACTCCAACACGATGTTCTAGACGCGGCGCGGCTGATGGAAGCCTCGGGTGATATGATCCTCGACCGGCAGCAAGCCCATCGCACACCGCGGACATGACTGAAAACTGGATCGACTTCGGGATCAGCGTCCTCGGCGGCGCGACGGCGTTCCTGTGCCTCTACGAGGGCACGCGGCGCCTCGCCACCTACGGCGTGCACCGCAAGGGGGTGCTGATGACCGTGATGGCTCTCGCGGTGTGCGCGCTCTACGGGGCGTTCGCGTACTGGAAATACCTCGACCTGAAGGTCAGCCTGGGAGCGAGCCAGCACAAGCCGGCGTCGCTTCAGCTGCCGGCGGGCTGGGGCCAGGGATTTTCCGCGGAAAAGAGGACATCGCTGAGCCTCGCGCGCGCGCGCCGCGCGTACCTCGAGTCCGGGATGCTGGGGGACTATCTCGCTCCCGGCGGCGAGACCCGCTCGTTCGCGCCCGCGGAGGAAGACCTCAAGCGGCGCGAGCGCCTCGTCGCCCATTACGCCAGGCTGGAACTCGCCGCGCGCAGCAGCCTGGCCGAAGCCCTGCTGTGGTTGATCGCCGCCGCGGTGGCGGTGATTTTCGGTTTCGCCGTTTCGCTCGAGAAAGCCCCGGTGACGGCCGAGCCGCCGCCCGATGACGAGCCACCGCCACGCTGAAGCGGCGCCCCCGGGGCAGCGATGGCGACGGCGGGTTAGAATGCCCCCGAGGATCGCGACGTGATCGTATTCGAGCTGATTTGCACCGACCGACACCGCTTCGAGGGCTGGTTCGCCTCGGCGGATGAGTTCGAGAGCCAGAAGGCCCACGGCCTGCTGTCGTGCCCCGTCTGCAGCGATTCGGGAATCGAAAAGCTGCTGACGGCCAAGATCGGCAAGCCCGACGCCGATCCGGCCGCGGAGAGGACGCCCGCCGCGGTTCCCGCGCGGACCGACAAGCCGCACACGCTCGACGAGCTGATCGACTACGTCCTCCTCAACACCGAGAACGTGGGCGGGGATTTTCCCGAGGAGGCGCGGCGCATCCACCGCAAGCAGGCCCCGCAGAGGAACATACGCGGCGTCGCGAGCGGAAAAGAGACCCGGGATCTGCTCGAAGAAGGCATTGCGGTGCTGCCGCTGCCGGTGCCGCCCCGCAAGGACTGGCACTAGGCCGGCCGGGGTTTTTCAGACGCGATGACGCTGCCCGCGCAGCGCGGGCATGCAGTGCCGTATCCACTGCGCGGTGATCTTCTCCTGCAGCGAGTTCTGCTTCAGGCGCTCCGAGAGCACCGCGAAGTCGACCCGGTCCAGGTCCTGATCCTGGTTGAAGCAGGAAAACACGTAGCTCGTCTTTCCGCTGTGCGGATCGTGGTGCGGCTGCAGGCACTGCGCGCAAATCTCCTTCAGCATGCACTGCATCGGCGAATTGATCGAGCCGATCGCGATGTGGCCGGCCTTGAGGTGGGGCTTGAGCAGGTCGTGGCGCGCGCGCGCGACCGCCGCCATCATGCGGTCCGAGCCGATCGCGATCAGCCGGTCGGCTTCCTCCATCCGGATCGGGGTGGGGCCGAGGCGGCCCTGGGCATAGGCGTCCATCGCCTGGACGATGTTGCCGACGAAGCTGCGATCGTGCGGCCTCGCCGCCGCATTCTCCAGTTTGAATCCGGGCTCCTCGTCGCAGCACCACACGATCAGGTCGGCGGCGTTCTCGATTTCGGCGACCTTGTAACGGTCGATCGCTTTCTTGTAGCCCGCAAAGTAGAGCACGCGCGAGCCGGCCGCGCGAAACGCCTGGCCGATCGAGAACAGCACTGCGTTGCCGAGGCCGCCTCCGGCCAGGATGACCGTCTCGCCCGCGGCGATGTGCGTCGCCGTGCCGGTGGGGCCCATCAGGATCACCGGCTCTCCGGGCTGGAGCATCGCGCACAGGTCGGAGGACCCGCCCATCTCGAGCACGATGGTCGATACCAGGCCGCGTTCGGTGTCGACCCAGGCGCCGGTCATCGCGAGCCCCTCCATCTGCAGGCGGGTCGCCGAGGAGGCGTTGCGCACGACCGGAGACAGCGTCTCGAAGTTCTGCAGCCGGTAGAACTGGCCGGGGCGAAACCGGCGCGCGGCGCGCGGCGCGCGCACCACGACTTCGACGATGGTGGGGCTGAGCCGCTCCACTTTGTGGACCGTGGCCAGCAGCTCGGCGGCGAGCGTTCCGAAAAACGCCGCCGTCCCGGCCGCGCTCGCCGGGCCGCGGCGCGCGAGCACGCGCGAGACGACGGGGTAGCCCTGGCGAGCCGAGCCGAGCGCCTTGACGACGTTGCCGAAGTAGGAAGGATGCTGGTCGCCGAAAAAGCTGACGAAGCGCCCGTCGGGGAACCGGTTGAGCAGGACCTGCGAGCGTTCCGGCTTGGAGATCGCGGGCTCGGGCTTCACCGGCGCGCCGTCCTCGTCGCAGGCCTGGAAATACCGGCCGTCGAGCGCGAAGCGGGCGGGGTGCTCGCGCGCGAGCACGGTGTTCGGCTGCGTCCCGGCGGCGACGAACACGGTGCGCGCCGGCAGCCAGTGCTCGGCGGATTCGAGGCCGCTCGGCCGGCGGAAGCGCATGCCGTGCACGGCGCCGTAACTGTCCAGGTCCACCGCCACGGGGGACAGCCCCTCGGCGAAGGCGATGCCTTCCTCGAGCGCCTTCTCCAC
>JBATEB010000290.1:0-2488 GCA_049663805.1 Burkholderiales bacterium | reverse complement strand
AAACCCCAAAGACCAGCACGTCGCTTCCTTAGGGAACCTCTGAACAACCCCCGTTTCGTCATTCCCGCGAAAGCGGGAATCCAGGAATCTGAACGACTTGCTGGATCCCCGCTTCCGCGGGGATGACTTATTCAGAGCTTCCTTAGGGCTCATCTCGTCCTCGCATCGCTCACGATCCTGCCGTCGACCATGCGCAGCGTGCGCTTCGCGCGGCTCCCGATCTCCGGATCGTGCGTGACCACCAGGAGGGTGCCCCCGCCCGCGTGCAGCTTCTCGAGCAGGTTCAGCACCTCCTGTCCGCTGTGGCGGTCGAGGTTGCCGGTGGGCTCGTCGGCGAGGATCACGCCGGGGCGCATCGACATGGCGCGCGCGATCGCGACGCGCTGGCACTGTCCGCCGGAGAGCTGGTCGGGCCGGTGCCGGGCGCGGTCCTCCAGCCCGTACTCGTTCAGCAGGGCGTCGAGCCGGCGCTTGCGCTCGGCAGGGTCGATGCCCGCGAGCACCATCGGCAGGGCGATGTTCTGTGCCGCGGTGAGGCGCGGCACCAGGTGGAAGAACTGGAACACGAAGCCCATCTTCTCGCGCCGCACGTGCGCGAGCTCGTCGTCGCCGAGCCCGGTGATGTCGCGGCCGTCGAGGAGGTAGGAGCCGGCGTTCGGCCGGTCGAGCAGGCCGATGAGGTTGAGGAGGGTCGATTTGCCCGAGCCCGAGGGGCCCATGATCGAAAGGTACTCGCTCCGCCCGATGGCGAGATCGACCGAGCGCAGGGCATGCACTTCCTCGTCGCCGACGACGAAGACGCGCTCGATGCCGGCGAGCTCGATCATCGCGCGCAGGTCACTTCGCGGCGGCGTTCTTCGTTTCCGCGACGGCGCTCGCTCCCGCCTTGACGCCCTCGCGGTCGAGCGACGAGATCACGCGGTCGCCGGGCGCAAGGCCCGAGCGCACTTCGCTGTACTCCCAGTTGGACAGCCCGATGTCGACGCGGCGTTCCTCGAGCACTCCCGAGTCTCCGAGCACGAGCACCCGATTGCCGGGCATGAGCGCAGAGGTCGGGATGCGCGTCACCGCGTCGCGGCCCTCGATCACGATCTCGATGTCGGCACTGTAGCCGACCAGCAGGTGGCGCGCCTCGAGGGGATCGTCGAACTCCACTTCCACCTCGACCGTGCGCGCCTGCTTCTCGAGCGCGAGAACGTAGGGAGCGATGCGCCGCACCTGCCCCTTGAAGTTGCGGCCGCGGTACGCATCGAGCGTGATGCGCCCGCGCGTGCCGACCTTGATCCGCGCGGCGTCGACCTCGTCGATCGGCGCCGAGACGTACAGGCACGAGTCGTCGATCAGATCGACCGCGGGCAGCGTCGGGATCCCCGGGGGCGAGGGCGTGAGGTACTCGCCTACCTCGCCGTTCACCTCGGCGACGATGCCGGCGAACGGCGCGCGCAGCACGGTGCGGCTGGTATCGGCCTTCGCCGCGTCGATTCGCGCTTCGGCCTCGCCCACCTGCGCTCGCGCCGATTCGCACGCCGCCATGCGCGCCTTGGCGTCCGAGTCGGCGCGTTCGGCGAGCTGCTCCGAGGTGAAGTTCTGCGCGCGCAGCTCGCGCGCGCGCTTTGCTTCGCTCGCCGCGATCTCGGCGAGCTGGCAGGCCTCGCGCACGCGCGCCTTCGCGGTAGCGAGCTGCTCGCTCGCCACCCGCTCGCGCGCGGTCAGATCCCGGTTCCAGAGTTCCACCAGCAGGTCGCCGCGCCCGACGCGCATGCCTTCCCTGACCGGGAGTTTCGCGATCCGCCCGCCCGCGGGCGGCGCGAGCTTCGCGCGCCGGCAGGCGGTGACCGAGCCGGCGCGGGTGTTCGCGACCGTGGTCTCGACGCGGCCCACCGAGGCGGTCGCGACCAGCACGGCGACGGGCTTGGGTCGCGTCGCCTTCCACAGCCCCCAGCCGGCGAGGAGCGCGATGACGAAGGCGATGGCGAGGCGCTTCAGCAGGCGGGCCCGAATTCCTGCGGTGATCGGGGAGGACACCCTGGCATTATCGCGCCGTGACGCTCGGCGGAATTGATCTGGCGCAAGCGCCGCATGATATCGGTGAGGGTCGTGAAAGACACCCCGTCTTTCGAGTCAGGAGCGGGCGCGGGCTCGTCGCTCCCTTGTCCGCGTCTCGAGCTCGAGCGAATCGCCCTCACACTTGACCTGCGGCGCCCGGTGACTGCATGATTTGCCGCGGCCAGGCGAAGCGGGCCGGGGAGACCGGATGAGGGAAAAACTCAAATCGATCGACGTGTGGTTCAAGGTCGTCCTGCTTTTCGTCTTCGGCGGTTTCTTCCTCCTCGCTTCCCCCTATCCGCAGGACTCCCGGCAGTTTCCCCAGCTCCTCGCTGCGGTCAGCCTGATTCTGACGCTGGCCGCGCTCGCCGTCGATTTGCTCCGGGCGCAGGGCGCGGGAGGCGAGATCGGCGGCGTGGACGACACCGAACTGAAGGTCCTG
>JBATEB010000289.1:0-8276 GCA_049663805.1 Burkholderiales bacterium | reverse complement strand
CCGTTCAGGAGCCCGACGATCAGGTCGCGGCGCCCGAGGAACGAGTCGCGCATCCTCTGCGCGTCCCCCTGCGGCCCGTTGATCGCCTCCACCGCGGCCCATTGGCTGACATGCGAGGCGCACGAGTCCGTGTTGGTCACCCAGCGCACGAAATGGGGCGCGAGCGCCGCGTTCGCGGCGAAGCCGATCCGCCAGCCGGTCATCGCCCAGGTCTTGGAAGCCCCGTCGGAGATGATCGTGCGCTCGCGCATCCCGGGGAGCGAGGCGATCGAGCAGAACTCCCCCTCGTAGCACAGCCGCGAGTAGATCTCGTCGGCGTAGATCCAGACCTCGGGATGGCGCGCCAGAATCGCCGCGATGCCCTCGAGGTCCTTGCGCGTGAGGATGCCGCCGGTCGGGTTCTGCGGCGAATTGAGGATGAGGAGCTTCGTCCGGGGCGTGATCTTGGCCTCGAGCTCGGCGGGATCGAAAGCGAAGTCGCGCGCCTCGCGCAGGTGCAGCGGCACCGGCACCGCGCCGTGGGCGGCGATCTGCGACTCGTAGATCGGAAAGCCGGGATTGGGATAGATCACCTCGTCGCCCACGCCGTAGTCGGTCACCGACAGGATGGTGTACGCGATAAAGGGCTTGGCCCCTCCGCCGATCACGACATCCGCGGGGGAGATCGACAGCCCGCGCATCGCGCCCATGTAGCGGGCGGCCGCTTCCCGCAGCTCGTTTATCCCCGCAGAAGGCGTATAGCCGTGCCGGCCCTCGCGCACCGCGCGCACTGCCGCGTCCTGGACGTTCGCCGGGGTGTGGAAGTCGGGCTGGCCGATGCAGAACGAGATGATGTCCTTGCCCTGCCGGACGAGCTCGTTGACCTCGGCGAGGACGACGAAGGCGTTCTCCGTGCCGAGCTCGGCGGTGCGGCGGCTGATCCGGGGCATGGGCGTGTGTCAGCGGAACTAAAGGCTCGTCATTTTATCCTATGGTCCGCGAAGGAACGAGGCGGCGCTTTCGGACGTTCGCCTGCCGCTGGCGGCCGCCCGGGCGCGATTCCCCTACTCCGGGCGGCGCGCATCGCCTATCATCGGTCCGGGGAACGGGAAAACACGATGCTCATCAACTGCGCCGCCTACAAGGACGGAAAGAAACTCGGCGACATCAGGCCCGAGGAAATCAGCGAGTATTTGAACCGCCCCGGATGCTTCGTCTGGGTCGCGCTCAAGGATCCGGGACCGGGAGAGCTCGCCGCCCTGCAGACCGAGTTCGATCTGCACGAGCTCGCCGTCGAGGACGCGCGCCACGGGCACCAGCGGCCCAAGATCGAGGAATATGGAGATTCGATATTCGCGGTGCTCCACAACATCGAGCTCGCCGGCGAGGATCTCAATGTGGGCGAGATCGACATCTTCGTCGGAAAGAACTACCTGCTCTCGGTGCGCAGCCATTCCGAACCGGGCTTCGCCGCGGTACGCGCGCGCTGCGAGCGCGAGCCGGAGCTCCTCAAGCAGGGCTCGGGGTTCGTGTTCTACGCCCTGATCGACGCCGTGGTCGACCGCTACTTTCCGGTGGTCGATGCGATCGAGGCGGAGTTCGAGAGGTTCGAGGAGCAGATCTTCTCCGGCAAGTCGCTGCGCGCCAACATCGAGGGGCTCTACTACGTGAGGCAGAAACTGACGACCCTGCAGCACGCGGTCCTGCCGCTGCTCGAGGCGGTCGGAAAGCTCTACGGCGGCCGCGTCCCGCACGTGTGCACCGGCCTGCAGGAATACTACCGCGACGTCTACGACCACCTGGTGCGCATCAACCAGCTGATCAACTCCCTGCGCGACACGGTGACCACCGCGATCCAGGTGAACGTGGCCATGATCACCTTCGGCGAAACCGAGGTGACCAAGCGCCTGGCGGCCTGGGGCGCGCTCATCGCGGTGCCGACCTTCATCGCCAGCGTCTACGGCATGAACTTCGCGCTCATGCCCGAATTGAAGTGGGCGTTCGGCTATCCCGCGGCCATCGGCGCGATGGCCGCGATCGATGCCTACCTGTGGGTGCGCTTCCGCAGCGCGCGCTGGCTTTGAGAGGAAAACCGGGGACAGACCACGGTTTCCCCGAACGGAAGACTCAAAAACCGTGGTCTGTCCCCGGTTTTCCCGGACGGACGGCGTAGAGCGAGCGGAAGGTCCGGCCCGAGCGGGGCGCGGGCAGGTCGCGGCCGCGCGTCCATTCCCCGCCGAAGGGGAGGAAGCCGATCATGCCGCGCCGGCCGCCGAGCGCTCGCAGGCAGCGCACCGCGATGGCGGTGGCGAGGGCATACAGGCGCGGGCGCCGTGCGGTCCACGACCACAGCCGGAACGCCGCTCTCTCGGCCCGCGGGCGAAGACCCGCATCGACCTGCTTCTCGCGCAGCTTGCGCAGCAGCTCCGGCAGCGGGATCTTGACCGGGCAGGCGACCGAGCAGGCGCCGCACAGGGTCGCCGCGTGGGGCAGGTCGAGCGCGTTCGCGAGGCCCACGTAACTGGGCGTGAGCACCGAGCCCATCGGTCCCGGGTAGACCCAGCCGTAGCTGTGCCCGCCAACCGAGCGGTAGACCGGGCAGTGGTTCATGCAGGCGCCGCAGCGGATGCAGCGAAGCATCTCCTGCATGTCGCTGCCGACGAGATTCGTGCGTCCCGCGTCGACCAGGATGAAAACCATATGCTCGGGCCCGTCGGAATCCTGCCGCCCGCGCGGCCCGGTGAACAGGCTCACGTAGTTGGAGATCGATTGTCCCGTCGCCGAGCGCGTCAGCAGTCTCAATAGGGTCGAGAAATCCTCCAGCGTCGGAATGACCTTCTCGATCCCGGTGATGCAGACGTGCACGCGCGGCAAGGTGGTCACCATGCGGCCGTTGCCCTCGTTGGTGACGATGACCCCGGAGCCGGTCTCGGCGATGAGGAAATTTCCTCCCGAAATGCCGAGATCGGCCGAAAGGAAATGCTGCCGCAGCACCTCGCGCGCCTCCCGCGTCATGCGGGAAATGTCGTCCTTGCGCGGGGTGTGATGGCGCGCCTCGAACAGCTCGGCCACCTCCTCCTTGCTCTTGTGCAGGGCCGGGGCGATGATGTGCGAAGGCGGTTCGCCCGCGAGCTGCAGGATGTACTCGCCCAGGTCGGTCTCGATCGGAGTGACGCCGATCGCTTCGAGGGCCTCGTTCACCCCCGCCTCCTCGGAGAGCATCGACTTCGACTTGATCGCCTTCTTCACGCCGTGGCGGCGGCAGATCTCGGCGAGCCGCTCGCAGGTTTCCTCGCGCGTCTCGGCGTAGAGCACCGTCGCCCCGCGCCGCACCGCCTCCGCCTCGAAGCGCTCGATCCAGGCGTCCAGGTTCGCGAGCGACCGGTCGCGGATCGCGGCGCCCTCCGCGCGCAGCGCCTCGAACAGCCGCGGGCCGAACTCGGCCACCGCCTTGGCGCGCAGCGCGGTGAATCCGGCCGACTGGAACTTGCGCAGATTCGCCTGCAGCGTGGGGTTCGCCAGCGCCTCTGCCGAGCGCGCCTTGAAATGCATCGAGCGGACCTGCACGGCGCTATTCCTCCGCCATGCCGGCCAGGACTTCCGCCACGTGCAGCACTTTCGTCTTCGTATCGCCGCGCCGCCGCAGGCGCCCCTCGATGTTGAGCATGCAGCCCAGATCGCCCAGCACCACCGCCCGCGCGCCGCTCGCCTCGATGTGGGCGCACTTCCGGTCGGCCATCGCGGCGGCGATCTCGCCGTACTTCATCGAGAAGGTGCCGCCGAAGCCGCAGCAGGTTTCGCACTCCTCCATCTCGATGAGGCTCAGGCCCGCCACCGTTCCGAGGAGTTGCCGCGGCTGCGCCTTGACGCCGAGCTCGCGCAGGCCGGAACAGGAATCGTGGTAGGTCACGCTGTCGTGAAAGCCGGCGGTGACCGACGTCCGTTTCGCTATCCGAACGAGGAAATCCGTGAGCTCATAGGTCCTCGCGCCCAGTCGCTCGGCCCTTTCGAGCAGGAAAGGTTCGTCGCGGAACACTTCCGGATAGTGCGTGCGGATCATGCCGGCGCAGGAGCCCGAAGGCACCACCACGTATTCGCAATCCTCGAATTCGCCGATCAGCTTCTGCGCGAGCTCGCGCGCCGATCTGCGGTCGCCCGAGTTCCAGCCCGGCTGCCCGCAGCAGGTCTGCGCCGCCGGCACCACCACTTCGCAGCCCGCGTCCTCGAGCAGCTTGAGCGCGGCGAAACCGACCGAGGGCCGCATCAGATCGACGAGGCAGGTGACGAACAGGCCGACGCGCATGGGAAGGCTCCGGAGGGGATTTCGGCGGAGGGCGTGGAATCATAGCACGCGGGCGGCGCCCGACCTGGCGGTGCGTTCCATAGGGTGGTATAAGATTGCGTCATTCGGTAGCTCGCGGCACGTGGCGACCCCTCAAACCAAGAACTCGATCCAGGTCATCGAACGCATGATGACGCTGCTCGAGGTGCTCGCCCGCCAGCCGCAGCCGATGGGACTGAAGAAACTCGCGCAGGCGAGCGCGCTGCATCCCTCGACCGCGCACCGCATTCTCGGCGCGCTGGTGAATGCTCAGGTGGTCGAGCGCGTCGACCCGGGCAGCTACCGCCTGGGGATTCGTCTCCTCGAGCTGGGCAACCTCGTCAAGGGACGGATCAGCGTGCGCGAGCACGCGCTGCCCCACATGCGCGAGCTGCACGCGGCCACCGGCGAGGCGGTCAACCTCTCGGTGCGGCGCGACGACGAGATCGTCTACGTCGAGCGCACCTCGAGCGGGCGCTCGCTGATGCGCGTGGTGAATATCGTCGGCGCGCGGGCGCCGCTGCACATCACCGCGGTCGGGAAGCTGTTCCTGCTCGAGGACGGGAGCGAGGGCCTGCGCGCGTACTCCCAGAGGACGCACCTGCCGCAGTTCACCCGCAATACGCTCGCCAGCGTCGGCGCGCTCGAACGCGAGTTGGAGCGCATCCGGCGCGCGGGCTACGCGGTGGACAACGAGGAAGCCGAGCTTGGCGTGCGCTGCATCGGCGCGGGGGTCCGCGACGACAGCGGGACGCTGGTCGCGGGGCTTTCGGTCTCGGCGCCGGCCGAGCGCATGAAAGGCGCGTGGTCGGGGCTGGTCAGGGAAACCGCCGGGAAGATCTCCCGCGCCCTCGGGCACCGGGGGTGAACCCGGCGCGGCGTCGCGCCCGCGCCGATTCGCGCCGCATGCCATGAAGCCTCATCCCTTTTTTCGCGCGGGACTCGCCGCGCTCGCCGCGCTTTCGCTGGCGGCGTGCGCGCAGACCGTTCTTTACGAGGGGGCCTCGCCCTACCACACCCTCATCGTCACCCAGGACCGCAACGGCCTGCGCACCCTGCTTTTCGAGAGGTTCGGGTCGCGCCAGAGCGTGGTCAAACCGGGCGATCCGGACCACCTGGAACTGCCCTATGCCCGGGTCGCGCTCGCCGGACTGGCGCTGTGCGAAGAGCCGCGCCGCATCCTCGTCGTCGGCCTGGGCGGGGGAAGCCTGCCGATGTTCCTGCGCAAGCACTATCCCGCCGCGGCGATCGACGTCGCCGAAATCGATCCCGGCGTGGTCGACGTCGCCAGGCAATTCTTCGGATTCCGCGAGGACGAGCGCACGCGCGCCCACGTCGGCGACGGGAGGCAGTTCATCGAGAACGTCCGCCAGGGCTACGACATCATCTTCCTCGACGCCTACGGCGCGCGCGAGGTCCCGAAACACCTGACCACGCAGGAATTCCTGCTGGCCGTGCGCCGGGCGCTCAGGCCGGACGGCGTCGCCGTCAGCAACGTCTGGCGCCCGGCTTCCAACCCGCACTACGACTCGATGGTCCGCACCCACCAGGCGGCGTTCGACGAACTGTTCATCCTGGACGTCCCCGGGGACGCCAACCACATCCTGCTCGCCCTGCCCCGGAAACAGCCGCTCGATCGAAGCGAGCTCGCGCGGCGCGCCCGAAAAATATCGGCGGCGAAGCAGTTCCGCTTCGACCTGGGAGAACAGGTCGAATACGGGTTTCATGATGCGAGCGGGAAGAGCGGGGCCGGGCGCGTGCTGCGGGACGCGGATTTCGGGCGGGCGAAGTAGAAGGTTTCGGCAGGGCTACGACTTCACCTTCGGCAGGCGGCTTTCTCAATCGCCTTTCTCGATCATCTTCCGCTCCTCGAAGTCGAGCACCGCGTCGCGCGGGGCCTTGAAGGCGTTCGCCGATTCAAAGGACGCCTTTGCGGCGTCGTAGTTCGAGTAGTCCATGCTCGACGTAAAGGCTTGCGCTCGCTGGAACATTCGGATCGCCGGTGGTATCTCCCGGGCCTGGCTGAATGCCTTCAAGGCCGTCAGGTAATCGTCTCGATACACGGTGGGGATGATAATGCGACATTCATTCGCCTCGGTGAGTTCGGCATTCATCATGATTCGGGACAGCCGGCCATTGCCATCGTCGAACGGATGTACTTCGGACACCGCTACCTGCATGAAAATAGCCCGTGCGAGAGCCGAGGGAAGATCGCGGTAAAGCTGAAAAGCCCGGCAAAGCGTTCCTTGCACCAGGGCGGGCTCGACGAATCGCGTGTCGCCCGCCCGGTTTGAAATCGTCTTGATTACACCCGGATTCTTGTCCTTGCGGTGCTCGAGAATCGAACGATGACGGTGCTCGAGCAGCTCCAGCAGTTCGTCTTCGGTCCCCGGCTTGCGTGACATCTCGAATGTATCCGCAACGAGACGGTAGGTATTCAGAATGTCGTGGGTATCGTCGGCTCGTTTCGGGATATTCAGTCCCTCGAAAACAATTTTCCTGGCTTCATCGATCTCGAACTCCGTTCCTTCTATGAAGTTCGAGAAGTACGCTTCCATGAACGCGAAGGTATGCAATGCGGTCAGGTCGCCGCGAATGTCGGGTGTCGGCCGATACGAGGGAGTGCGGACGCTCCTCAGCTCCAGGGCGAGCGATTCGAACAGCTTCACGCGGTCGATGTCGTACGGCTTGGCGCGAGCGTTGGCGAGCGCTTGTTTGCTCGCAACGCCGGCGTCGGGTCGGGTCGCCAGCATTGCGCCGACGATTCCATCCAGAGTCTTGAACTCGCGTTGAAGCCCAAGAGCCGGGGCGAGCGCCTTCGCCCGGTCCCTGATTTCATTCAGCGCTTTTTCACCGAGAGAAATTTTTATCTCGGACAGGCGTCGCTCAAGATCGTCTCGCGGGATTGTTTTTCGACTCCCCGCGGTACGCCGACTGGGTGACAGATTCTCCAGGAAATGCCGCGCCTGACTTGCGATGTGGAAGGTTCGGAAGGGAACATCGCCGTCGAGTGCCCCGGGGCCGGCGAGTACGTGGATCGTCAGCCCCGGCAACTCTACGTTGCGTTCCGCCCGAAAGCCGGACAGGTAGATATGCGGTTGGGTGGCAGCTCCGATTTCAATGGCGCTCCGATGCGTCACCACGCTGCCGGGGAACCTGTCGGCAATGACGTCGTGGCGATTGCGCTGGATGATTATTTCCAGGCTGTCTTTCGTGTTGGGGGTGTAGATCCCGCGCGCGATGCGTCGCATCGTGCCGGCCGCAACTTCACGCTGGTATGGCTTGCTGGTGGAGGCGTTTGCGAAGAGGAGCTCAGGGCGAGATTCTTTGGCCATAAAGGTGGTTTAGGGGCTATGGAATGTCCATAAGTGTGGAGTAAGGTACGTAAATTGTCCACAACAGGATAACTAATAATAATAAACAGTCCATATATGTGGAATAAATAAGGCAATAAGATGCCCGGGTCGCGCTCGCCGGACTGGCGCTGTGCGACGAGCCGCGTCCTCGTCGTCGGCCTTGGTGGAGGGAGCCTGCCGATGTTCCTGCGCAAGCACTATCCCGCAGCGGCGATCAACGTCGTTTTGGCCATTTGCGCGGGATCGACGTCATCATCCAAGGTGATTGTCCATCGCGTACCCGCCGAGGATTTCCAGTTTTCCGCATTCTTCGTTACCCAACTGATGAAGACACAACGCGCGGCTAAACACACCGTGGTCGCGCAAGATGCGTGCCTCTCGATAGAGTTGCTCGGCGTTATCGAATATCAACTCGCCTCCACGCGCGAATTCAGTGAGGAGAGTTTTATTTTCTTCGTTCACAGTTCATGGCTCCGAGTACAAATGACAATTCGGACACTGCCACACTGTTGTTGCCGTCTCAGGCTAGTCCGATGGCGGCTCTCTGACTCCCTTAGCTTTGATTGGCCGCAGGCCAATTGCGGCCTTCCAGATAGGCAGGCCATGGACCGAACTTAAAT
>JBATEB010000288.1:0-5907 GCA_049663805.1 Burkholderiales bacterium | reverse complement strand
GTCGACCCCCGGCTGATCTTCAGCGAGCGCGCGGCGCGGCGCGCGTTCTCGGTCTGGGCCCGCGTGATCCGCCTCGGCGGCGCTCCCGGGTCCGTCGCGCGCGTGCCCCTGCTCGCGCTGTTTTGCGTCTACCTGGTCGCGATGATCCTCGCGGTCGTTCCGGCAAGCCTTCTGTTGCAGCGGCTCGCGCGGCCGCTGCTCGCCCGCCGTCTGCAGTCGCTGCAGGCCTACTACGAGCTCCCGTCGGGACAGTGAGAGAAACGCGCCGATAATGGATCGCCCCGCCGCCTACATCACCCGCTCGTCGGTCTTCCTGCCGAACGCGCCTGTCGAGAACGACCAGGTCGAGGCGATCCTCGGACAGGTCGGCGGGCGGCCTTCGCGCGCGCGGCGCATCGTCCAGCGCAGCAACGGCATCCGCCGCCGCTATTACGTCATCGACCCCGCGACGGGCGAGCCCAACTTCACCAACGCCAGCCTCACGGCCGCGGCGGTGAGGGGTCTCGCGAAGCAGGGGTTCGCGCTCGACCAGCTGGCCTGCCTGGTGTGCGGCACGTCGAACCCCGACCAGCTCATGCCCAACCACGCGGTGATGGTCCACGGAGAGCTCGGCTCGCCGGTGTGCGAGGTCGCGGCCACGGCCGGGGTCTGCGTTTCCGGGACCACGGCGCTGAAGTACGCCTGGATGTCGGTGCTGTCCGGGAGCGCGCCCAACGCCGTCGCCACCGCCTCCGAGGTGGCCTCGCTCGGCTTGCGCGCGCAGAACTACACGCCCGAGCCGCCGGACGCCACCCAGGCGCTGGAGGCGCACCCGGAGCTCGCGTTCGAGAAGGATTTCCTGCGCTGGATGCTGTCCGACGGCGCCGGCGCGCTGCTGATCGAGCCCGCGCCCCGTCCCGGCCTGAACCTGCGCGTCGAATGGATCGACCTGTTCTCGTACGCGCACGAGCTCCCCGCGTGCATGTACGCGGGCGCGGAAAAAGACGCGGACGGGGCACTGCGCGGCTGGATGCTCTGTCCCTCGGACGAGCGCGATGCGAGGTCCGTATTCGCGCTCAAGCAGGACGTGAGGCTGCTCAACGACGAGGTCATCGAGCACACGCTGGTGAAGCCGCTCGCGCGCGTGATCGCCCGGCGCGGGCTCTCGTCCGACTCGGTCGACTGGTTCCTGCCGCACTATTCGTCGGAGTATTTTCGCCGCCCGGTGTTCGAAGGACTCGCGCGCGCCGGGCTTCCGCTCCCGCAGGAGCGCTGGTTCACCAATCTCGAGGAGATGGGCAACGTCGGCTCGGCGTCCATTTACATCATGCTCGACGAACTGCTGCGCAGCGGCCGGGTGAAGGATCGGCAGCGTCTTCTGTGCTGGGTGCCCGAGAGCGGCCGCTTCTCGAGCGGGTTCGTCTATCTCACGGCGATCCTGCATGCGTGAGCGCGACGTGCCGCAGGAGGGCAATTCCACGCTCGCCGGCCATCGCAAGGCGGTCTACGCGGTCGCGGAAGACGGCAAGCTCCGCCTGGTCGCTTCGCGCGGCTGGGAGGTCGAGGAGATCGTCACGCGCCAGGCGGTCGAGGATCTGGAGCAGCAGGCTCAAAGAGCGCTCGCGCGCGCGCGCGCGGGCGAGACCTCGCCGCTCGAGTACCACATGTGTCGCGCCCGCATGGACGTGGCGCTGCTGTCGCAGACCACCGGACTGTGGCGCTGGCGCATCCGGCGTCATTTCAATCCGGCGGTATTCGCCCGCCTGCCGCTCGCGCTGCGCCGGCGCTACGCCGCGGCGCTCGGAATTCCGGTCGAGACCCTGGACACGGTGGCATAGCCGTGGCGGCAGCGTTCGCGCACGCGCACGCCTCGCATTGCGAGTCCGGCGTGATGTCCTCGCTCCTCACCCATCACGGCCTGCCGGTGTCCGAGGCGATGGCGTTCGGCCTCGCCTCGGCGCTCTCGTTCGCCTACCTGCCGTTCATCCGCATCAACGGGCTGCCGCTGGTGTCCTACCGCATGCCGCCGCGCGCGATCATCAGGGGCCTTGCGCGCGGCCTGGGCCTGGGGATGCGCTTCGAGACCTTCGGCTCGCCCGCGCGCGGGATGGCGCGGCTCGACGAGCTGCTCGACTCGGGCAAGCTGGTCGGACTGCAGACCTCGGTCTTCTGGCTTCCGTATTTCCCGCCCGACCTGCGGTTCCACTTCAACGCGCACAACCTGCTCGTCTACGGCCGGGAGCGCGATGAATACCTCATCAGCGATCCGGTGGCGGAGACCACCGTCCGCTGCGCGAGCGCGGACCTGCAGAGAGCGCGCTTCGCCAAGGGCGCGCTCGCGCCCAGGGGCCTGCTCTATTACCTCACCCGGCCCCCGGCGACGCCGGACTGGCGGCGGCTCGGGCAGCGCGCGCTCGCGCGCACCGCGCGCATCATGCTCGCGCCGATTCCGCTGGTCGGCGTTCGCGGCATGCGGCTGCTCGCGCGCCAGGTCGCTCGCCTGCCCCTCGGAGACGGCGGCGAGCGGGCCCGGATGTACATCGGCAACATCGTGCGCATGCAGGAGGAAATCGGCACCGGCGGCGGCGGTTTCAGGTTCCTCTACGCGTCGTTCCTGCAGGAACTCTCGGGCACGACGGGCTATGCGGCGCTCGATGCGCTCGCGGCCCGCCTGGTCGAGATCGGCGACCGCTGGCGCGAGTTCGCGCTCGCCGCGGCGCGCATGATCCGCGGCCGCGATGCGCTCGCCCCGAGCGCGCTCGCCGGGCGCCTGCGCGCGCTCGCCGGCGACGAAGAGCTGTTTTTCCGGGATCTGGACCGGGCCCGGCGCGCATGGGCCCGCTGAACGTCGAGGCCCTTTCGTTTCGCTATCCCGGCAGCGGCGAGGCGGTGCTGTCGAACGTGAGCCTCGCGGTCCCGGCCGAGGGGATCTTCGGACTCCTCGGTCCGAACGGCGCCGGCAAGACCACGCTGATCTCGATCCTCGCCGGGCAGTTGCGCGGCGCGACCGGGCGCATTTCCGCCGGCGCCGAGTCGATCGAGGCGCTGCGGCGCCGCCTGCCGCACTGCCTGGGGCTGGTCCCCCAGGAATACGCGTTCTACCCGATGCTGAGCTGCGCGGAAAATCTGCGCTTCTTCGGCGGCGTGCAGGGACTCGCGGGCTCCCGGCTCGAGGAACGCATCCAGGCCGTGACGGCCTTCGCCCGCATCGAAGCGGTGCTCGGGCGCCGCGCCGGGCTGCTCTCCGGAGGCCTGAAGCGCCGCCTCAATCTGGCGATCGGCCTGCTCTCCGAGCCGGAGATCCTGCTGCTCGACGAGCCCACCGCGGGCGTCGACCCGCAGTCGCGCGCGTTCCTGCTCGACTCGATCCGCTCGCTCGCGCGCGCGGGCCGGGCGATCCTGTATACGAGCCACTACATGGAGGAGGTCGAAGCGATCTGCAACCGCGTGGCGATCCTCGACGGCGGCCGGGTGCTGCTCTCGGGGGGGATGTCCGAGGTGCTGCAGGACGGCTCCGGCGTCCTGACCCTGCATCTGCGAACGCCCCTGCCCGAGGCGCTCGCCGCCCAATGGCGGGCGCGCTACGCGCTGCACCAGGAGGGCGCCCGCTACCGCCTGCGGGTTCCCGATTCCTCGGAGATCGCCCAGGCGCTGGAGGTGGCGCGCGCCGCGGGCTGCGAAGCCCTGTCGATTTCCTACGGACAGCGCAACCTCGAGCAGCTCTTCATGCAGCTCACGCACCGCTCGCTGCGCGACTAGGGACGCCGGCCGATCCCGATGCGCGCCCTGCTCGCCCTGTGGGAAAAGGAATGCCTCGCGCTCGCGCGCGATCTCCACGGGCTGGCGGTGCTGTTTCTGATGCCCGCGGCGTTCGTCGTCGTGATGTCGCTCGCGCTGAGCGACGCCTTCGGCGAGGGCGCCGGACGCACGACCGGATTCGCCGTGATCGCCGCGGACGCGGCGCTCGCCGGGCGCCTCGCGCAGAGCCTCGCGGGAGACGGTTTTCGCGACCAGCCGGCGCCGGCGGACGAGGCGGCCGCGCGCGCGAGCGTTCGCTCGGGAAAGCCCGGCCTGGTCCTCCTCGTGCCGCGCGATTTCGAGCAGGCCCTGGAAGCACCGCCTGGGGAGCGCGGCGCGCCCCCGCGGCTCACGCTGCTCGCCGATCCCGCCCTGCCGCCGGCGCTGGTCCTCGCGTTCCGGCAGCGCGTCCTCGGCGTCGCGCTCGCTGCGCGCGTGTCGGCGATGATGCGCGCGGCGGGGATGCCCGCCGACCCGGCCGCATCCGGCCCCGAGCGATCGGCGACGCTCTCGGTCGAAACGGTCGGCGGAACGGGGCGCCCTTCTTCGGTGCAGCAGAACGTGCCCGCCTGGCTCATCTTCGGAATGTTCTTCGTCGTCATGCCGATCTCGTCGCTGTTCATCGTCGAGCGGCGCGAGGGAACGCTCGCGCGGCTGGCGAGCCTGCAGGTCCCGTTTTCGATGCTGCTGCTCGGAAAGGTGGGGCCGTTCTTCGTCATCAATCTCCTCCAGGCGGCGCTGATGCTGCTCGCGGGCCGATTCCTCGTGCCCGCGTTCGGCGGGGAAGCGCTCGCGTTCCCCGAGCGCTGGGATCTGCTCGCCGCGGTCGCCGCCTGCACCAGCCTCGCGGCGATCGGCTGGGGGCTGGCGGTGGCGGTGTGCGCGCGCACGATGGAGCAGGCGACCGTGATCGGCGGCGTCGGCAACATCCTCGCGGCGGCCATCGGCGGCATCATGGTGCCGCGCTTCGTGATGCCCGAGGCGATGCAGACGCTCGCGGACCTCTCGCCCATGGCGTGGGCCCTCGACGGATTTCACGCCGTGATGCTGCGCCAGGGCGGCGTGGCCGACATCGCCCTGCCCTGCGCCAAGCTGACCGCGCTCGCGCTCCTGCTGCTCGCCGCCGTGGCGGCGCTCAATCGCCGCTCGGTCCGGCCGTGACGCCGCGCGAGGCCCTGATCGCGGAACTGACCGCGCTGATTCTCCAAGCGACGGAGAAGACCCTCGACCACCCGGCGCTGTCCCCGGACGAGCCGATCTTCGGCACCGGCACGCGGCTCGCCCTCGACTCCCTCGACGCCCTGCAGGTGTCGATGGCGCTGCAGAAGCGCTACGGCGTGCGCCTCGCGGACAGCAAGGAAACGCGCCGCGTCCTCGCCTGCGTCGGCAATCTCGCGGACCATCTGCTGAAGACGCGCGCATGAGCGCGGTTTTCGTGCGCGCGACCGCGCTCGCCTGCGCGCTCGGGCCCGATCTCGAGACCGCGCTCGGGCGGCTGCGCGGCGAGCCCCTCGCCCCGGAGCGCAACACGCGCGCCGGCGGAGCCTGGCCCTACTTCGCGATTCCGGCGGAAGGCGGCGACTGGGCGGAGCGCGCCTCGGCGATCGCGCGGACCGTGGCGGACGCGCTGCGGCGCGAAGCCCGGCTTTCGCGAAAGGCGTGGGCGGCGCTTCCCTGTCTGGTCGGCTCATCGTCTCATTCGGTCGGCGCCTGGGACGAGAACGGCGAGGCGGCGCTGCAGCCGCCGCTCGAATTCTGCAGGATGCTCGCACGGGATTTCGGCGTGCGCGGGCCCATGATGCTGGCCAACACCGCGTGCACCTCGGGCTTGAGCGCGCTCGACCTCGCGCTCGGCCTGATCGCGACCGGCAGGTGCCGCGATGCGCTCGTCATCGGAGTCGAGCTCGCCAACCGCCTGACGGTGGCGGGCTTCGCCGGGCTCGAGCTGCTTTCGGCCACGCGCGCGCGCCCCTGCGACCGGGAGCGGGACGGATTGGTGCTGGGAGAAGCGCTGGGCGCGGTGCTGGTATCCGCCGGGAGCGGGCGCTGGCGCATCGCGTCGTTCGCCTCCGGCATCGACGCGGCCAGCCTCACCGGGCCCGCGCCGAGCGGCGAAGTGATCCTCGACAC
>JBATEB010000287.1:0-4101 GCA_049663805.1 Burkholderiales bacterium | reverse complement strand
TCCCCACACGCTGTCTCACCCTGGTGGCCTCGCAGTCCTCGATCTGGCACGCGTCGATGACGCCCACTTCGGTCAGGACGCCCACGCGCCCAAACTGCACGCCGCCATTCAACGACGGAAAACTCCGGGAATAACGGTTAGCGCCGCCAATGACGGTCTTGACGCCCTGCGCATCCTTGTCGGTGGAATAGGAGGCTCCGAGGCGGAAACGCTTTCGCACGAAGGCAACCGAGGCCGTAACCTTCTTGGAGGAGTTGGTTTCCAGGGAGGAACCGGTACCGTTGGTCGCCGCCACGTGCACCGCCCAGGATCCCGGTTCGAAGCCGAGTTCCGCGCCCACGTCCGAGCTTCCGTAGGTGAATCCCGTGACCGCGCGCGTGAAAGCACCGTCGTCCTGGAGGCGAAGGCCATAAGGGAGAAAGAACTGGCCGACCTTGAAGTAGTAGGGTTCCCCCTTCAACTCTCCCTTCAGCAACCCGAAGATTTCCCGGGCATCGCCGCCCTCGGCCAGCGTCTGATAAAAGATCACGTGATCGGGAATCAGGTCGACTTCCAGGTAGATGTTCTGTTTGCGCTGATTGAACGCTCGCGTCGAGAGGCGGTCCGGCCTCCTCGTGTATTCGAACAGCGCCCGGAAATCGCCGCCGATCGCGATGTACTCGTTCAGCCGGCCCGAAAAAAAACTGGACTGGGAATCGGTCTTGACCGGATTGTCCTTCTCGGTGTCGTCGGGCTTGTTCCCGAAGCGCCTCCAGTCGAAGAATTCGTTTGCCAGGCGGGTCTGGACATAGACGTTGGCGAAGTCCGTGCGCTTGCCGCCGCCGGTCATGTTGACGTGGCACTTGGAGCACTTGTAACCCTCCTGGATCGCCAGGTAGGGCTCGGCCCTGACGCCCGGGATTCCCCAGGAGACCGCTCCGAGAATGCAGATCGTCAGGCAGGCGAGCCGATTCCGCAAGCGCAAGGATCCCTTTCCCGTTCTTCGCTGCATGATCCGGCCCGCGGGCGGCTAACAGCCGGGGGCGCCGTCGGCGATCCAGTCGCGCATGTTCTGGATCGTTTCCGGGGGTAGGGCGGGATTGCTGGCCGGCATTCGGACGCCACCGATGGATTCGCCGTTGGGACCCACGCCCTGGACCTTCCAGATCACGTAACTCGCCGCCGGATCGCTGCGTCCGATCTCACTCAATGCCGGCATCTCGCCGCTCGTTCGCCCGATGTTGGCGCAGGTATTCGTCTCCGAACTCCAGTTCACGCCGAACGGAGCCCCGGCTCCGATGTGGCACTGGCTGCACACGCCGCCGAAGACATTGCCCTGCACCCAGGCGAGCGTGGCGTTGGGGTTGCCGCTGGCGCCCGCGCCCGCACCGCCGCCTCCTCCTCCCGCGCTCGATTGCCCCAACAGATTGCCGTTCTCGTCGAGACCCTGACCGCTGCCCGGCCCGCACCCGGCCAGGAAAAGCAGCAGCGCCCCGATCACCAGGGTCGGGGCAATCGGTATTCCGGAAATATTCGACGCCTGCCTCATCGGTGCACCTCTGATATTCGGATCGGTTCCCGTTTCATTTCTGCGGCTCCGCGGCCTGGTCTTCGGGTTCGGGGTGCCGCACCTGGTTCGGGTTCTCCTTGAACAGCGAGTAGATCCAGCCCTCCTGTTCCAGCGACTGGATGAAGTCGACGAGCTGCCAGCGCTGCCCGTCGCTGAGGTCGTCGAAGGCCGGCATCGGCGTGCCGTTCAGGCCGGTGGTGAAAACGCGATGGATATCGCGATCGCGCTTGCCGTTCTTGAAATGGCGCAGCGTCAGGTCGGCCGGCCGGATGGGAACCTTCCAGTCGTCCTCCAGCTTTTCGGCCTCCACGCCGTTGCCCTCCCCGGATTTTCCGTGACACTTGACGCAGTCCTGCTTGATGAAAATCTGTCGCCCCGCGGCAATCGATGCCGCACTGGGCTCGAACGGCCGCTTTCCCGGGACCTTCACGATGTCGGCCGGCAGCGGCAGCGACTTCGGATCGTCGAAAAACGGGGAAAACGACTTGACGTACTGCACCACCGCGCGGATGTCGTGCTCCGAGAGCACTTTCTTCCAGCGCGGCATTTCCGTGCCCGGAAGGCCCTCGCGAACCGTGCGCTCCAGGTCCTCGTCGAGGGGCAATGCACCGCTCACCGTCGTGCGGAATTTGTAGACGCCCCGGCGGAAGTTTCGCGGGGCGGGGTCGAAGCCCGCCGCGGCCGGACCCCGGCCGTCGCCCCGGATGCCGTGACAGGGCGAACAGGCCTGGAAGTAGACGGCCCTGCCGCGCTCCAGTTGCGCCTTGCGCGTCAGGCCGTCCACCTTCGCCTGCAGCGTCTCGAGGCTGTCCTTCCCCGACTGGCCGTAGCCGGTCGCCGGCGCGAGCGCCGCCGCAATCAGCGCGGCGAGCGCCGCGGCGCGCAGATCCGATCTCATCCTGTCCCCCCGGCTCTTCTCATGGGCACACTTCGCCCGCCGGGCAGAACGGGGCCCCGTCGAGAATCCAGTTGCGGATGATGTCGAGCTGACTCTGACTGAGCGGATCCAGGCCGAACGGCATGCGCTTGGCCGGGTCGGCGTCGGTGACCCGCTGCCAGAGCTTGCTTCCATTGGGATCGCCGGGTCTCACCTCGCTGCCGTCGACCACGCCGTTGTAGTTATCCGCGCTCAGCACCACGCCCTTGGGGGGACAGCTGAAATCGACCCCGCAACGCGCGCTGGAAGGCGTATTGCTGTGGCACAGCGTGCACACCTGCAACGACTCGGTCCAGACGTACATCCAGGACCCCACGACCGGAGGGGGCGGACCGCTCGAGCCGCCGGAGGTCGCATCGGCGGGATCGCCGAGCGGAGCGCCCGCGCTGATCCATTGCGCGATCACGTCGATCAGCGCCGGGTCGAGCGGAATGCCGGTGGCCGGCATGCGCACACCCACGACGGCTTCCCCGGCGGGGCCCTGCCCCCGCAGTTTCCAAATCATGTAGCTCGCATCCGGATCGTTCGGCTGGACCTCCCGCAGGGAGGAGATTTCCGTGCTCAGCCGTGCATTGGTGACGATCGCGGCGTACTGGTCGACCTCCCACGAAAGCCCCGCCGGCGGATTGGCGCCGCTGTGACACACCGTGCAGAACCGCTGCAGGATGTTCGCCTGCACTCCGTACCAGGTCGGGATGATCGAGGAGGGCGTCGGGGTCGGAGTTGGAGTGGGGGTCGGCGTGGGCGTCGGAGTCGGAGTCGGAGTCGGCGCCGGCGTGCCGGCCGAAGATCCCGTATCCGGCACCGGGTTGACGCCGGAGTCGCTCCAGCAACCGCCCAGCGAAACCAGCAGACCCAGGGAGCAGATCGCCCGGAGAATGCGCTCTCCCAATACGATCGGCCCGATCACGGGGGGCAAACCGCACCCGCGGGACAGAGCGGAGCGCCGTCGAGGATCCAGTTGCGAATGATGTCCAGTTGCCTTTGGCTCAACGCAGGCAGACCGAAGGGCATCCGCTTGTCGGGATCGTTATCGGTGACCCGTTCCCACAGCTTGCTGTTGTCGGGACGGAACGGCCGCACCTCTTCATCGTCGACCACGCCGCTGTAGTTGTCGGGAGTGAGCACGACGCCTTTGGGCGGGCAACTGAAATCGCGTCCGCAGCGCGGGCTGGAGGGCGTACGGCTGTGGCACAGGGTGCAGACCTGCAACGACTCGGTCCAGACGTACATCCAGGACCCCACGACCGGAGGGGGCGGACCGCTCGAACCGCCGGAAGTCGCATCGGCGGGATCGCCGAGCGGCGCGCCCGCGCTGATCCACTGCGCCATCACATCGATCAGCGCCGGGTCGAGCGGGATGCCGGTGGCGGGCATGCGCACGCCCACGATCGCCTGCCCGGCGGGTCCCTGCCCGCGGAGCTTCCACATCAAATAGCTCGCATCCGGATTGCTCGGCTGGACCTCCCGCAGGGAGGAGATTTCCGTGCTCAGCCGTGCATTGGTGACGATCGCGGCGTACTGGCCGACCTCCCACGAAAGCCCCGCCGGCGGATTGGCGCCGCTGTGACAGACGGTGCAGAAGCGCTGCAGGATGTTGGCCTGCACGCCATAC
>JBATEB010000286.1:0-7131 GCA_049663805.1 Burkholderiales bacterium | reverse complement strand
CGATCGGCCCCGACTACGGCAACTATTACGCGAACTGGGTGACGATGAAAGTCGCCCCGAGCGGCGTGCGGCTGTGGACCAGGACCTTCGACGCGCTCAGCGACAACAACGAGATCCCGGAGTTCGTCGCGCTCGACCCCCTCGACAACGTCTATGTCACGGGCGTGGGCGGCCCGGAGGTGATCCTCGCCAATGGCAGCAGCTATATGCGCATGGTCACGCTGAAGTACACCGCCGGCGGCGACCCGGTGTGGACGATCGGCTCGGTCGACGGGGGCCAGGGCAACGCGGTACGGGTGGGTAGCGACGCGAGCACCCTGTACGTGCAGGGCTATAGCCAGATGTACACCGCGCGTTACCGCCAGACCGGCCTGGCGGATGCGTCGGCGGCGACCGCCGCGGCCCCGGCCGCGCCGACCAACCTCGGCGCGACCACGCTGTCCTCGAGCCAGATCCTGCTGCAGTGGACCAACAACTCCTCCACCCAGACCGGAATCTCGATCGAGCGCTGCGCCTCGCCATGCAGGAACTTCGGCGAGATCGCGCGCGTCGCAGGCAGCGCCGCCTCGTTCACCGACGGCGGTCTGGCGTCGCGCAAGAGCTACTCGTACCGCGTGCGCGCCTACAACGACATCGGCTGGTCGCCGTATTCGGCCAGCGTGACGGCGAAGACGCTACGCTGAGGGATGGGAATAGGGATAGAAAAATCGATCCGTCCCATTGCGCGTGCTCATTCGGTGGGGGGCTTACCCACCGATGAGCGGCGCCACCTTCAACTGATCGCGTCCCGCGATCCGTGATCGTCAACCGCCCGCCGGGCGCTGCGGCTGCGCGCGGATCCAGTCGATCAATCGTGGTACGGCCGTGCACAAGTCCTTCCATGCGATCCAGGCCAACGCGATGTCCTCGCCGGCCACGGCCTGCTCGAGCTTCTTTGCCGCCCGCGCCAGTTCGCCGGCTCCGCAGTAGCTGGCGACGCCGACGATACGGTGGGCCAATTCCCTCGCTTGCCGCAGATCCCCGGCTTGCATGGCCCATTCGAGCTCAGCCTGCTGCGCGGGCAGGCTTCTTGCGAGACTTTGCAGCGACCCGTGCCACAGGTCGCTGTTTCCCGAGGCGAGCCGCAACCCCAGGGTCTTGTCGACCAGTCCTTCTTGAGTCGGCGGCGGTCGCCCGTCGGCGGCGACTGCGGCGGCGGCGATCGCGGGTAAGCGGTGCGGACACCACTTTTCAATGACTCGCAGGAGTTGCTGCTCATCGAAAGGCTTGACCAGGCAGTCGTTCATCGTCGACTGTCGCAGCAGGCGCTGGCCTTCTTTGGTCGCATCGGCCGTTATCGCGATGATGGGCGTCGTGCGTGACTGACCTCCGAGCTCCCGTATGCGCGAGGCGGCCTCCAGCCCGTTTACGTTCGGCATGTGCAGATCCATCAAGATGAGGTCGTAGGTCTGCGACCGGCAGTGCTCGATCGCTTCGGCGCCGTCGCCGACTTCGTCCACCTGCGCCCCGATTTGCGTGAACCAGGTGGAGAGGAACTGGCGATTGATGGAGGTGTCGTCCGCGAGGAGCACCCGCAGGGGCCGCGCGGCGTCCGGTGGTACCGGCTCGTCGGGTTCGGAATATTGCGTGCTGCGCCGCGCATCCGCCATTCCGGTGCGAATCCGGCACAGCAGATTTCCGACTTCGTCCGAGCGCGGTGGGCGCGACAGGAAACCGGAGAATTCGTGCCTCAGCTCGAAGTCGGTGCGACCGTGGCCGTCGCCGTGTTCGAGCAGAACAAGATAGGGTGCGTCGTCGGCCGGTCCGGATCGCACCGACGCAACCACTTGTGCGATCACCGGGACCGGGAGCAGCTGATCGACGATCATCGCCTTGCACGATTGCGCCGCCGCCGGCACGGCTTCGTTCGAGGTTTCGACCCTCACGTCCCATCGCTTCAGGATCTGTTCGAGCGCGAGCACCACGCTCCGGTTCGGTGATATCAGCAGAACGCTCCACCCGGTGAGAATGGAGGCACGCGTCCCGTCTGCGGCGGAAGGTGCCGCCGATTCGAGCGGGACGGTGAACGAAAAACACGAACCTCTTCCGGGGATGCTGTCCACTGCGATGGCGCCGCCCATTCGCTCCACCAGGGATTTGGCGATCACCAGACCCAGTCCGGTGCCACCGTATCGGCGAGCCATGCCCTCTTCAAGCTGCGTGAACGGCTGGAAGAGGCGTCCGCGGTCCTCTGAAGAAATCCCCATGCCGGTATCGGCGACGGATATTCGCACGAACTCTTCCGCCGGTGACTGTCGTGCCCGCGCCGCATGCACGATGACCTCGCCGGCGGCGGTGAACTTGACCGCGTTGCTGACCAGGTTTTTCACCACCTGAGCGATGCGATCCGCGCCCCCGCGCAGTCGGGCGGGAATGTCCGCATCAACGATCGCCAGCAGCTCGAGATTCTTTCTGCGCGCCTCCGGGAACCCGACGGACACGCTTTCATCGAGCAGCTCGCGAAGATCGAACTCCGTCTGCAAGACGTCCATCCGCCCGGCCTCGAGCTTCGAGAAATCCAGGACATCGTTCAGCAGCGTAAGAAGCGTTGCCGCCGAAGTCTCGACCTTCTGGAGGAAACCGCGCTGCCCCGGCTCCAGAGCGGTCTTGGACAGCAGCAGGAGAAAGCCCTTTATGCCGTTCAGGGGCGTGCGAATTTCGTGGCTGATGTTTGCCAGAAAGGCGGACTTGGCCAGATTTGCCGACTCCGCACCGCGGCGGGCATCGTCGAGCTCGGTGTTGCGCATCTCCAGGGCGCGCAGTGCCTCGCGCAAATCCAGGGTCGCCTGATTCACGCGCTCTTCCAGGTCGGTGCGGGAGCTCTTGAGCGCCTTGGCCATGGCGTTGACACCGGCCTCGAGCGATTGCAGCTCGCCGTCCGCGCCGGTGTTCACCTGCACGTCAAGATGTCCCTGCTCGATCCGATCGACCGCCTCCTTGAGGGTCATGATCGGTTCGGTGATCTTTCGGCCCATGCGCAGGGCCAATATCGAGCTCATCCCCAGTATCGCGAGAGCGATCAGTCCGCCATTGACCCACGTGCTCGTTTGAAGGGCGAGCATGCGCTCGCGCGAGAGCTCGACGGTGACCCAGCCCAGCACCCGGGTGCCGGTGCGGAATGCGCCCGCGTTCGCGCCACCGACGGTCGGCTCGTCGTCGATAAAATCCCCCCCAAGGAACTCCGTCTGATAGATGGGGACCTGAAAGAAAAGGGACTTGCCGTCGCCGGAAAGCGCGGTCTCCGGGGTCCGGGCCCCGGGATCGAGCTGCGGCGGCATCCCCGTCCCCGAGCCGGATTTCACCAGCACTTCGCCGGATGCGTTGCGCACGAGCACGCTCCGCACATCGGCTTCGTTCATCACCGCGTTGACCAGGGGACGCAGAATATCCGCATTTCCCGAGTACACGCCGTATTCGCTGGCCGGAGCGAGTTGGCGAACCATGGCAAGTCCACGTTCGCTCAGGGCCTGCTCCAAACCAATCGTCTGGGAAACGCTGAAAGCGAGCGTCAGCAGCAGCGTCACCGCGGCCGCAGGGAAGACGGCGAGCAACAGGACCTTGCGCTTGATGCCCGAACGACCCGGCCGCGTCATGGCGGTGCGCTCCCCCGACTGGACAGCCGGCGCTGCAGGGTGTCTTCTTCCTCCACGGGAACGCCCATCGATTCCGCCACCTGGTAATTCACCGCTACGGAAAAGTATTTCGGGTATTGCGGGGGCGGCAGTTTTACCTCTTTGCTGCGGAAGCCCGCGATCATCTCCGCCAATTGTCGGGCAATGTGCTCGGGCGTCGAATAGACCGCGGCCAGGGCGCCGGCGCGGACGTAGGCCGGCGAGATGCCGACCAGCGGCACGCGCCACCGGTAGGTGGTGAGCAGTATGTTGCGGGCGCTGGCGCGGTTGAACACGAGGGGATCGACAACGCCGACCAGGACGTCGCTTTCCTTGAGCACCTCGTCGAGGGTCCTGATAAGCTGCGCCTCGTCCTCGACCCGGCCCACGCGAAGCGCCAACCTCCGGGATTGAGTCGCGACGCGAAAGTCGCTCGCGTAAGCCGCCGTGTCCGGACCGAGTATTATGCCGATTCGCCTGGCCCGCGGCAGGACTTGCTGAACCAGATCCAATCGCCGCTCCAGCGGCTGATCCAGGTAGATCGCCGACAGTTCGCTGCGCCGACTCGCGTCGGCCCTGCCGGCATGCCGCCGCTGCAGTTGCTCGAAGCTGAGCCGCGGAATTGCCACGCTCAGCACGGGAACCGGAGGGTTCAGCGTCGTGACCTGCAGCGTAACCTCCGTTCCCACCGCGACGATGAGATCGGGCTGGCTCGACGGTTTGCCGTCCAGCACCCTGCTCGTGAAATCCACGGCGTTCACGATCCTGACCGCGCCCGCGGCGTTTTCGGCGAGCGCATTGCGCAACGCGTCGACAAACTCCCGATGCATGGGCTGTTGCTCACGGGCAAGCACCACGATATCCGGGGGCGAGGCTGCGTACATGTTCCTGCACGCAAGAATGGCGAACAGGGCCGCCAGCCGAAGCAGGCGTCGGGTGTGTCCTCGCGAGAACATCGATATCGATTTCAAATGTGTTCCGGCGCCCGGAGAGCCCGGTTCCGCCGTTCGACTGTTCCGCGCCCAGCGGGGTGATGGTTGGGCGACAAGCGGGTTGACGACTACCAATCCAGGCGGAAGCTCAGGAACACGCGCCGCTCGAAGAACTGGTCGTTGCTGAATTCCTCGTACCGGTGCCCCGCGTTTTGCACCACCAGGGCAAGCTCGCCCTGGGTATCGCTCAGGCGCATCCGGCGTGCCAGGCGCAGATCGAGGCGCCCGAACGCGCCGATGGAGTCGTTCCACAGCATTCTGCCGACTCGGTAATAGGCGACGCTGCCGTGCCAATCACCGGGAAACCGATGCAGCGCGAGCAGGCTGCCGCTGTACTGCGGGACGGAGTCCAATCGGCTCTTCTCGTTGAGCGTGGCGTCGGCCCCGACCTGAGTGCCCGAAGCATGCATGCGCGCATAAGTCAGCACGATGCGGCTGTCCCGGCCGGGCCTGTAGCTCAGCTCCATGTCGACGCCGTCGACCGTGACCTCGCCTTCGTTGCGAAAGCTCAAGGCCCGGCCGTCGAGATCGGCCGCCGGCACGCTGAACATGGTTATGAAATCGCTGATCCGGTCGCGGTAGACGCGCGCATCGAGCGTGGCGTTCCACTTCGGGACGCGGCCCAGGTATCCCAATTCGTAGGAGGTCATGATTTCCGGCCTCAACCCGCCGACGGCATTGAACTGGTGCTCCAGCAGAGTTCCCTGATAGAAATGTCGCTGGTCCGCGCGCTCCTCGAACAACACCGGAACGCGGTGCGCCTTGGACCAGGCCATGCGCACGGTGTGGTCCGCGTCCAGGTGATAGTTCAGGGCCAGTCGCGGGGAAAGATCGCTGCCGGTCAAGTCGACGTGTTCCCACATTGCGCCGGCGTTGACGATGAGATCGCGGGTGGCGCGCCACTCTCCATTGCCGAATAGACGGGACGAACGACTCTTGATCATCTCGCTCGTCGCGAAATACGCCATGGTTTCGGCGCCGTCCCGGCGCGCGCCCGCGCCCCAGACGAAACGCCAGCCGGCCCAGGGATTGAGCGTGTGCTGCAGTTCCAGGTCGTAACGGTTCTCGTAGAAGTCGAGGTTGACCGGAACCTGCACCGGCCCCAGGGGTGGCCCCAGGTCGATCGGGTCGGTGAGATAGTCGAACCGCGTTGCCCGCCGGTTGTGGTAGAGCTGCAACGCAATCGCGTCGCCTCCGCCCAGGCCGCGCTGCCAGCGAATCTGCTCGAAGCGTGCCTCCACCGTGGTCGGTGTGGGCGGCGTCTGCGCGTTGCCGAAGAACCCCTCCTGAAGCTTGGCGCGAGCGACACCCGCCTGAAAAAGGAGGCTGTCGTGCAGGCCGGGCTGAAGATCGGCGCGCAGGTTCACGAACCGCGTCCGGTTGTCGTCGGGCAGGCCCTCGAGCCCATCGTCGCCCTGGGTCCCCGCAGTGACGCGCAGGTCCCCTGCGCTCAGGGCCGTGCCGTGACGCACGACCGCGTCGCGGATATCGTGATTGCCGCCGGTCAGTTTGAGCGAGGTACCGCGGTCCTGCACGGCATGGCGCGTGATGATGTTGATCGTGCCGAGGAAGGCATTGGCGCCGTACGCCGCGGTGTTCGGGCCGCGAATGACCTCGATGCGCTCGATGTCTTCGATGGCGACGGCTTGTGTCGACCAGGAAACGTGCCCTACCAGCGCCCCGAAGACCGACCGGCCGTCGATGAGTATCTGCATGCGCCGGGTGTATTCTTCTCCCAGCCCGTGATAAGTCACGGCGGGCCGGTGACCGCGAGGATAAGCGACCTGGAAACCCGGCACCAGTCGAAACAGGTCCGCAAGGTCGCGCGCCCCCGAGGCGCGGATCATTTCCCCGTCGATGATCGTGACCGCGGCCGGCGTTTCGGACCTGGGTTGCGGCAACCGGGTGACGGTATCCACCGAAGGGATGTCGGCGAAAAACTCCGACTCCGAGACGAGCACCGCTTTCCCTGCCGCGGCCGCCGCGCCGGGTGCCAGTCCGAAACAGGCCACCGCGAGGCACGCGCGCGCGAACCTCGCAACGCAAAGTCGTGCACAGTCTCCCGCCTCGCTGTTCCTGATGCTGCCAGACACTTTTCCATCAGCCCCGGAGAAAGGAACGATGCCGCCGAATCGGCACAACTCAGGCCTGGTCCGTGATCGCCGGCCATCGATTCGGTCCAGGCAAGGCAATACCGCTCCTTGCCATGCACTGCGCCCGGCGGGGCGGGGTCTAGGTCGGGCTGGTTGAACGGTTTTTTGGGTGCAGATGCGAGGATCAGCCGCGCGGCAGCATTTGTCAATGCCGACGGGCTCCCCCAGGCTCGGCCCGAGCGAACGAGCTTCGGTGGCGACCCGGGCGAAGGTCGAGCCGCGCCGGAAGCGGCGCGGGCGGCGTACCTACATGCTGCGCCGGTACTGTCCCCCCACGTCGAACAGGGCCTGGGTGATCTGACCGAGCGAGCACACTCGCACCGCGTCCACCAGCAC
>JBATEB010000285.1:0-37959 GCA_049663805.1 Burkholderiales bacterium | reverse complement strand
AAATCACGCCGAAGTCGATCCGGTTGCGCAAGCGGCACCTCAAAGAGCACGAGCGGCGCCGCGCCGACCGCGCGGCCGCCTGAAAGCGCGGGCGGCCCCGACCGGCCTCCGGCAACGCCTGTCAGCCTAACGAAGATCCCCCGGCAATTCGTAGTCCGGGTGGCGCTTCCTGAATTCGTCGAGTTCGCGTCCCGCTTCCTCGGTCTTGCCTTGCGCCTTGAGCTTGCGGATAACGTCCAGCCAGGCTTGCGGAGAGCGCTCGACCGCATCAGCCGTTCGGCCTGCTGCGACGCCGGATAGGACACTCGCTCCCAAAGAGGGCGTCGATGTCGGCGGTGGAGACTCCTGGCTTGGCTGCGGCGCGGGTGCCGGCTCGGACCCGACCTCCGGCCGTGCCTCGCGAGGCGGGCCAGACTCGAGTGCGCGCCCACGCTGGCGCGACTCAGGTTCCCGCTCGAGGCGGTCTGCGCGGGCGGCCTGGGGTGCCTCCTTCTTTAGCGCCGGCGCCGCGCGTGAGGGTGCCGGCGCGAGCTGCGGGAGGAGGGCGGCCTTGTCCGCGGGCGTGGTGTGCTCGATCGGCGCGAGTTTCGGAGCGCTTGCGAACGGCTGCGGGGGCGTTGGGGTCGGAGCCGCGGTGGGTTTCTTCTCGGTTGTCGCCTCGGGCTTCCCGGCGGAAGGGGCAGGCTTGTCGGGCATCGGCAGGGAGACCATCGCTTCGTCCGGTTTCTCCTCGACTGTCTTAAAAAGGATGGTAAAGCTCAGCACCACGGTGGCGGCAAGCGCAAACGGCGGTGCCCAGCGACGAACGAAGGAATGCTCTCGGCGCGCGGCGGCGAGGATCGCCTTGTCGATCTGCCGGCTCGGCTCCGGCCAGCCTCCGTCTTTATAGATGTGGGAGAGCTCGCTGTCCCGCTCGTTTCGCGGCGCGGTCACGGTGCCGCCTCCCTGCTCATCTCCCCCAGGCTCGCGCGAAGCTTCGCCACCGCGTAGCGCAGGCGGCTCTTCGCGGTTTCGCGGCTGACGCCGGTCGCCGCGCCGATTTCCTCAACGGAAAGATCGCCTTCCTGCTGAAGGAGGAAGGCCTCGCGCTGGACCTCGGGCAATTCAGCGAGGGCGGCGAGGAGTCGCTCGGCAGCGCGCTTGCGATCGAGGCAGATCTCCGCCGGCGGGTCGTCGGCGGGCAGGAGGTCCAGGGCTTCTTCGCTTTCTTCCTGTGAAAGGAATCTCGCCTTGCCGCTCGCACGATAGAAATCCATGAGGCGGTTGTGCGCGATGGCGTACAGCCACGAGCTGAATTGGGCGCGGGCTTCATAGCGCCCCCGGGAGTCGATCACGCGCATCCACACGTCCTGAAAAAGCTCCTCCGCCGTCGCGGTACTGCCGACCTGGCGAAGGAGAAATCGGTACAGGGACCCGCGGTGGCGGCGGTAGAGTGCTTCGAACGCGCCCGCGTCGCCGGCGCGGTAGCGCAGCATCAGCTCTTCGTCGGCCGGCCCGCTCCCCATGCGGGCCCTAGTGTAACGGCAATCAGGGCAGTCCGGCCACCGCGGCGTCCCTCGGATAGGTGATCGCGTAATTGAGAGCGATCTTCACGGTCTCCTTCGGCGCGATCGAGCGCTCCCAGGCGACGACGCCCTGGCGCTCTTCCCAGTTCTCGATCTGCGGCTTGGGGTCGAAGCTCGCGCGCACGTCGATCCGGTCAGACGTGGATACGGGCGAGGCTTCGATGACGAGGAGATCGAGCGGCTTATTGTGGAAGCTCGTCAGGGTCAGCACATCGTTCACTTCGCGCTCGTTCCGGCGATCGATCAGGCCGGTCGCGCCGTTACGGTCCTTCACGCGGCCGAAAGTCACGCGCACCCGATCGTCGCGCCCGAACGGGAGCAGGAGCTCGCCCGAGCCCTGCGGGTTCCAATGGGTCGAGCCCACCGCGCTGCCGTCGCGCTGGAGCTGCACCTCGCCCGGCAGCCATACGCCCTCGGGACGCTTCGCCTCGGCGGTGACGATCGCCGCGGGATCGAGCCGCGGCACGACGCGCAGGCGCATCTTCGCGGGCAACGTGACCTTCGCGAGCGATACCGTGACCTTCCGACCGTCGGAAGGCAGGCTCACCAGGCCGGGTACCCCAAACTCGGTGCTGAAGGTCGTCTGCATTTCGATCGGAGTCTGCTCGAGTTGGTCGCGCAGCTCGCGCTTCAGCGCTGCGGGAGCCTGCGCCGCGAGGTTCATCGCCCCGGAAAGGGCGCGAGCCTCGGGCCTTGGGGCGAAAATCGACACGAACCAGGGACGCGGGTCGGGCCCCTGCGGGGAGAGCCGCGGCTGCCCGGTCGAGAGCTTGAGCCTGACGCCGTTCCAGTCCTCGCCCGTGGTCTGCGACACGATGCCCTGGCGCAGGAGCTCGACCGTCGACGCAGCCGAATCGAGACTCGCGCGGTACACCGGTCGCCAGCCGGCGCCGTTCACCTGATAAGACACCCGCGCCTGGCCCGGGCGCTCGGCCGAGACGCCGACGACGATGGTGCGGGTGTCCCTTGTGCCGCTCTTGAGCCGTGCCAGATCGCGCTCGAGCGCGGCGATCTGTTTCGAGAGTTCGCGCTTCTCAACCCGCGCGCGCCGAACGCGTGAAAGCGACTCGCCCGAGCCGCGGCGGATGAGCTCCACCACTCCCGCGAGCGATGCGGCATCGGGCACCGGCGCTGGCTTGCCCTCAGACGACGGCGCGCCGAGGCGGGATAAGAACTCCGTCACCATTCCGCCCGACGTGATGTCGCCATCGAGCGCCGCCTGCCGGTCGCGGAGCGCCTGGATTTGCTCCTCGAGCCGCGCCTCGCGCGGATTCGACGTCGTTGTGCGCGCAACGTCCTCCGTGGACACCTCGCCGATCTGCACGCCCGGACTGGCGTCGACCCGCAGCGTCTGTGGGTCGAAATTCGCGGGGAGCCCGGAGATCTCCAGGCGCGTCATCCCGGGCGTGACCCGCGCCGTGCGCTCGACGGTGGCGCTGCCGGGGTAGAGTGTGACCGAGGTGATTTTCGATGAGTCCTGCGCGTAGACGGCGCTCGCCATGCAGATAAGCGCGGCACCGACCGCTGCAGGCAGAGTAACCTGCCGCAATTCTTGATTCTGCTCCATGTGATCCCCCAACGATATCGCCCCTTGAGATTCTGGAGCATAGGATCGTAAACGGAGGGGAGGGAAAAGTGGGGTTAAGAACGCGATGCGCAAAGAGAACCCCATTCTGGGCCCCGCACTTAGTGGTTTTCCGCTAAATGCGGCTAACTAGTCGAAAACCCTCGGCGGCTAGTTACCCAGCTATAACGCTCTTCGGCTTCACGCAGTTGCTCGAGCACATAATTCATCGGCGAGGGACGATCCTTGCGATATGAGCACCTAACGCTTCAACAAATAGTCCATTCCGCCTGTTTGGGCGGCTGTCTCCCGCTCTTGACGTCCCAGATTGGGACACGAAATGCCGCAATCGAACAACCATCGTCGCTGGTTATGAGATATATCCGACCGTTCTTGGAATCCCATTTCATCGGCTTATTCGAGAACGGATCGTATAGCTCCGGTCCGACGCCTGCGACAAACGCTGGGATATCCCGATCGTTGACCTTGTCATGGTTTATACGTACGACCAAGGTCGCGAGTCGAAGCTTCCCGTCCGAGATGTACACCTGTCGAAGAAGCCCAACCAGCTTGATCTGCCAGTCGATGGTCCTCAAGAATAGAAGAGACCCGAAGGGATCGATCAGATATCCCCAGTCGAAGGATTCGTGACGACCTATCGTTGCCGCCAATTCGCTTTGCAGCTTGACCCACGGTTGACGCAAAACCGGTATGAAATCCATCGAATAGGCTAAGTACCGATTCCGGACGCGATTAGGCTGTCCGAGTGTCCGACCAAGGCGGTCGATGATGTCCTCAAATTCCGAGGGCTCTGACCTTGGCGCGTTGAAGAAATTGTCGACGTGCGAGTATTCTGCCCTGGCGACCCCAATCGGATTGATCAGTTCGATTCCTTCGGGCCGCAACAACTCGAGCAGCTCTTGGAAATGCCCGCGAGCGAGGGACGGCTGCCTCACCAGCAAATCCTCGATAACTGGAAAGCTCATCCCGAAATTGACAAGACCTATGGCTTTTCCGACCCAATCTTCCTGGCCTCGGAGATAGGTTTTCGTGAATCGGAACTGGTCGCGCCACTTGGCGTATGCCGCTTCGTAATTGCCGTTTTTCATGTCAAGGCGTATTTCGGCGACTGCGAGCTTGGTCAGAGGGATCAAGTTCTTGCTTGGCAAACCGAGGTTGACCGGTGGGTTCAGTTTGTACAGGGCTTTGTAGCGTCCGAGGAGTTCGCGGTTGTCCGCGAGCACCTGAGGAGATCTTTCAAAGGGAAGACATCCCTTCATTCCAGGCCAGTCGGGATCCATCCAGCAATTAATTTGTTCTGACTCGACGGTCAGCTTCAGCTCATCCGGACTGTGGGCCTTTCGCTGAATCTCGGGCCACGGTGCATTTCGTTCGTAGAGTTTCTTGATCTCGGCACCGTGTTTCATAACGTCGGCGCCTCGCGGAGCGCTGAGCCCGGCTATTCCGACCGCCATGTTCTTCTCGTCCGGGACTTCGCTGTCTGCCAATTTCAGGAACGCATCCCTTCGCGGATCCGGACGTGCATCGAAGAGGCGATTCGCCGCGAACCAGATCACGCAGAGGATGCCCAGCCCGCCGATACCCCAGGTGAAGATTTGAAGAATGCGTTTCAGCAAATTCCCGAAATGCATGGTGCGATCATGCTACGCGGTCGACGCTGCCGTCGCGAGTGCCTTCGCTCTCATCCGCGCCAGCACCACCGCGAGCACCACCCCCGCCACGCAGAACGCGCTGGTCCCGATGAACCCCCACGCGAACGCGCCCGCGGTGTCCTTCACCACTCCCAGCGCGTAGGCGAAGATCAATGCCCCCAGGTTCGCGAACATGTTCCCGAACCCGGTCGACATTCCGGCGAAGCGCACGCCGAGGACTTCCACCGGGACGTGGAACAGCGGCCCGAAATAGAACTGCAGGAAGATCGAGTTGACCGCGACCACGAGCACCAGCGCCGGGATCGAGTCGACCACCACGAGGAGCACCGAGGTGCAGGCGAGCACGGCGAGCGACCCGCCGATCACCAGCGGCGGGTTTCGCAGCCGGTCGGAGAGGTAGCCGCCGAGCGGGTTGGAGGACGCGGTCAGCGCGGCGCCCATCGCCGTGATCAAGCCTGCAGCCTGCAGCGACAGGCCGCGGTCGGACACCAGCAGCGAAGGCAGCCAGAAATTGAATGAGGTCGTGACGCCGAAGCGGATGAACTGGACGGCGGCGCACACCCACATGATCGGATAGCGGAAGAGTTGGAAGGCGTCGAGCATTCCCACCGGATGTTTCGGGCCCGGCGCGGGCTTTTCCCTGCCGAGGGCGAGGTAGACGAAGGCGATGACCACCCCCAGCGCGGCGAAGAACATGAACGTCGGGCGCCAGCCGTAGCGGATCGCGAGGAACGGCCCGACGAGCGAGAGCAGGATGTTGCCCGAGACGCCTCCGATCACGTACACGCCCATCGCGGTCGCCCTGCGATCGGCGGGGAACCACGACGCGACGAGGGTCAGGCCGGGCGCGAAGATGAGCGCGCGGAACACTCCCGATACGATCTGGTTTGCGATCGCCGCCGGATAGGACTGGAGCAGCCCGAAGTTGAGCGACAGCAGCGTCGAGCCGAGGATGCCGAGGAAGAACAGGCGCTTCGGGCCGAAGCGGTCGGCCAGAAATCCCGCCGGGATCTGGCCGAGCGCATAGGTGAAGGTCGCGGCGGCCGAGAGCATCCCGGCTTGCGCGAAGCTCATGTCCAGGTCCTCGCGGATGAGCGGCAGAAACAGCGCAATGCCGCCCACGGTCAGCATGTTGAAGCCCTGGCAAACGACCACCAGCGTGACGGTGGTCACGGCGTCGCGCCGGGGCCGGGCGGCGGAGGGATTGGGCGGGGACACGGGCTTTCCGGAGGGAAAAGCCGCTGAGGATAGCGGATTCCCGCCGGAGCGGTGGGCTTCTCGATTCGAATCGGTTCGTTGCCTCGAGGCGCGATTGCGGCATAATGAACCGGAAGTCCGAGAATCCACGAGGAGGAAATCATGAGAGCCTTCATCCGGAGGGAGCGGTCTTGCCTCGCGGTAGCGGCGTTTGCACTCGGCGCCACTGCCACGCCCCTCCACGCACAGCAGACCATCCCGCTCACGGCGATCGACGGCTACCCGCCGCAGGCGCTGTGGATCAAGGAGTTCGTCAACTTCTACATTCCCGAGGTCGACAAGCGCCTCGCCAGGGACGGCAAGTACAAGATCCGCTGGAACCAGGCCTGGGGCGGGCAGATCGTCAAGCCGACCGGCGTGCTGGAGGGGCTGCAGAAGGGCCTCGGGGACATCGGCATCGTCACCACGGCGATCTACGGGGACAAGATGAAAGTCATTTCGGTCGCCTACATGACCCCCTTCACCACCACGGACCCGCTCCTGGTGGCGCAGACGATCGACGAGCTGGCGGAGAAATTTCCGGCGATCAAGAAGACTTTCGCCTCCTACAACCAGGTGTTCCTTTCCGCGCAAGTCGTGCTCGACAGCTACCAGATGTTCTCCAGGGCCGAGGCCAGGGCGCTGCAGGATTACAGGGGAATGAAGATCGCCAGCGCCGGGCCCAACCTCAGGTACCTGCCGCCCACGGGCGCCGTCGGCGTCGCCGGGAGCCTGAATACCTACTACAACCTGATCCAGACGGGCGTCGTCGACGGCTGCATGCTCTGGCCGGAGGCCGCCGCGACCTTCAAGCTCGCCGAGGTCGCGCCTTATATGATGAAGGCGGATATCGGCTCGATGAACAGCAAGGTGGTCACAGTGAACGCCGATACCTGGAAGCGCCTGCCGCCCGAGGTGCGCGCTGCGTTGCAGGAGGTGGCGACCGCCTATCGCGATCACCTCGCCAGGGTCACCGCGGATCTGGGCGACCAGAGCCTGGCGAAATACAAGAGCGCCGGGGGGAAGGTCTACGTGCTGTCGAAGGCCGATCGCAGCCAATGGGCCCGCTCGATTCCCAACATCGCCAGAGAATGGGCCGAAGGGCTCGACAAAGAGGGTCTCGATGGAACGGCGATGCTCAAGTACTACATGGACAAGATGCGCGCAGCCGGGCAGCCGATCGAGCGGCAGTGGGACAGGGAGTGAGCGGGCGCGCCGCCGCTCTCCGCGTGCATGAGCGCCGAGACGCCTGAAGGCGCCGGTCCTGACCGGCTCCTGCAGGATCCGGCGATGCGCGCGCGGCCCGGGGCGGTCGACGGGCTCATCGTCGGCATGAACACCCTGGGGTCGTTCTGGATCCTGCTCCTCGTTTTGCTGATCACGTCCGACGCGCTCGGCCGGACGTTTCTCAATTACCCGATCGCGGGAACGCATGAGATGGTCCAGATCTCGGTCGTGGGAATCGTTTTCCTGCAACTCGCCGACGCGATCCGTACCGGTCGCCTCACCCGTTCCGACTCCTTTCTCGTCGTTGCCCACCTCAAGTGGCCGCGCGTCGGTGCCGGGCTCGACAGCCTGTTCTGCCTGCTCGGGGCGATATTCATGGGAATCGGGCTGTGGGGGTCGGTCCCGCTCCTCAAGGAGGCGATCGATCGCGGCTCCTACTTGGGGAACGAAGGCGTCTTCACGGCGCCGGTGTGGCCGGTGAAGACGATCATCGTCGTCGGCCTCGGCGTGTGCCTGCTCGAGTTTCTTCGACTCGCGCTCGCCGCTTTTCGAAGGGCGCGCCGCCGAGAAAGCCGGTAGTGTGAAGAGCTCTCGATTTTCGCGGGCCACCGCCGCGTGACGCGATTTTTCGTTATCGGAGCGCGCACGCCATGGAGGTGACCAGCGTCACGGTCGGAATCGCGTCGGTGATCGCGATCGTCGTCTCGATCTACTCCGGTGTGCACATCGCAATCGCGCTGGGGCTGATTTCGTTCATCGGGGTTTCGATCCTGCGAAACACCGATATCGCCTTCAGCCTGCTTTCGCTCGCGATCGCCGACTCGGTTTCCGAGGAGACCTTCGCGACCGTTCCCCTGTTCGTGATGATGGGGCTGGTCGTCAGCCGTGCCGGATTCGGCCGGGATATCTACGATTTCGCGAACGAGCTGTTCCGGCCGTTGCGCGGTGGCCTCGGTATCGCGACGGTGGCCGCCAATGCGATCTTCGCCTCGGTGACGGGTTCCTCGATCGCCTCGGCCTCGGTGTTCGCCAAGGTCTCGATCCCGGAGATGCTGCGCTTCAACTACGGCAGGCGATTCGCGGTGGGCATCGTCGCCGGAAGCTCGGTGCTGGGAATGATCATTCCGCCGAGTGTCATGCTGATCATCTACGCCGTCGTGACGGAACAGTCGATCGGAGCGATGTTCCTCGCAGGCATTTTCCCGGGGCTGCTGCTCGCGCTTGCCTACTGTCTCGCCGTCCCGGTCCTGTGCGCTCTCGCGCCGGGGTTCGTCGGCATCGGGGTCGTGCGCGGCCGGGCGGCCGCGCTCCCCGCGCTCGCGCGGGACGTCTTCTCCAAGCTTGGACCCGTCGTCGTCATGGTCCTGGTGGTGCTGGGGGGGCTCTACGGGGGCGTGCTGACCCCCGTCGAGGCGGGCGCCGGAGGAACGGTCACGGCCCTGATCCTGGGAGCGATCAAGCGGCGGCTGTCGCTCAGGGCGATATGGAGCACGCTCGTCGAGACCGGGCATATCACCGCGAACATCCTCTTTCTCATTATCGCGGCCTCGATTTACAGCCGGATGCTGGGAATCGCCGGGCTCCCCACTCTCTTCGGCGAGTGGGTCGCGTCCCTCGGCCTGTCCTTTGCCGGCTTCATGGTGCTCTACGTGCTGGTGTTGCTCGCGCTGGGTACGATCATCGACACGGCGTCGATCATCCTCATCGCCGTGCCCCTGTTCCTCCACGCGCTCGAGCCGTTCAACGTCAACCTGGTCTGGTTCGGAATCGTCACCGTGGTCGGGGCGGAGATCGGGCTGCTGACACCGCCGTTCGGAATTTCCTGCTTCGTCATCCGCGCCACAGTCGCGGATCAGTCGATCACGCTGAACGATATCTTCATGGGCGCTCTGCCGTTCGCGGCGGTGATGCTGGGCGTGCTCGTCATCCTGATCGCGTTTCCCCGGATCAGCCTGGCGCTGATCTGAGCTGCGCGTTGCCGGTGTGCACCGCGGCGCGTCTGCATTCGCTCGCAACCGTCTCGCGGATGATCTCGGCGAGGCGCAAGGTCGCCGGGCCGGCGTGCTCGCGGTTCGCGAAGATCAGGTACAGCTCGGCGAAGCGCTCGCCGCCCTCGCGCAGGGGAAGCGCCTTGAGCGCGCCGGAGGCGAGCTCCTCGCGGATCTTTTCCTCGGGCAGCCAAGCGAAGCCGTAACCGGAGCGCGCGGCCTCGATCGAGGTCGCGAGGCTGCCCACGGTCCAGCGTTGCGTCGCCTCGAGCGACAGCGGGGTGGAGCGTTTCGGGCCCGACTCCCGCACCACCAGCTGGCGATGCGCGCGCAGATCCTCCACCGAGAGCTCGCGGCCCAGACGATGAAGGGGATGATCGGGGCGCGCGGCGAGGACAAAGCGCATGCGCATCAGCGGCTCGCCGAGGAACCCTTGCGGAACGACCCCGAAGATCGCCAGGTCCGCCTGGTCGTGCAGCAGCGCGTCGTCCCTGCCGCCGAGCACGGTCTCGATCAGCTCGATGCGGGTGTGCGGGCTTTCCGTGCCGACTCGCCCGAGGCAGGCGAGCAGAAGCCAGGTCGGGAAAATGCTCTCGACGGCCACATGGATCTCCGCTTCCCATCCCGCCGAGAGCCTGCCGGCGGCTTGCTCCAGCCCGGCGGCCTCGTCGAGCAGGTAGCGCGCGCGCCGGTAGAGGAGCTGGCCGGTCGGCGTGAGCTTCGCCTTGCGACCCTCGACCCTGAATACTTTCACGCCCAGATTCGATTCGATCTGCTGCACCGCGTAGCTCACCGAGGACTGGCTCTTGTTGAGCGCGCCCGCGGCTTTCGCATAACCGCCTTCGTCGACGACCGCGAGCAGGGCCTGCCACTGGTCGAGAGAGATCCTGGGTGTCGGCATATGATCTAGCAATACGATAGATATAACCTAATCTTTGCGCTTTTATATCGATTTGTCCAATGTTTAAATAGTCGCCATTCGGGAGACTTTCCCGCATCGACCCTGAGGACAAACATGAAAACGCTTGTGCAGATCCGCTCCAGTATCTTCTCCGTCGGCGGGCAGTCGAGCCAGCTCGCCGAGCGCTTCATCACCGGGTGGCGAGAGTCCAATCCCGGCGGCCGGGTGATCCTGCGCGACCTTGCGGCCGATCCGGTGCCGCACCTGGACGCCGCGCGCTTCGGAGCTTTCCTCGCCAAGCCGGAAGAGCGCAGCGCCGCGCAGCGGGAGGTGGTCGCTTACTCGGACGGCCTGATCGAAGAGCTCCGGGGTGCCGACGTCGTCGTCATCGGGCTGCCGATGTACAACTTCGGCCTGCCTTCGACGCTCAAGGCCTATTTCGACCACATCGCCCGCGTCGGCGTCACGTTCCGCTATTCCGATAAGGGACCGGTCGGCCTGCTGACCGGAAAGAAAGTGTACGTATTCGCCGCGCGCGGCGGTCTTTATGCCGGCACGCCGAACGAAACGCAAACGCCGTTCATCCGGACGTTTCTCTCGTTCATCGGGATGGACGACATCGAGTTCGTGTATGCCGAGGGTCTCGCCATCAGCGAAGCGAGCAAGGAACAGGGCATTTCGCGGGCGCGCGCGCGCGTCGACGCCCTGGCGCAGCGGCGCGAGCCGGAGCTCGCCGCCGCCTGAGGCTCAGGGGTTCAAGCGCAGGCGTTCGCACCACCGCTCGATCGCCTCGCGCATGGGACCCGGCTGCTCGGTCGGGATCCAATGCAGGGCCGGGAACCGGAGAACGGCGAGCCGGGGCAGCGCCGTGAGGACGCGCTCGACCTCGTCCGGGTCGACGAACCGCCCGCCCGCCGATATCAGGGCAAGCGCCGGCGCGCGAATCGCCGCGAGCGGCGGCAGCGGGCGCCACAGCTCGAGCAGATCCTGCAGGTAGGCGGCGGTCGACATGTAGCGCAGGTCGAACAGCGGCGAGGCGTAGATCCGGGTCAAGGGGCGTGCGCTCTGCTGCGATTCCATGACGGCGCGCGTCGTCGCGTCGAGCATCTCGAGGTCCAGGCGTTGCAGGCGCCGCCGGTGCAGACCGAGTGCGTTGAGCGCGCGGATCGCGCGGACGGCGAGCGCGATCAGGGGGGCCGCCGGCCGCAGCCGACGGGTCACACCCCGCTGGGCCGAGGGCGGCATGGGCTCGACCAGGATCACTCCCTGCGCGCGGCCGGGCCAGAGGTGGGCGAAGTTCAGGGCGAATTCGGCCCCCAGGCAGTGTCCGCCGACGACCGCCCGGGCGTAGCCTTCCGCGTCCAGAATCGCCGCGAGGTCCTCGCACCAGATCTCCATCCCCGTCGGCCCACGCCACTGCGAATCGCCGTGGCCGCGCAGGTCGAGACGCGCCAGATCCCAGGATGTCCTGATGGTCGTCTGCTCGAAGAATTCCGACCAGCGCGTCATGTTGCTGCCCATGCCGTGCGCGAGAACGAGCAGCGGGCGCGCTGCGATGCCGCGGACGATGCCGTAGGCGATTTCCGCGCCGTCGGGGCGGCGAAGCGTGCGAATGCTTTCCTTCACGAAAGCGAGAGTACTCGGGAGGGGGGCGGATGGGAACACACCGCAATTCTTTCTTGTAAAGTAAGGGACGAACCGGATCTCGGGCCAATACATGAAATACAAGGACTACTACAGCGTGATGGGGGTTGACCGAAAAGCCAGCGACGAGGAGATCAAGAAGGCCTACCGAAAACTTGCCCGAAAGTATCATCCGGACGTCTCCAAAGAACCGGGCGCCGAGGAAAAATTCAAGGAGCTCGGCGAGGCCTACGAAACCCTGAAAGACCCGGAAAAACGCGCCGCCTACGATCAGCTGGGCAGCCATCGGCCGGGGCAGGACTTCCGGCCGCCGCCGGGCTGGGAAAAACAGTTCGGCGGGGGGCAGTTCTCGTTCGACGATATCGATCTGGGCGACCTGTTCGCCGGCTTCGCCGCAGGCCGGCATCGCGGGCGCAGCGATGCCGGCATTCGCACGCCCGGACAGGACTATGAAGTCACGGCGCACATCACGCTGGAGGATGCCTACCGGGGCACCGAGGTCGATCTCGAGCTTGCCGTGCCCGAGTACGACAAGAGGGGTTTCGTGCATCGTGCACGGCGCGCATTCAAGGCGCGCATCCCGAAGGGCGCCACCGACGGGCAGCGGCTGCGCCTGCCCGGCAAAGGAGGCAAGGGATTGAACGGAGGGCGCGACGGCGACCTCTACCTCGACATCGCGCTGCATCCGCATCGGCTGTTCCGCGTGAGCGGCCACGACCTGTTCCTCGATTTGCCGCTTGCGCCGTGGGAAGCGGTGCTGGGCACGACGGTGCAGGTGCCTACCCTGGGCGGACCGGTGCGCCTGACCGTTCCCCCGGGAACGCGCTCCGGCCAGCAGTTGCGTCTCGCCGGTCGGGGGCTCCCCAAGCCTCACGACGGGGAAGGCGATCTTCTCGCGATCGTGCAAATTGCCGTGCCGACCGCGGCCGGCGAGCGCGAGCGAGCGCTCTACAAGCAGCTTGCCGACGCCTCGACATTCAATCCGCGAGGGCATTTCGAGCAGGAGGCCGCAAAATGAGAATCGAACGAGCGCAGTGGCTGCATCGGCACGATGAATTCTCGGAAGCGGAGCTCTGCGAGCTCTCCGGCCTGTCGGCAACAGAGTTGCGCGACCTCGTGGACTACGGGGTCCTCGCGCCGGTCGATCCCGGTGCGCGGACCTGGACCTTCAGCGCCGACCGGCTGGTGGTTGCGCGGAGCGCGTTTCGGTTGCGCAAGGATTTCGACCTCGATCTGGAGGGGCTTACCTTGCTGGTGTCGCTGCTGGAGCGCGTCCGCGAGCTCGAGGGCGAGGTGCGCGACCTGCGCGCGAGGCTGCCGGGCGGCAGCCGCTGACTCTCGCATCGACGAGAGGGATCCGCGCGCCCTTCGTACGCAGCGCCCTCAGACCCGCAGCGGTTCCTCGTCCATCAGCGCGATCTGTTCGCGCAATTCCAGTATCCGATCCTGCCAGTAGCGTTGCGTGTTGAACCAGGGAAAGGCGGCGGGAAAGGCCGGGTCGTCCCAGCGGCGCGCGATCCAGGCGGAATAGTGGATGAGGCGCAACGTGCGCAGCGCCTCGAGCAGCTGCAGCTCGCGCCGATCGAACTCGTGGAAGTCGTCGTAGCCGGCGAGCACGTCGGCGAGCTGCCGGGTCATCGAGGCGCGGTCGCCCGAGAGCAGCATCCACAGGTCCTGGATCGCGGGCCCGGAGCGGCAGTCATCGAAATCGACGAAGTGGGGGCCGTCGTCGGTCCACAGGACATTGCCCGCATGGCAGTCGCCGTGCAGGCGCAGCGTCCTGATTTCGCCGGCGCGCTGGTAGCATCGGTCGACCGCGGCGAGCGCCAGATCGGCGGCGCTCTTCCAGGGCGCGATCAGGTCGCCGGGGATGAAATCGTGCGCAAGGAGCCAGTCGCGGGGCTCGTGCCCGAAGGTTTCGGCGTCGAGCGCGGGCCGTTCGGCGAAGGGCTTGATTGCGCCCACGGCGTGGATGCGGCCGATGAAGCGGCCCATCCACTCCAGCGTGTCGGGGTCCTCGAGCTCGGGCGTGCGGCCGCCGCGTCGCGGGTAGACCGCAAAGCGAAAGCCGCCGAACTCGTGCAGGGTTCCGCCGCCGACCGGCAGCGGTGCGACCACCGGAATCTCGCGCTCGGCGAGCTCGCAGGTGAAAGCGTGCTCCTCCAGAATCTGTTCGTCGCTCCAGCGACCGGGGCGGTAGAACTTGGAGACGATCGAGCCGGTCTGAGGCCCGTCCCCGGACTCCAGCCACACTTGATAGACCCGGTTCTCGTAGCTGTTCAGCGCGAGCAGTCGCCCGTCGCCGTCGAAACCCGCGCTCGACAGGGCGTCGAGAACGATATCGGGAGTGAGTCCGGAGTAAGGCCGGTCATCGGGCATTGCGCCATTGTACGGGTGCAGCGCGATCCAAAAGCGGCAGTCCGCCGCGGGGCGGACTGCGTCGATGCGAAAGCTTTGGCTGGCCTAGCGAAAGCTGCCGCCGCCGACCGCTGCGCCGATCACCGATCCGGCCGCAATCGCGCCCGGGCGGCCTTCCCCTATCGCATTGCCGATCACCGCGCCGGCGATCGCGCCGCCGATTACGCCCCAGGCAGGCTGCGAGTAGTAGACCGGGGCCGGGTAGTAGACCGGGGCCGGCGCGTAGTACACGGGAGCCGGCCGGTACACGACGACCGGGCGTCGCACGATGACGGGGGGCCGCACGAAGACCACGCGAGCGCCGGGATGGTAGAAATGCCTGACGTGATCTTCGCGCCCATAGCCGTGTCGGTCGTGCGCCAGAACCGGCGCGCTGATCGCAGCCGCGGAAACCGCAAGGCCGGCAAGGGTCAAGAGTCGCAAGGTCTTGGTCTTCATGGTTCGCTCCTTCTTTGGGCTACGAGCACATGAACGGTCGCCGGAGCCTGCTGTTGACCCGGGGCCCGTAACGGCGTGTAAGGACTGTTTCAGCGGTTACAGGGCCTCTGCCGTGGGTCGCCCTTCAAGGGACTCGCGGCGGATGCGCGAAAAGATTTCTCTTGCCGCGCTGCGCCACAGTTCCAGGTGTGTCCTCCCGGCAGCTCCAGGTAGTGGGTGCCGGGCAGTACCGGCTCGATGAGTCGCGCGCCCTCGGCGAAGCGGTCGCGCGTGCCGACGGCGAGCCAGATACAGCGCGCCAGTCGCGGACGATCCGCCCAGCTCTTGACCATTCTCCAGACCTGGCGCTGGTAGTGGTCCCCGTTCATCCCGGCCGGTAAGGGCACCGGTTCCCAATTCCCGGGTCCCCCGGCGCTGCGAATTTCCTCGAGCAGGTCCGCGTTCCCGAGGAAGGGCGCGAACAGCGCGATCCCGGTGACCTCGCCCGGATGCTCCCGTTCGTAGACCAGGGCCCCCATGCCGCCCAGGGACGCGCCCGCCAGCCAGACCCGGGCGTAGCCGCTCTTGCGCGCAGGTTCCACGATCTCCCGGTGCAGGCGCGGTACGAGCTTGCCGTCGCGGTAGTACGCGAGGGTGGCGCTCGTGAGGAGGATGTCGGCTTCCGGCCACGATGCGTGGATCGCATCGGCGATGCCGCGATCCTTCATTTCCCGCGCATCGCTGCCGATTCCGGGAAGGACGATCACCAGTGTGCGCTCGGCCGGCGGCCGGGGCGCTGCGACACTCAGCGTGTCGATGGGCACGCCGGAATTCCCTATGGCGAAGCAGCCCGCCAGCGCGAGCCCGGCAAGGCAGGCCGCGAGCGAAGGAATGCGCCTCACGCTCCCGCGCCTCCCGAGTCGAAACGGATCAGGCGGGCTTGGTCGCCGGTCCTTTCGGTATGAAGCGTAACGCCACGCCGTTGTTACAGTAGCGCAGGCCGGTCGGCTCCGGTCCGTCGTCGAAGACATGACCGTGGTGCCCGCCGCAGCGCACGCAGTGGTATTCGGTGCGCGCCATGAACAGGGCGCGGTCGCTCTTCGTTTCGAAAACGCCGGGAATCGTCGTAAAGAAGCTGGGCCAGCCGGTGCCGCTGTCGAATTTCATCGCCGAGGTGAACAGCGGCAGGCTGCATCCGGCGCACACGAACACCCCCGGACGCTTTTCGCGGTCCAGGGGGCTGGTGCCGGCCCGCTCGGTGCCCTCGTGACGCAGCACGTTGTACGCCGCCGGCGAGAGGCGTTTCTTCCACTCGACGTCGGCGAGCTTGAGCGGCTCGGCGCTCGCGGCCACGTCGGCGCCTTCGGCAAGCAGGGTCTTCCAGTTCCTTTGCAGTTCTTCCACCTTCACGACTCCTTTCGCGGGCTTCTGTGCCCAGCCCGATCCACCCAGACAGCCGAGGGACAGCGCCGTCAAACCTTTCAACCAGTTGCGACGATCCATGTTCGAACCCTCCGTAAGCCGTGCAGTATAGACCGCCGGCCTCGATCGACGATTCCACGCGGCCCAAACGAGCGTTGGTCGCGGGAGCGCTGCGGGCCTTACAGCACGAACCGGCAGCGACCGCGTCGGCTACAATCGCTCCAATCCGATGGTGAACACCCGATGAGCGGCATTTCTTCCGAGCTGTGGCTCGCCACGGGGCTGCGCACGCCGTTTGCTCGCGTGGATGGGCCGCTGGCGCGGCTGGGCGGGGTCGAGCTGTCGGTTCCGGTCGTCCGGGCGATGTGCGGGCTCGAGCGCGCCGCCCCCCGCGCGCTGCCCGCCGCAGGCGGGCGGTCCCGCCCCGATCTGCTCGTCTGGGGCACGGTCATCCCCAACCTCGGCTACTCGAACATCGCTCGCGAGGTCCAGATCGAAGCGGGCCTCGATCAGAGCGTCCCCGCCTTCTCGACGGTGCTCGCCTGCTCGACCAGCATGGTTGCGGCCTTCGAGGCGGCGTCGATGCTTGCAAGAGGCAGCGGGGATCTCGCCCTCGTCGGCGGGGTGGAATGCATGAGCCGGGTGCAGTTCGGGCTGTCGCAGAACTTCTCCGATACGCTGCGGCGGTTCTTCCAGGCGCGCTCGCTCCGGCAGAAGTTCGAATCGGTCAAGGCGCTCAGGCTGCGCGATCTCCGCCTGCACATTCTCCAGGTCAGGAACCGGGCGACCGGCAAGAGCATGGGCGAGCACTGCGAGGAAATGGCGAAGGCCTGGAGCATCGGGCGCGAGGCGCAAGACAGGCTCGCGCTTGCCAGCCACGAAAAAGCAATCGCCGGCCAGAAATCCGGATTTTTCGACGACCTGATCGTCCCGGTGGCGGGCGCATCGCGGGACGGATTTCCACGCGAAGACACGAGCCTCGAGCGCCTGGCGAAACTTCAGCCGGCGTTCGACCGCGCGAGCGGCAAGGGAACGATCACCGCAGGCAGCGCCTCGCCCCTCAGCGACGGGGCGGCGGGCCTTTGGGTCGCGACCGGCGCGGGTCTGAAGCGGCTTCCCGCGGACGTTCCGCGCGCGCGCCTTGTCGATTGGGAGATCGCCGCCGTCGACATCTTCACCGAGGGGCTGCTGATGGCGCCTTCGTACGCGATTCCGCGGATGCTCGCGCGCAACGCGCTCGGCTACGCCGACATCGCGCTGTGGGAGATCCACGAGGCGTTCGCGGCGCAGGTGCTGTGCAACATCGCGGCCCTCGAAAGCCCCGAGTTCCGGCGCGAGAAAGCGGGCGTCGATGCGAACCTGGGCGCGTTCCCCCGGGAGCGGCTCAATCCGAACGGCGGTTCGGTCGCGCTCGGCCATCCGTTCGGCGCAACTGGTGCGCGCATTCTCTCGCAGGCGGTGAAGGAGCTTGCGGCGATGGGGAAGGGGAGCCGCGCGGTGGTGAGCATCTGCGCGGACGGGGGCCTGGGCACGGTGGCGCTGCTTCAGGCAGAATGAGCCGCGTCCCTTCCAACGCCAGAGCGACTGAGCCTCCTTGACTTCCTCCGCGGAAAACCTGGTCGAGATCTCGGGCGTCGAATTTTCCTACGGCTCGAACAAGGTATTGAAGGGCCTCGACCTGAAGATCGAGCGCGGCAAGCTGGTCGCGATCCTGGGCGCGAGCGGTTCCGGAAAATCGACGCTGCTTCGCCTGATCGGCGGACAGGCGAAGCCCGACCGCGGCACCGTGAAGGTCGCCGGCCAGATAGTTCACGAGCTCGACACGCGCGCCCTGTACGCGTTGCGCCGCAAGATGGGAATGATGTTTCAGGCGGGAGGGCTGTTCACCGACATCTCGGTGTTCGAGAACATCGCCTTCCCGATGCGCGAGCACGCGACGCTCCCCGAGAGCGTCCTCCGCCGGATCGTGCTGATGAAATTGCAGGCGGTGGGCCTGCGCGGCACGCACGCGCTCACCCCCGGCGATCTCTCAGGGGGGATGGCGCGCCGCGTCGCGCTTGCACGCGCCATCGCCTTCGATCCGATGCTCGCGATGTACGACGAGCCTTTCGGCGGGCTCGATCCGATTTCGATCAACGTGATCGCGAATCTCATCCGCAAGCTGAACGACGCGCTCGGGGCGACTTCCATCGTGGTGAGCTACGACGTGAGCGAGGCGGTGAAGCTCGTCGACCACGTCTACGTCATCGCCGACGGAGTCGTCGCGGGCGAGGGGACGCCGGAGGAGATGCTCGCCTCGAAGGATCCTTACGTCTACCAGTTCATGCACGCCCAGCCCGACGGGCCGATCGCGTTTCACTATCCGGGCCGGCCGATCGGCGAGGAACTCGGGGCGAGGCGCACCGTTGCGCGAGCAAGGACCGCCGGATCGTGAGAACCGGAAGACGAACGAATTCATGCCACTCACCTCCGTCAGAATCCACGTCGCAATGCGATATTCCCTGAGCTTTCTCGTCCGCCTTGGCGCAATGTCGGCGCTGGGAGCGGGATTGCTCGGCCCCACGATCTCGTACGCTGTGGAGGGCACCACGATCATGGCTCAATGGAGGTCGACTTCGACCTTCACCGTCTCGGACGGGTCGGGTGCGTGCGAGTGTTGCACCCAAGCGGGCAGTGTCGACGTTACGCTCCCAAGCCTCCCGTGCGAGCACGCAAACCTATGTTCCTTGCAGTCCGGCAGAAACCACGGCGCAGCGGGCCAAGCAGTATGGACCGGATTCCTGCCGTCTTTTCGACTGGTGAATTTCAACCCTCGAAGCAAATCTCCGACGAGAACGGATCAGCGGCTGGAGGTCGACCGGCCCAGGTTTTCCGTTCTCTTCTGCAACTTCAGGGCTTAGCTCCGCCTCCCGCGCCGCCGGTTGCAGGCGCCGCGCCCGTATTCCGTTCGTGGACAAGCAGGGCGTCGGAGCGTCCGTTGCTCGACGCATGAGTTGGGTTGGGTAAGCAGGAAAGGTGCTCACAATGACAGGAAGAAAACTCTCGCGTTCGTGGTCGGGCGTCCCATTGCTGCTCGCCGCGCTTGCCGCGGCCCCGGCATCGGCGGATTCGGGTGTCACGCTGATGCACGTCCACGGGCTGTCCTACAGCACGGACGGGAAGCGGTTATTTATTCCCAGTCACGTGGGACTCGCCGTCTACAGCGAGGGGCACTGGAGCAAGGCTCCGGGACCGGAGCACGACTTCATGGGTTTTTCGGCGACGCGCGGAGCCCTGTACAGCAGCGGCCACCCGGCCCCGGGTTCGGCGCTGCGCAATCCGTTCGGTCTTCTGAAAAGCACCGACGGCGGCAAGATCTGGGAGCATCTCGGCCTCACGGGAGAAGCCGATTTCCACGTGATGGCGGCGAGCTACGGTGCGCGGATCGTATATGTATACTCGCCGGGTCCGAACTCGCGCATGCCGCAGCCAGGGGTCTACTACACGCGAGACGACGGAAAAACCTGGACGGCGAGCGGCGGCAGGGGACTGTCGGGGAAGATCGCGGCGATCACGGCACATCCAAGCCGCGCCGGCGTGCTCGCCGCGGCCACCGAGTCGGGCGTCTACGTCTCGGAAAATCACGGTGACGATTTTGCGGCCGCGGCCACGGGTCCTCAGGGGACTTCGGTCGCCTTCGATCTCGACGGCGCGCACCTCTGGTTCGGCGGCTATCGGAACGCGGGTACGCTCGCGCGAATGGCGCTGAAGACGAAGAAAAGCGAACCCGTACCGATTCCCGCGATGACCCGGGACGCGGTCGCCTACATTGCCCAGAACCCGGCGAACCGCAGGCAGTACGCCATCGCGACCTTCGCCCGCGACGTCTACCTGTCGGACGATGCCGGGAGGACCTGGAAACAGATCGCCGCGCGAGGCGAGACGCGATGAGCGTCCCGGGCGTTCGACCAGCAAGCGCGACCACTCGGCAAGCGCATAACGTGGCGCGAAATCCCGCGAGCCGCGGCAAGACCGAAGCGCCATATATTGTGAGGATGAAACAAGGAGACTTCGCCATGAACTGTTTCGTGCGAGCCTGCCAGTATGGACTCTTGATCGCCGGACTTATCCTCGGCTCCGGGGCACAAGCCGCCGGCGATCCGGCGCGCGGCGCGAAAGCGTTTCGCGCCTGCATGGCGTGCCACTCGGTGATACCCGGCGAGCACCTGACCGGGCCGAGCCTCGCGCGCATCTGGAACCGCAGGGCCGGCACCATCGAGGATTTCCTGCGCTATTCCGACGCGATGAGGAAGGCGGACCTCGTGTGGAACGACGCCAAGCTCGACCAGTGGCTCGCGAACCCGCAGCGCGTCCTGCCCGAAACGAGCATGAGCTTCGCCGGAATGCGTGAGGAAAAGGACCGTCAGGACGTGATCGCCTACCTCAAATCGGTTTCGGAGGGCAAGGCGCCCGCTGGCGCTGGGCGAGGCATGATGGGGCGCAAGCCCGACCTGAAAAAAGCACCGCCCGAAGGGCAAGTGACGTCGATCGAACATTGTCGCGATACCTACACGGTGAAAACGGCCGATGGCAAGGTGAACAAGATCTGGGAATTCAACGTGCGCTTCAAGAGCGATTCGAGCAAGGACGGCCCTGTGTCGGGGAAGCCGATCATCGTCGGCGCCGGAATGCAGGGCGATCGCGCCTCGGTCGTCTTCGCATCGCCCGCCGAGATCAGCGGCTTCGTCAAGCAGTCGTGTCGGTGATGGGGAATTCCGGTCATGGGTTCCGATTTGATTTGGATCAAGACAAGGTCGTCGGGGCGAAGTATGTTTGTGGGCGTCGTCAGCCCGTTATGTCCGTCGTGACTTTCATGATTCGATCTCGCAGGAGCCTCGCCTCCGCTTTTTCCATAGGTGCTCTGGCCGGCAGGTCTTGGCGTCGCGTATCCTGCGCGAATCGCTCTGGCGAGCGCACCGCCCCCGTCTCTCCACGTTCTCTATTCCCGCTTTCTAATCTAGCCGCCGCGGGGCGCCGCGTGTCGCGGCGCCGGGGTTCTTGCTTACCGGAGGTCTTATGGTTTCGGCTTCACCCGGGCGCATACCGCGCTCCATTGTTCGTTGCTGCTTTATCGGTCTCGCACTCGCGACACCGCTCGCGCAAGCGGCGGACGCTCCCCTGACCTTCGCTGAGGCGGTCCGGCTCGCCGGCATCCAGTCGCGCCAGCTCGCCGCGCAGGATGCCGCGGTCTCCGCGGCGAGAGAAATGTCAGTTTCCGCGGGCCGGCTTCCGGACCCGGTACTCCGTTTCGGCGTAGACAATCTGCCGGTGAACGGGCCGGACCGCTTCAGCACTACAGCAGACTTTATGACGATGCGCCGCATCGGAGTCATGCAAGAGTTCACCCGCGAGGAGAAGCGCAGGCTGCGCGGCGAGCGCGGCGAGCAGGAAGCCGGGCGCGAGCGCGCCAACCGGCTGAACATGCTTGCCAACCTTCAGCGGGACGCGGCGATCGCCTGGCTGGAACGCTACTACGTGGAGCGGATGCGCGCGGTGTTCGGCGTGCTGGCCGGCGAAACGCGCGCGTCGATCGAGGCGGCGGAGGCGGCCTATCGCGGCGGGCGCGGCACGCGCAGCGACGTCCTCGGGGCGCGCGCGACACTCGTGATGGTCGAGGATCGAGGAGCCATGCTCGAGCGGCAGCTGCGTGCCGCCACAATCGCGCTCGCGCGCTGGATCGGCCCGGAGGCCGAGCGCCCGCTGCAGGCGCCGCCGCCGGATCTCGGAACGCTGAGCCTGGACGTTGCCAGGCTCGATGAGGAGCTGCAGCATCATCCGGTTCTCGCCGCGCTGGCGCAACAGGTGAAGCTCGCGCAGACGGAGGTGCGCCTCGCGCAAACGGCGACGAAACCGGACTGGAGCGTCGAGCTCGCCTACCAGCAGCGCGGACCCGCGTTCTCCAACATGGTCTCGATCGGCGTAAGCGTCCCGCTGCCGATCGCGCCGGCACAACGCCAGGACCGCGAGGTCGCGGCGAAGCTGGCCACGGCCGAGCAGGTGCGCGCGCAGTTCGACGACGCGCTGCTGGCGCATACCGCGGAGGTGCGGACCATGCTCGCAGATTGGGAGACCGGACGCGACCGGCTGCGCCGCATCGAGGCGGAGTTGGTGCCGCTTGCGGCGCAGCGAAGCGACGCCGCGCTCGCCGCCTATCGCGGCAACGTCGGAACCCTCGGCGCGGTGCTCGAGGCGCGCCGCAACGAGAGCGATGCGCGCATGCAGGCCCTTCAGCTTGCCGCGGAAACCGCGCGCGTCTGGGCACAGCTCAACTTCCTGGTGCCGGCGCGCGAGCTCGCCGGCTCCGCCGGCGGGAGAACGCAATGAGGCGCAAGACCGTTTCAGCCGGCATCGCCGCGCTGCTCGCCCTCGGCGCCGTGGGCTACGCGGCTTACTGGTACGGTATGCGCGAGGGCATGGGCATGCCCCAGTCCGCGCGAAACGACTCCGCGGGCCCGACCGCGCAAAGCAACAAGACCGATCAGAAAACCGGGCGCCGCGTGCTGTACTGGCACGATCCCATGGTGCCGGGCCAGAGGTTCGACAAGCCGGGCAAGTCGCCCTTCATGGACATGCAACTCGTTCCGGTGTACGCCGATGAAGCCGGCGACAGCGGGACCGTCGCCATCAACCCCCGGGTCGCGCAGAGCCTCGGTATCCGTTTGGCCGAGGTCACCAAGGGCGCGCTCGCGCGCAGCGTCCAGGCCGTGGGCAACGTCGCCTACAACGAGCGCGAGCTGGCGCTCGTCCAGGCGCGCGTCGGCGGATTCGTCGAGAAACTTCATGTGCGCGCGCCGCTCGACCGGGTGCGCAAAGGGGAGCCGCTGGTGGAAATTCTTTCACCCGACTGGATCGCGGCGCAGGAGGAGTATCTCGCGTTGCGCCGGCTGCAGACTCCCGATGCCGAGGCGCTGCGCGACGCCGCTCGCCAGCGCATGCGCCTCGCGGGCATGAGCGAGGCGGCGATCGGGGTTTTCGAAGAAACGGGCAGGGTTCAGACGCACGCAGTTTTCTACGCGCCGATAGGCGGCGTCGTGGCGGAGCTCGGCGTTCGCGAGGGCATGACGGTGATGGCGGGGGCGGCGCTGTTCCGCATCAACAGTCTCGCCAGCGTCTGGATACATGCCGAAGTGCCCGAAGCGCAGGCGGCGACGCTCAAGCCCGGGCAAGCGGTCGTGGCGCGCGCCGCAGCTTATCCCGGGGCCGTCTGGAAGGGACACATCCAGGCCTTGCTGCCTCAGGTGAATCAGACGACGCGCACAGTGACCGATCGCGTCGAGCTCGCCACTCCGGAGGGTCGGCTCGTTCCGGGAATGTTCGTCACGGTCGATCTTGCCTCGGTGACTCAGCCCGAAGCGCTGCTTGTTCCTTCCGAGGCGGTGATCCACACGGGCACGCGCAGCGTCGTGATCGCGGCACTCGGCGAAGGCCAGTTCCGGCCGGTCGAAGTCGAGAGCGGCGCCGAAGTCAACGGGCGCACGGAAATCCGCAAAGGGCTCGAGGCGGGGCAGAAGGTCGTCGTTTCCGGCCAGTTCCTCATCGACTCGGAGGCGAGCCTGAAAGCGGCGGCCGCGCGCATGGCGCCGGCGGAAGAAGCGCGAAGCGCTGCTCCGTTGAACCCGGTACACCGGGGCGAAGGCAAGCTTGTGGCGATCGTCGAGCGGGAGCTCACTATCTCGCACGGCCCCATCGAGTCCCTGCAATGGGGCCCGATGACCATGGGATTTCGCGCTCCCGCCTCCGGCTTGCCCAAGGGCATCGTCGTCGGCGATTCGGTGTCCTTCGATTTCAGCCAGACGGCCGACGGCCGGTTCACGCTGACGCGGATCACTCCGCTCCGGCCGGGCTCTGACGAGGCGAAGCGCGACGCAAAGAGGGGGAAATGATCGCGAACCTCATCCGCTGGTCGATCGCGAACCGGTTCCTGGTTCTGATCGCGACGCCTGGGCTCGCGGCCTGGGGCGTCTGGGCGATGCTGAAGATGCCGCTCGATGCCATCCCGGATCTCTCGGACGTGCAGGTGATCATCCGCACCACCTACCCCGGGCAGGCGCCGCAGATCGTCGAGAACCAGGTCACCTATCCGCTCACCACCACCATGCTCTCGGTGCCCGGCGCGAAGACGGTGCGCGGCTACTCGTTCTTCGGCGATTCGTTCGTCTACATCCTGTTCGAGGACGGAACCGACCTTTACTGGGCGCGCTCGCGCGTGCTCGAGTACCTGAACCAGGTGCAGTCGCGGCTCCCGCCGCAGGCTAGACCCGCGCTCGGGCCGGACGCGACCGGCGTGGGATGGGTGTACGAGTACGCCCTGGTCGACCGCAGCGGCCGCATGGACCTGTCGCAGTTGCGCGCGCTGCAGGACTGGTTTCTCAAGTACGAGCTGAAGGCGGTGCCGAACGTCTCCGAGGTCGCGAGCGTCGGCGGCATGGTGCGCCAGTACCAGATCGTGCTCGACCCGGACCGGCTGCGCGCCTACAACATTCCTCACGCGAAGGTGATCGACGCGGTGCGGCGCGCCAACCAGGAAACCGGGGGTTCGGTGCTGGAGCTGGGCGAAGCCGAATACATGGTGCGCACCAGCGGCTACCTGGAGTCGCTCGACGATTTTCGCAAGATTCCCCTGGCGACGACCGAGTCGGGCGTGCCGGTGCGCCTCGGCGATGTGGCGCGCGTGCAGGTCGGCCCGGAGATGCGCCGCGGCATCGCCGAGCTGAACGGGGAAGGCGAAGTGGCCGGCGGCATCATCGTCATGCGCTCGGGGAAGAACGCGCTGGACACGATCGCGGCGGTCAAGGCGAAGCTCGAAGGGCTGAAATCGAGCCTGCCCGAGGGTGTCGAGGTCGTTGCGACCTACGACCGCTCCGGCCTCATTGAACGCGCCGTCGCCAACCTCGGCCAGAAACTCGTCGAGGAATTCGTCGTCGTCGCGCTCGTGTGCGTGGCCTTTCTTTTCCATCTGCGCTCGGCCTTTGTCGCCATCGTCTCGCTGCCTCTGGGAATACTCGCCGCATTCATCGTCATGGTCTACCAGGGAGTCAACGCCAACATCATGTCGCTCGGCGGGATCGCCATCGCGATCGGCGCGATGGTCGATGCGGCGGTCGTGATGATCGAGAACGCGCACAAGCACCTCGAAGCCTGGCGCCAGGCGCACCCCGGCGAGGCGCTCGCGGATGAGGAGCGCTGGCACGTGGTCGGCGAGGCCGCGGTACAAGTCGGGCCGGCTCTGTTCGTCTCGCTTCTCATCATCACCTTCTCCTTCGTCCCGGTATTCACGCTGCAGGCGCAGGAGGGGAGGCTGTTTTCCCCGCTCGCGTACACCAAGACCTACGCCATGGCCGCCGCCGCGGGCCTCGCGGTGACGCTGGTTCCCGTGCTCATGGGTTATCTCGTCCGAGGGCGCATCCCGGAGGAGCTGAAGAACCCGCTCAACCGGCTATTGATCGCCCTCTATCGCCCCCTGCTCGCCGGCGTACTGCGCTTTCCGAAGGTCACAATAGCGCTGGCGGTTCTGGTGGCTGCGGTGACGGCGTTGCCCGCGAGCCGGCTGGGCGGCGAATTCATGCCGCCGCTCCACGAAGGCGATTTGCTCTACATGCCCTCGGCGCTGCCCGGCCTGTCCGTGGGCAAGGCCGCCGAGCTCCTGCAACAGACCGACCGCCTGATCAAAACCGTGCCCGAGGTGGAAAGCGTTTTCGGCAAGGCGGGGCGCGCCGAGAGCGCGACCGACCCGGCGCCGCTGGAGATGTTCGAGACCACCATTCGACTGAAGCCGCGGGAGCAATGGCGGCCGGGGATGACGCCCGACAAGCTGGTGGAGGAACTGGACCGCATCGTCAAGGTGCCGGGCCTTTCGAACATCTGGGTGCCGCCGATCCGCAACCGCATCGACATGCTCGCCACCGGCATCAAGAGCCCGGTCGGCGTGAAAGTGGCGGGGATGGACCTGCTGCAGATCGACCGCGTCACGGCCGAGATCGAGCGCGTCGTGAAACAGGTCCCGGGAGTCACCTCGGCGCTCGCGGAGCGGCTCGGCGCCGGCCGCTACATCGACGTGCGCATCGACCGCGACGCCGCGGCGCGCTACGGACTCAATATCGCCGACGTGCAGAGCATCGTCGCCGCGGCAATCGGCGGCGACAACATCGGCGAGACCGTCGAAGGCTTGCAGCGCTTTCCCATCAACGTGCGCTATCCGCGAGAAATCCGCGACTCGGTGGAAAAGATCCGCAACCTGTCGGTGCTCGCCGAGCGCGGCGCGCAGATCCGGCTGGGGGACGTGGCAGCGATCAGCATCGCCGACGGCCCCCCGATGCTGAAGAGCGAGAACGCCAGGCTTTCCGGCTGGGTGTACGTCGACCTGCACGGGCGCGACTTGAGTTCGGCGGTGCGCGAGATGCAGCGCCTCGTGGCGAGAGAAGTCAGGCTGCCCGCCGGCTACTCGATCTCCTGGTCAGGCCAGTTCGAGTTCCTCGAACGCGCGGCGGCGAAACTCAGAGTCGTGGTTCCCGCGACGCTCCTCATCATCTTCGTGCTGCTCTATCTCGCCTTCCGGCGCGTGAGCGAGGCGCTCCTTATCATGGCGACCCTGCCGTTCGCGCTCGTGGGCGGGTTTTGGCTCATGTTCCTGCTCGGCTATCACATGTCGATCGCCTCGGCCGTCGGCTTCATCGCGCTCGCGGGCGTGGCGGCCGAATTCGGGGTCGTCATGCTGGTGTATCTGCGCCAGGCGATCGACGGCCGCGAGGCCGCCGGCCGTCCCCTCGTCGAGTCGGAGTTGAAGGCCGCGATCGACGAAGGCGCGGTGCTTCGCGTGCGGCCGAAAGCGATGACCGTCGCCGTCGTGGTGGCCGGCTTGCTGCCCATCATGTTCGGCTCGGGCACGGGGTCGGAGGTGATGCGCCGGATCGCTGCGCCCATGGTGGGGGGGATGGTAACGGCGCCCCTGCTGTCGATGTTCGTCATCCCGGCCGCGTATCTGCTCCTGCATCGCGTGCGCCGCGCGAGATCCCCGCGGATGGGCCGTCAAGATTTGCGCGGGAAGCCCGCTTGAAGTTCAACAAACCCCGTATGTTCGATCTTCAACCGCAAAGGGAGTAGTGAATGAAATTACCTGCATCGCTGTTGGTTCTCGCGTTGTCCGTTTCGGCCCCTGTCATGAGCTATGCTCAGTCTGGAAACATGAAGGGTATGGATATGAAGGGCGCGGACGCAAAATCGACGCACAAAGGCTCGGGCACGGTAACGCGCGTCGATCGGGCGAGCGGCGGGGTCACGATCGCGCACGGTGCCATTCAGAGCCTGAAGTGGCCGGCGATGACCATGGCCTTCGGCGTCAAGGACCGGTCGCTGCTCGAGAAGCTTACTACGGGAAAGAAGGTCGAGTTCGAGTTCGTGCAGCAGGGTTCGGACTACCTCATCACATCGCTGAAATAATTCCGGTTCGAGGCGAAAATCCTCAGTCGATCCGGATGTTTTTCTCGCGAATGATCCTGCCCCACTTCGCCGACTCGGACCGGATCAATTCCCCGAACTGCTCGGGGGTGCTCGCGACGATATCGGCGGTCTGCGCCTCGAACCTTTTCCTGACTTCAGGATCCGCGAGCACCCTCACCAGCGTCGCGTTGAGCTTGTCGATGATCGGACGCGGCGTGTCTGCCGGGGCGATGGCACCGATCCAGGAAATGGTCTCGAAGCCCGGGTAGAAATCGGCGATCGTCGGCAGATCCGGGAAAAGGGGAGAGCGCTCTCGGGCGCTGGTGGCCAGGCCGATCAGCTTCCCGGCTCTGATGTTCTGGCCGATGGCGCCGCCCGCCTGGATCAGCATGACCTGGACCGTTCCCTTGACGAGGTCGTTGATCGCCGGCCCGCCGCCCTTGTAGTGGATCGGTTCGACCTGAATGCCCGCCGCATCCTTCAGGAGCTCGAACGCGAGGCGGCTGGAGGATGCCGGGCCGGCCGAGCCGAAGTTCAGCTTCGCGCTGTTCGCCTTCGCGTACGCGACGAACTCCGGAACGGTCCTTACCTTGAGGCTGGGATGGACCACCAGGATCTGCGGGTAGCGCGTGAGCTGCATGATCGGCGCGAAATCCTTGAGGATGTCGTACGGCAGATCCTTGTACATGTGCGGGTTCGACGCGAAGGTGTCGAAGGTCATCATGATGCTGTAGCCGTCCGGCGCCGATTTCGCGAGCTGCGCCGTGCCGACGATGCCGCCGGAGGTGACGCGGTTCTCCACCACGAACGGCTGCCCGAGTGACTCGCTCAGCTTGGGGCTGACCAGCCGTGCGGCAATGTCCGAGGCACCGCCGGGGCTCGCGGGAACGAAAATGCGCACCGGTTTCGAAGGGTAGTCGTCGGCGAGGGCGGGGAGCGCGACCATGGCGGCGAGCGCCGCCGACGCGATTTTCAGGCAAACTCGCCGCCCGCCGTTCGGGCGGAAATGCCCGCTTTCGCCGTAGCGCGGGCGATGCGCACTCGCCCTCTTTGCAGCAGTTGTTGTCATTCCAATCTCCCGTGAAATTTTCCTTGTCGACACGCGGGTCTCGGGCCTGATTTCCAGAACGTGCCGGCCGTTGGCGTCATAATATAACGCACGCGACGCCGGTTCGCGCACGACGATGGACCGCACCCATGCGGCGCGCAGGGATTTCCGAGCGGCTTTCCCCGAAAGCGGACGCAACGAGGTTACAGGAGATTACATGAGCAATCGGTCAGGCGGGGCGGTTTCGACGGTGTTGCTCGGAGCGATTTTTCTGGCCGCGACCGGCGGCGCGGTTGGCGCGGCCGAAAAGGCAAACATCATTCTCGTCAACGGCAGGATCGCCACCGTGGACGATCGCTTCGGCGTCGCGCAGGGCGTGGCGATCAGGGGACAGCGCGTCGTCGCGGTCGGCAGGAACGGTGATGTGCTCGAGTTGCAGGGGAGCGGGACCCGCATCATCGACCTCAAGAAGCGCGTGGTGATCCCGGGGCTGATCGACAATCATGCGCACTTCATCCGGGCACCGGAGCACGACGAAATGCGGCTGGACGGGGTGACCTCGCGCAAGAAGGTGCTTGTCCTGCTGGCGGGGCGCGTGGGCGAGGCAGGCGCGGGAGCCTGGATCGTGACGCTCGGCGGCTGGTCCGAGGACCAGTTCACCGACGACCCGCGCGGATTTCCGCGAGAGGAGCTGGATCGAATCGCGCCCGAAAATCCCGTCGTGCTGCAGGCCGTGTACGCCCGCAGCTACCTCAACACCGCGGCGCTCAAGGCGTGCGGTATCGACGCGAACACACCCGATCCGAACGGCGGCCGGATCGAGAAGGACGCGAGCGGCGCGCCAACCGGGATCATAAGCGGGGCCGGCGGAGTGGCGTTTGTCGCGTCGAAAATTCCCCTCCCCGACCGGGAAAAGTGGGTCGAGAACGTCCGCAGCTTCGTCGCCGGGCTGAACGCCATGGGAATTACCGCCTGGTACGACGCGGGAGGGCGAGGCATCGGTGAAAAGCACTACGAGGCCTACCAGGCCCTGGCCGACCGCGGCGAGTTGAACGCGAGAGTGTTCTGGACCACGTTCCGCGCGCCCGCGATGCCGGAGCAGGTGGACAAGGTACTCGGCGAGATTCAACACCACACGCCGTTTCAGGGCAGCGATTTCTTCGACAACATCGGCTGGGGCGAGCTGGTGTATGCCCCTGCCGCCACCGGCCTGCTGCGCGGCGACTTCGCCGTCCGGCCCGAGGACATGCGTCAGGTGCGGCGCATCGCCCACGCGATCGCCGAAGGCGGAATGTTCCTGAACGCCCACGTCGAAATGGAGAATGCGATCGACGCCTACCTCGGCGAATACGAGGCGATCAACAGGGTCGAGCCCATCAAGGGGCTGCGCTGGGCCTTCTCGCACCTCGATCAGGTGACCGATGCACAGCTCGGACGGATGAAGAGGCTCGGCATGGTCGCGGGACTGCACAGCCGCCCGCTGATCCAGGGGGCGCAGATGCACAAGGTGCACGGCGAGCGCGCCTGGGACATGCCGCCTTTCCGGCGGGTTCAGGCGAGCGGCGTCCCGTGGGGGCTGGGATCCGACGCGACGGCGGTCGCCCCGTCCAGCCCCTTCTATACGCTTTGGTTTGCGGTCACCGGGCGCATGATCGGGGGACGCCGGGTCAACCGCCAGTCGGTATCGCGTGAGGAAGCGCTGATCGCGCATACGCGCGGCAACGCGCGCTTCGTCTTCCAGGAGAGCAACCTCGGCTCGATCCAGCCGGGACGGTACGCGGACCTCGTGGTGCTCGATCGCGACTACTTCAGGGTTCCCCCGGACCAGATCAAGGATATCAAGCCGCTCATGACCATGGTCGGAGGGAAGATCGTCTACGAGGCCAAGTGACGATGCCGCTCAGGTCGCGGTTCTGATCGCGGTGCGCAGCTTTTCGATCATGGTTTCGATCTCCGACGGGGTCGCGATGAACGGCGGCGCCATGGCGATGGTGTCGCCGGTGAATCGGAACAGCATGCCTTCCTCCATGCCGCGCTCGAAGACCCTGAGCGCCCGCAACCCGGGGTTTCCGGGTGCCGGCTCCAGCTCGACCGCCGCGGCCAGCCCGATGTTGCGTATGTCGATGACCCCTGGCTCGCCCTTCAGCGAATGCACCGCCCGCTCGAGCACGGGCTCGAGTTCGCGCGCCGATTTGAACGAGTCCTCTTCGTCGAAGGCGTCGAGTACGGCATGAGCGGCGGCCGCGGCCACCGGGTGGCCCGAGTAGGTGTAGCCGTGAAACAGCTCGACGGCGATTTCCGGTCCGCTCATGAACGCGTCGTGGATCGCGCGCTTCACGATGACGCCGCCCATGGGAACCACGCCGTTCGTCACGATCTTCGCAAAAGCGATCATGTCCGGAACGACTCCGAAACGCTGCGCCGCGAAGGGATGGCCGAGACGGCCGAATCCGGTGATGACTTCATCGAAAATGAGCAGAATGCCGTGCTTGTCGCAGATGCGGCGCAGCCGCTCGAGGTACCCGGGCGGCGGCACGATCACGCCCGCGGAGCCTTGCATCGGCTCGACGATCACGGCGGCGATGGTCGAAGCGTCGTGCAGCGCGATGATGCGCTCCAGGTCCTCGGCGAGGTGTGCGCCCCATGAGGGCTGACCGCGCGAGAACGCCATTTCCGCGGCATTGTAGGTGTGCGGAAGGTGGTCGACGCCCGGCAGCAGCATGGGGGCGAACATCCTGCGGTTCGGCGCGATGCCGCCGACCGATATCCCGCCGATGCCGACGCCGTGGTAGCCGCGCTCGCGCCCGATCAGGCGCGTGCGCGAGGCCTCGCCTTTCATGCGGTGATACGCGACCGCGATCTTGAGCGCCGTATCCACGGCTTCCGAGCCGGAATTGCCGAAAAAGACCTGGCCCATTCCCTCGGGAGCCATCCCGGCGATCCGCTCGGCGAGCGAGAAGATCTTGGGGTGTCCCATCTGGAAGGCCGGGCTGTAATCGAGCTCCCGGACCTGTGCCGCGACGGCCTGCGCGATCTTCGGATGGCCGTGCCCGAGCGGACAGCACCACAGTCCGGACAGGCAGTCGAACAGGCGCCTGCCCTCGACGGTCGTGTAGTACGCGCCCTCCGCCCGCGCGAGGATCCGGGATCGGGCGTTCTTCTTGAGGTAGCGGTTGTGCGTGAAGGGCATCCAATAGGCTTCGGTATGGAGGCCCTCCGCTGGTTGCGGTACTGCGGTTCCAAGCTTCATAACGCACCTGTTCCTTTCTCCCGCGGCGCAGCATCGTCCGCAAGCACCGCCGCGAATGCGGCCGCGCCACACGTTGACCCGCCGGAAGCTTACACTGGGGCCTTCGTCTGGTCATGGTCCCGTTTGAGGGACATCAAGGGGCAGCAGCAGAGCCAAACGCGCGCCTCGAGGAGCCGCCATGCCGCTATCCCATATCGAGCACTATCTCATCGCCGCCGATGACATGGAACGCACGCGCGACTGGTATCGCGACATCCTCGGCATGCAGGAGGGCTGGCACCCCGATTTCGGCTTCCCCGTGTACTGGATGTACCTCGACGGCGTGGACGTGGTGCACATCGGCAGGAGCGCGAGGCACGCGGGCGAGAGCCAGAAGGCTTACCTCGGGCGCGTCGGCGGGGACTCGGGCGCGGGCACCGGCGCGATCGACCACATTGCATTCCGCGCGAAGGAGCTGAAAGGGACCATGGCGCACCTGCGCCGGCATGAAGTGAGGTTCAACGAGCGGCGCGCAAACGGCCAGGCGCTGTATCAGCTGTTCATGTACGACCCGAACGGCATCAAGGTCGAGCTCAACTTCGACGCCGCCGAAGCGGTGGGTCTCGAACCGGAGATCACCGCGGAAAAACTGGCGGGACGAAACTAGGCCCGGGAAGCGCGCAAGGCCCGGCGACTCTCGCCGCCGGGCCTTGCCGTACGCAAACAAACGGATCTGCTAGATCCCTACCGACAGCCTGCGCTGAGACTTCCAGGCGCCGTAGATGAGAAGCAGCGTCAGGAGTGCGGCGGTGATCCCGAATACCGTGAAAGCCAGATCGCTGGCAGACAGGTGGATGTGCCCGGTCGTCGCGGCCACCTCGTTCGACTTCTCCAGTCGCACCGCGAACATCCCGGTGTAGTGCATCCCGCATACCGCGATGCCCATGACGATCGCGCTGCCGAATCGCTGCAGGTTGCCGCGAAGATTGAACGCGAGCCACAGTGCCACCGTGGCGGCCACGATGGCGATGACGATGGACGCCGCGAACAGGGTGGTGTCGTACGTGATCTTCCCCTGGAGGATCATCGCGGCCATGCCCGTGTAGTGCATCAGGGCGACCCCGAGGCCCGTCAGAACTCCGCCGAGAGGCAGGTTGAGCGGTCCGCCGTCGCTGCGCCCCACGATGAATAGCCCGATGCCGCACGCGAGAATGGCGATCGCCAGGGAACCGAAAGTCAGCGCTGCGTCGTAGGCGACCGGCATGCCCAGATCGGCGGCATTCATGGCGATGAAATGCATCGACCAGATTGCCCCGCCGCCGATGGCGATCGACGCCCCAAGGACGGAGCCGACCACGCCCCCCCAGGTGCGCGCCTGCGGGATGGCGATGGCGAGTTGCAGCGCGGTATAGGAGCCAAAGACCGATATCAGGTACGACAGCAGAACCAGCAACGGCTCATATTGAATCGTGTTCATAACTAGGAATCCCCCAATCTGGGTATGAAAATTACAGCGTTGAAAAAGCGACCCTTCAGCGACGACTATTGCTCATAGTTGACGTTGTAGGAGCACTGCAAATCTCCCTTCGCCCGGCATGCCGCTTTTTGCACACGGGTGTTATGCGTGGACGGCCCCGCGTCCAGGAACCCCTGCATGAAACCGGTCAGGAACGCGCAACAACTGGGTTGGCCGCCGCTGCCGTAAAAAGGGCTGTTCGGCATGGAAATGCCCTTGTCGGTCGCGTCCACCTTTCCGAATTTTTCGAGCGCCGGGGCCAGGGTTCGCCGCAACGCGACGGGCATCTTGAGCGGCGTTCCGAACGACCATTCCTTTTCGTAGTGAAACGCGCCTATTTTCTTTCCCGCTTCGAACAATTCCTGATCCCGGTTTTTCGTGCCTACGGCCTCGGCGTACGCTCGTACGAGCGGGGCGATATCGGGAAACCGCTCCGCCATATCCTTGAGCAGTTCGCCCGGGGATTGAGTGCCTTGCTTCGAATCGATCGCGACATTGACCACGCCGAAATCCGGATCGATTTTCCTCAGTTCGGCCGACAACAGGTCCCGGTCGACCTGAGGCAGGTCGAGGCTCACTTTCAGCAGTTTCGTGCCCGATCCCGATTCGATGATTTCATGGCCTTTCAGGCCATAGCCCTTCCGGTTCAGGAAAGTCGAGATCCGAAACAAAGCCCCGCTCTTGTCGGCGCCGCTGATCATGACATTGACCATGTAACGTTCTCCTTCTGATGGTCATGCGTTCATACCGGTTGCGAGCAATTGGCATGCCTGAATTACCGTGACATAAGTCACCGCGAATGCCCCTGGAACCGGACCGGCCGGGAGCGGCGCGCCATTTCCCGGGCAACGGTCATTTAGGCGCGGCAACCCAAGTACTTACGCACAGGTATTAACCTGGTGCATCAGGTTAGCGCGTCCCGGACACTCGCACAAGTGGCCTGGGCGCGTATTCCCCTGAAAGACCCCTACCGGCCGAGGCGCGCGCGGCCTATGGCGAACGCCGCCTCGATGAACGCTTGGAGCGCCTGCGCCCGTTCCGCCATCGAAAGAATGTCATCCGCGGCGGCGACGGCGCCGAAGAAGCCCTCCGTGTGCCAGTGACCGGGCCGAGGCAGCTCCGGGAGCCCCGCGGCCTCGAAGCGGGGCGACGGACTCACGTAGACGTAAGGCTGCGAGTAGAATTCGTCTCCCGGCGACGCGCCCACGCCTACGGAAGGTGCCGACTCGCCGCTGCTCTCATCCAGCCGCACCAGGGTCGCGATATCGAAGTGATGCGGCCAGCAGCGGACCGGCCCTGGGCGCAAGGCCGCGAGCTTCTCCCTGAAATCCTCCAGTATTTCGGCCGGCCCGCCGAACCAGCGCGACAGCTCTCCGAGTTCCCGGCCGAGCATTCCCAGCCGGTGGCGTCCCCCGCCGGCAGGATGTGCCGGCAGGGCGTATCCAAGCGTCGCGCCGGTCGCGGGATTCAGGCTCAGCGCGTGCATCTTCGTGTCGACCCAGATTCCGGCTTCCGCTTCCGTCTTGCCGTCGAATTGGAACGCGTCGACCACGCTGGCGCCGCGCGTCAGGATGAGCTCGAGCCGCGAAATCCGCAGCCCGATGCGAACCTCGCCTCCCTTCGTTGGGAGCGGCTGAGAAACGAGCGCTGAATGAGAGGCGTCCCAGGAGAAGCTCGCTTGGCTGTCGTCGGGCTTCGTTCTCAGGTTGGCCTGCGCCACCCTCGCAACCCACTGCGCGGCATGATGCGCAAGGGTGCGCGCTTCGCCGAGCGCGCCCGGGGGAGTTCGGCCCACCTTCGACCAATCGAATGACATCGAGTTGTCCTTCGTCACGACGCCGCGAGCAAACCTTACCAGATCGCACCGTCCGTTACGACCGGGCGCAAGACGCAAGACGGGCGTAATGCGCATCGCACGCCGCCGATCAGAGCCGGTCGCCGACCCGTCTGGCATGGCCCCATGGCCGGGGGTATCATCTGCCCGCAGAACTGCGCAGAGGGAGGATATCCATGCAAGTGAGCGAGATCCTCAAGGTCAAGGGCAACGCGCTGTTCACGATTTCGCCGGAGGGTCGGCTGACCGAGGCGGTGTCGGTCATGGCGCAGCACAACATGGGTTCCCTGGTCGTGCTCGACAAAGGCCGCCTGGTCGGGATGCTGACCTTCAAGGAGATCCTGCTGGCAGTCAACCGCGGCGGCGGGGCTCTCGGCAACGCGAACGTTCGCGAAATCATGGAGCGAGATCCCGTGACCACCGGTCCCGGCGTGGAGCTGAACGATTTGCGACGCACCATGATCGATTCCGGGGCCCGCTATCTGCCGGTGATGGACCGAGACAGGTTGATCGGCGTGGTTTCCTTTCGCGACGTCGCCAAAGCGGTGCTCGATGAGCAGGATTTCGAAAACCGCATGCTCAAGGGCTATATCAAGAACTGGCCCGAGTAGCGCTCCCATGCCCGGGACACGGCGCCTGCGGTTCTGGGCAGAGGGTCAGGCGATACAAGCGCAGGCTCGCCTCTTCCAAAATCGCGGGGAGTTTCAATCCGCGCCCGCCGAACCGAGCGGGCGATACCTGTATCCAGTCCCCGCAAGGTAGGGGTTATCCGAGTCAACCGCACGCCCCCGCGCGGCAGGCATTCAGCGGTCCTGACGGTGGTGCAAGACGCGAAGGATCTGAATGCTGGATCGCTTGATGCGGTAATAAATCGTGAACGGGGTGCGCGGGGCAGCGTGGGCTCAGCCGCGTTTCTTGTCCCACACGTAACGCACGACGCGCTGCCAGCGGTTCGGCTTCTGCGCGAGCGGGTTCTTCATCTTCTGCGACTCGCGATCGCGCGCGACGGATTTCTGCACTTGCTCATGAATTTGGCGCAGCGTAAGGCCGCCTGGGCCTTTTGACTTGTCGGGATCCGACATTTTTCGCCGCGGACTCGCTAAACCGAAACCCTAGTCTACCGTCCAAACGTCCCGACCGCTATACTCACACCGCACCCATGTCCGGCAATACCTTCGGCCTGCTCTATTGCGTGACCTCGTTCGGCGAGAGTCACGGCCCTGCTTACGGCGGCGTCGTCGACGGCTGCCCGCCGGGGCTCGCGCTCGCGGAAGCCGACATCCAGCAGGAGCTCGATCGCAGAAAGCCGGGCACCTCGCGCCACGTCACGCAGCGCCAGGAGTCCGACCGCATCGAAATCCTCTCGGGCGTGTTCGAAGGCCGGACGACGGGTACGGCGATCGGTTTCGTCATCAGGAACGAGGACCAGCGCAGCAAAGACTACAGCGCGCTTGCCGACACTTTCCGCCCCGGCCACGCGGACTATACCTACTGGCAGAAATACGGCGTGCGCGATTATCGGGGCGGTGGGCGCGCCTCCGCGCGCGAAACCATGATCCGCGTTGCCGCCGGCGCGATCGCCAAGAAGTGGCTGCGCGAGCGCCACGGCGTGGAAGTGCGCGGCCATCTCGCGCAGCTCGGTCCGAACAGGATCGTGTTCAGGTCCTGGGACGCGGTCAACGAAAATCCATTTTTTTCCCCCGATCCGGCTATCGTGCCGAAGCTCGAACAGTTCATGGACGAGCTGCGCGCCTCGGGCGATTCCTGCGGAGCGCGCATCAACGTGGTCGCGAGCGGCGTGCCGGTCGGGTGGGGCGAGCCGGTTTACGGCAGGCTCGACTCCGACATCGCAGCCGCCATGATGGGGATCAATGCGGTCAAGGGCGTGGAAATCGGCGCCGGATTCGCCGCCGTGGAACAGAAAGGCTCGGAGCACGGCGACGAGCTGACGCCGCAAGGGTTTGCGTCGAACAACGCCGGGGGCACTCTGGGCGGAATTTCGACCGGCCAGGATATCCTGGTCAGCATCGCCCTCAAGCCCACTTCGAGCATCCGCATTCCGCGGCGCTCGATCGATCGCAGGGGCGAGCCGACAACGGTGCAGACGACCGGCCGCCACGACCCCTGCGTGGGAATACGTGCGACGCCCATCGCGGAAGCAATGCTCTCCTGCGTGCTGATGGATCATTCGCTGCGGCATCGGGCGCAGTGCGGAGACGTCGAGCCGCCGATCAAGCCCATCGCCGGAAGAACCGGGGACTGAGCACCGGCAATCGACCCATCGTCCGAGGGCGTGGCGCGGCCTGGGTCCGTTTCGTCGTCACTTCATCTCGAACGCGTGGGCGTGAAGGAGGCGCAGACCGATGTCCCCGGTTTCGTCGACGTCCATAGAGTAACGGCTCCAGAGGGCGCGCGCCGCGTCGCGCCGGCCTTGCGCGAGATGCCCCGCCATTGCGGCCGCCATCAGATACTGCCGGTGACCGGCCGGCAGATTGCTCGGCGCAGCCAGGAGTGCTTCTCCGAGCCGCGCCATTTCCGGCGCATCGCGGCGGCCGACCGCGCTCATCAGACTCATCCAGTTTCGTTCCGTGTCCGGAACGCCCGAGATGCAGCGTTCCCGCTCCAGGCGCGACCACAGCGAGCGCGCCTCCTCCCGGGACAGCAGTGGATTGAAGGTGCGCGCCAGCTGATAGAGCGAATGGAACCAGATGTCCGACCTCTCGTCGCGGCAATCGATCAACCGCGCGCGCGTGAGCTCGAGATCCTTCTGAAACTGGCGGGGGATGCCCACGGGCTGAGGCG
>JBATEB010000284.1:0-8669 GCA_049663805.1 Burkholderiales bacterium | reverse complement strand
GCTGCGAAGCGAGCGGCATGGACCGCCTGGAAGCCCGCGGAGGGATGGGGTCACGGGATTGCGTTTGCCAAGTACAAGAACCTCGGAGCCTACTGCGCCGTGGTTGCCGAAGTCGAAGTTGCGAACGAGGTTCGCGTGAAGCGGCTGCTCATGGCCGTCGATGTCGGGCTGATCGTCAATCCTGACGGCGTACGCAACCAGATCGAGGGCGGGGCCATTCAGTCCACCAGCTGGACGCTCAGGGAGCAGGTCAAGCTCTCGCCCCAAGGGATATCGAGTCTGGGCTGGGAGGACTATCCCATCCTGAAATTCAGCGAGGTACCGGCGGTCGAAATCGAACTCATCGACCGCCCCGAGCTTCCCTCGGTCGGTGCGGGGGAGGCCGCCCAGGGACCCACCGCGGCGGCGATAGCCAACGCGGTCGCGCATGCGCTCGGCGTGCGCGTGCGCGACCTGCCGCTGACGCCGGAACGTATCATTGCCGCGATCGAGCAGCAGTGACGCGATGCCGAATTCGCAGCCCGCACTGGGTATCCTAAAGCTGGGGTTCCGACGCTGGTTCGAGCGGCAGCTCATCCAGAGTCACGCCTACCTGGTTACCTTCCTGCTCTGCCTTATCCTCGTGCTTGCGATGATCGAGGAGTTGGGTGCGCGCGGCAGCGGGTTCGAGCGGGCACTGATCTTCGCGCTGACCCTGTGCGCCGGGGCCGTCGGGTTGATTTCCTTCGAGCGCTACAGGGTAATGCTCTTCCAGGCCCTGCATCTTTCGGGACGCTCCAGCTGCGGGAAATGCGGAGCCTACGGCCAGTTTAACGTGCTCGATTCGGCCCGCACCGATTCCTCCGAAGGGATTCGCGAATACTGGCTGAAAGTCAGGTGCAGGAAGTGCGGCCACGAGTGGATCATGGACTGAGCGGTCGCGGCCGGTGAGCGGCGCGGCCGCGCGCGGGCCGCGATTCAGTCTATGAGGCCGTATGCGGGCAGGGTAGCCGGGATGCGCAATTCGAATGAGGACGGCCGCCCGCGCTGCGTGCCGGCGTTACGCATCCTCATGGGGGGCCCCATCCCCGATCCCGAGCTCTCCGATTTTGCGCGTAATGGTATTGCGGCCGATGCCGAGCAGGCCCGCCGCTTCGATGCGTCGACCGCCGGTGCGGGCGAGGGCCTTTTCGATCAGCGTTTTTTCGAATCTCCGGGAGAGGTCGTCCATGATGTCTTTCTTGCCGCTCGCCAGCAGGCGATCGGCCTCTCGGGCCAGGGCCGCAAGCCAATCTGCGGACACCGCCGAGGTGTCGTCGCGCAGATCGGGCGGGAAGTCACCGATCTCGATGACCTGCGTCGGCGACATGACGGTAAGCCAATGGCAGACGTTTTCAAGCTGCCGAACGTTTCCCGGAAGATCCTGCGCCGACAGATAGGCCATCGCCGCGTCGGACAACCGCTTGGGCTCGCTGTCGATCTCGCGCGCGGATTTTGCAAGGAAATGCCGGGCGAGCAAGGGAATGTCCTCACGACGCTCACGAAGGGACGGCAAGCGCAATCGGATTACGTTGAGTCGATGAAACAGGTCTTCGCGGAACAATCCCTCCCGGACGCGCGCCTCCAGATCCTGGTTGGTTGCAGCTATGACGCGAACGTTCGCGCGAATCGGCTGATGCCCTCCGACCCGATAGAAGGTTCCGTCCGATAGCACGCGCAGCAAGCGCGTTTGAAGCTCGGATGGCATGTCGCCGATCTCATCCAGAAACAGGGTACCGCCTTCGGCCTGTTCAAAGCGGCCGCGCCTCAGGGTCTGGGCGCCGGTAAACGCGCCGCGTTCGTGCCCGAAAAGTTCCGACTCCAGGAGATCTTTCGGCATCGCGGCCGTATTGATCGCGATAAAGGGTTTGTCCGCGCGGGGGCTATGGCGGTGGAGCGCCAGCGCGACCAGCTCCTTTCCCGTTCCGGACTCTCCCGTCACAAGAACCGTGGCGCCCGACTGGGACAGGCGCCCTATTCCTCGGAACACTTCCTGCATGGAGGGCGCCTGACCGAGAATATCCGGAGACCCGGAGAGCGATTCCTCGGCATCGCTCTCGCGCATGCTCTCGCCCAGCGCCCTGCGAATCAGGTCAACGGCCTGATCAACGTCAAACGGCTTGGGCAGATATTCGAACGCCCCGCCTTGAAAAGCGGCGACCGCCGACTCCAGATCGGAGTACGCGGTCATGATGATCACGGGAAGATTGGGAAATCGCTGCTTCAGGCTCTGGAGCAGCTCCAGGCCGGAAGTTCCCGGCATCCTGATATCGGACACGAGAACCTGCGGCGCACCCGATGAATCCAGAGCCTCCATGGCTTTGCTCGCCTCGGCGAACGTCTCGAACGGGATACCCTCGCGAGCGAGCGCCTTCTCGAAAACCCAGCGAATGGAGCGATCGTCGTCAATGACCCAAACAGGTCTCATCACCGTCTTTCAGTTCAGCGGCAACACGATCCGAAAACAGGTTTTCCCCGGCTGACTGTCGCACTCTACAACCCCCTGGTGCTGCTGCACGTATGTCTGAGCCAGCGTCAAACCGAGTCCAGTCCCGCCTTCACGGCCGGACACCAATGGATGGAAGATTCTGTCTCGTATCTCCGCCGGAACACCCGGTCCGTTGTCGATCACTTGCAATTCTAATGCCAGCCTGGGGAGGCGCCGGGTCTGGGCTACCTGACGAGCGACCCGGGTACGCAAGACGATCTCACCGTCCGCGAGCACCGCGCGGGGTACACGCGCACCGAGGATCGCCTGGGCGGCATTTCGGGCGATATTGAGCACCGCCTGGATGAGCTGCTCCGGGTCACCGCGAAAATCCGGCAGCCCGGCATCGTAGTCCCGCTCGACCCGAATGCCTTCGGGAAACTCCGCAAGAATGAGGCTGCGCACCCTTTCGCATACTTCATGGATATTCATCGAGACCTGATTCGGAGGCCGATGCGGGGTAAGAAGTCGATCCATCAGGGCCTGAAGGCGGTCGGCCTCCTTGATGATCACCTGCGTGTATTCCCTGAGGCCGGGCCGATCGAGTTCGCGATCGAGAAGCTGAGCGGAACCGCGCAGGCCGCCCAGGGGATTCTTGATTTCGTGCGCCAGGTTGCGGATCAATTCCCGATTGGCCCGATGTTGGGCCAGGCGCTGCTCTTCACGCAGGATTCGCAGCCTTTGGTCGATCGGCCACAACTCAAGCAGCAGCGCGGCGTGCGACAGATCCACCGGCGAAACGATGCAATTCAGATGCAGCGCTTCCTGGCCCGCCGGCGCCAGGATCAGGTCCTGAACGGAAAACCCCCGCTCTTCCCGGATCGCCTGGTCCAGCAGGCCGGCGAGCGGGCCGGGGTCGGAGAAGAGCGCGGGAAACGGGTGTCCAGTCGCGCTCTTGCGGCCGACGGCGAACAACGCTTCGGCCGCGGGGTTGAGATACTTGACTTGAAGCTTCGGGTCGAGGAGGACGACCGCCGTCGCGAGCAAGTCCAGCCCGGGAAGGGCAATCGCCGCGCTCATACTCCGGAGGCCCCGGTTCGCGAACCGGCGCCGCGAAATCGCGCGCACTCAAGGCACGGCGCTGCCGCCGCGTCGATCCGGCCAGCCGCCCGATTTTTCGCGACGCGACGGGCCGTCCCTACTTGAGCCGGGCGAGCTCGCCCTGCAGCTGCTCGATATTCCGCGAGTGCTGGCTGACCGCATCCTGGTAGGGCCTGAGGCGATCGAGGACTCGAGCGTAGTTGCGCTCGTCGCCGCTTCGAATCCCCTCTTGCTCGGCGAGCTTTTCCTTGGCGCCGGCAAGCAGCTGCTGCTCGTTCTGGAGTTCGGATTCGAGGATTCGGCGGCGGTTCTCGTTCCGCGACGCGGTCGTGCTCCGCGCGGAGGGCTGGTCGGAACGTGAGGGAACCTGAGCCGGTACGACCGAAACTTCCTTGATCACCAACGTGCATTTCTTGCCGACGGTGTCTCTCTTGACATTCGTGTAGGTCGGCCGTCCGCTCGCGTCCGGACATTTGTAGACCTCGCTGTAAGCGTGCTCGGCGGATCCTGCCAGCGAGAGGAAAACCCAACCGATGATGTGCTTGCTCGGTGTCATGCACCCCCCAGACTCCAGTGGGAACATTAAGTGTATGGCAAGACAACACTGATTTCAAATGAAAAAGGGACGAAGACCCCGACTTCAGGGGTTCCGCCCCTCCTCGCTTCCGGTTTTCTTGACCCCGGCGAAAACATCGCCGGGGGCTCACCTGCTCACGAACTGTAGTACATGTCGAACTCGACCGGATGAGTCGTCATGCGGTAGCGCGTGACCTCCTCCATCTTCAGTGCGCAATAGGCGTCCAGCATGTCGTCGGAAAACACGCCGCCCTTCGTCAGGAAATCGCGGTCTTTGTTCAGGTGCTCGAGCGCCATATCGAGCGACGAGCAGACATTCTGAACCTTCTTGGCCTGTGCGGGGGGCAGATCGTACAAGTTCTTGTCGATGGGGTCACCCGGATGGATTTTGTTTTGGACGCCATCCAGCCCGGCCATGAGCATCGCGGCGAATCCGAGGTAAGGATTCATTGTGGGATCGGGAAAGCGTACCTCGACGCGGCGTGCCTTCGGACTCATCACCAGCGGAATCCGGCAGGCGGCCGAACGATTGCGTGACGAATAGGCAAGATTGATAGGCGCCTCGAACCCCGGGACGAGCCGTTTGTAGGAATTCGTCCCGGGGTTTGTGATCGCGTTCAGCGCCTTCGCATGTTTGATGACGCCTCCGATGTAGTAGAGCGCAAAGTCGGACAGCCCCGAATAGCCGTTTCCCTCGAACAGGTTCTTGCCGTCCTTCCAGACCGACTGATGGACGTGCATGCCCGAGCCGTTGTCGCCGACGATGGGTTTCGGCATGAAGGTCGCCGTCTTGCCGTACGAATGGGCGACATTCCAGACCGTGTACTTCAGAATCTGCATCCAGTCGGCCCGCTTGACCAGACTGTTGTACATGGTACCGATTTCATTCTGCCCGGCAGCGGCGACCTCGTGGTGATGCACTTCGCATTCGACGCCCTGCTGCTCGAGGGCAAGAACCATTGCGTTCCTGATGTCCTGCAAGGAATCCGCCGGCGGTACCGGGAAGTACCCTCCCTTCACCGGCGCGCGGTGCCCCATGTTGCCGCCCTCGTATTCCTCACCGGAAGACCATGGGGCCTCTTCGGATTTGATCTTGCAGAAGCTCCCCGACATGTCGACCTTCCAGGTCACGGAGTCGAAGATGAAAAACTCGGGCTCGGGGCCGAAATAGGCAGTGTCGCCCAAACCCGATGATTTCATGTAAGCCTCGGCACGCTTGGCGATCGTGCGAGGATCTCGGTCATACCCTTTTCCGTCCGAGGGCTCGACGCAATCACAACTCAGGTTGAGCACCGGCTCGTCGGTGAACGGGTCCATCCGCGCGCTGTCGGGATCGGGTACCAGCAGCATGTCCGAAGCCTCGATGCCCTTCCAGCCAGCGATCGAGGAGCCGTCAAAGAAGTGTCCGCCGTCGAATTTGTCGAGGGTGAAGGCCTTGACCGGCACGGACACGTGTTGCTCCTTGCCGCGCGTGTCGGTAAAGCGAAGGTCGACGAACTTGACCTCCTTTTCCTTGATCATTTTCATCACATCATTGGCAGACATTGCCATTTCGCGATCTCCTCAGTTTGCGGATTGTTAGGATTGGAAGGAAACAAAGCGTGCAGATGGGAAAGAAGGCTCAAAATCAGCAGATTCCATGCCATCCGGCGCCAGAACGGGCAAGCTCATTGTGCCACAGGGGGCACTCGCGAGGCTTCCGGGAATCCGCGCACCAGGCTGGCGCAAAGCGAGCATTATGCGCACCATACGGGTGCTTATCAACTGCGACGGGGGCTGACCGAGCTACACTACCGGTTTTCCGTTTCCCGCCGAGGCGCGCCATGCCAAGCGATTCCGTTCAGGATATTCTCTCCAGGGCCAAGCAGCGGGCGGAAGCGATGAAGCTCCCCTACGCCGGGGCCCTGCTTCCTCGCGAAGCCAAGTCCCTCCTCGAGCAGATTCCCGAGGCGAAGCTCGTTGACGTCAGAACGCAGGCCGAATGGGAGTATGTGGGGCATGTTCCGGAATCGGAGCTGGTCGAATGGAACACCTACCCGAGCGGGCGGCGCAATGACGCGTTCCTCGAGCACCTTCAAGCTCACGTGCCCAAGACGACCGCGCCGGTAATGTTCCTCTGCCGCTCCGGCGCCCGGTCGCACCAAGCGGCTGCGGTCGCGACGCAGGCGGGCTATACCAATTCCCACAATATTCTGGAGGGTTTCGAGGGCGAAAGGGACGCTCTCGGCCACCGCAATACCGTCGGCGGTTGGAGGTTTGCCGGGCTGCCCTGGGTCCAGGGTTGAAGCCGGCCTCTGCTGTCCCGGCCAGGCGGGTCGGCGACAAACCACCCAAACTATCGAGTCGAGAGCAGGCTTCACCACGTGTGGCATGAATGATGCACTGCAAGAAAGACCGGTCTGGACGAGTCAATTCTGTCCGGACCGTGTGTGCATCAATGATCCGGCAGCAATCCTAACTAAAGGAGAAATACATGGACATGGATCGCCGTAAGCTTCTGAAAATCGGCACACTCGCCGCCGCGGGCACGGCCGCCGCAGGTGCGCCCATGATTGCGCGCGCACAGCAAAATTTCACCTGGAAAATGACCAGCGCCTATCCCAAGGGTGCGCCTTTCTATATGGACGGCCCCGGGAGCGCGACCGATCTCGCCAAACGCATCGAGGCGATGTCCAACGGCCGACTCAAGATTCAGGTCTACGGGGCCGGCGAACTGATTCCGGCGCTGGAAGGCTTCGACGCGGTACGTTCCGGAACCGTGGAAATGAACCACGCGAACAGCTACTTCTGGACGGGCAAGACTTTTGCCGCCCAGTATTTCACGGCGGTACCCTTTGGCCTGAATTTCCAGGGTATGAACGGCTGGCTCTACGACGGTGGCGGCATTCCCCTTTGGCATGAAGTCTACGCGCCGTTCGGCATGATCGCGTTTCCGTGCGGCAATACCGGCGTGCAGATGACCGGCTGGTTCAGGAAAGAGATCAAATCGATCGGCGATTTCAGGGGTCTCAAGATGCGAATCCCGGGCCTTGCAGGCAAAGTTTACGCGACCCTGGGCGTGGACGTGAAGCTCCTGCCCGGCGGCGAGATCTTCCCTGCGCTCGAGCGCGGCGTCATCGATGCGGCCGAGTTCGTCGGCCCCTACCAGGACCGCAGGCTCGGGCTGCAGAAGGCGGCCAAGTTCTACCATACGACCGGCTGGCACGAGACCGCGACGGTCTCGGAGCTGCTCATCAACAAAGCCGCGTGGGGAAAGCTGCCGAAAGACCTGCAGGCCGTGGTCGAGAACGCCTGCGCCGCGTGCAACGTCATCAGCGAGGCCTGGTGTCAGCGCACCAATGCCGAAGCGATGGAAGACCTGATCAAGAACCAGGGCGTGATCGCCAAGCCGCTGCCCGACGCGGTGGTGAAGAGCCTGCGCGCCGCGACCCGCAAGGTGCTTGACGAGGCCGTAGCCAAGGATCCGGTGACCAAGAAAGTGCACGAGTCCTACATGGCTTTCATGGCGAAGTACCGCAGTTGGGCGGGATACAGCGAGAAGGTCTATCACGACAGGATCCTGGCCTGATGGCCCGCGGAAGGGCTGGCATGTCGGCGGCAAGCAGCGCTCGCGCGGGAATTGAGCGCTTCATCGAAGTGCTGGGTGCGTGCACGTCCTGGATCGCGCTCGTCATCGTCGCTCTGATGGCGACCAACGTCTTGTTGCGCTACCTGTTCCACACGGGCTCGGTCTGGGCGCAGGAACTCGAGTGGCACTTGCTGGTGCCGCTCATCCTGGTCGGCATGTCGTACGCGCTGCGGCACGACGAGCATGTGCGCGTCGACATTCTGTACGGTAAGTTCTCTCCGCGCAGCAAGGAAGTCGTGAATTTGGTGTCCGCGTTTCTTGCGATCGCGATATCGGTCCTGATCATCTGGTTCTCGCTGCAATACGTTCAGCAGGCCTACGTCATCGACGAAGGTTCGGCCGATCCAGGCGGCCTGCCGCACCGTTTCTTGCTGAAGTCGCTGATACCTGTCGGCTTCGCGCTGCTGCTCGCGCAAAGCATCGCAACGGCAATCGGCAGTATCGAGAAGCTGCGGAGCCCGCCCACTTGAGCGGCACGGAGTTCCTCGCCATCCTGATGCTGATGGCGTTCTTCGGGTTGCTGCTGGCCGGTGTGCCAGTCGCGTTTACGCTCGCCACCGCCGGATTCGTGTTCGGCTTTCTCGGCTTTGGAACGACTCTGTTCAACCTGCTGCCGGCGCGCATTTACGGCGTCGTAGCCAACTATCAATGGCTCGCCATTCCGCTTTTCGTATTCATGGGCGTGATGCTGGAGAAATCACGCCTGGCCGACGATCTGCTCGATGTGGTCGGCCACCTTGCCGGCGGGCTGAAAGGGGGCATGGCCCTGGGCATCATCGGCGTCGGCGTGTTGATGGGTGCGACCACGGGCATCGTCGGCGCCACGGTAATCACTCTCGGGTTGCTGACGTTGCCGACGCTCTTGCGGCGCGGCTATGATCCGGGGGTGGCGTGCGGCGCGATCTGTGCTTCCGGCAC
>JBATEB010000283.1:0-2428 GCA_049663805.1 Burkholderiales bacterium | reverse complement strand
GCGGCCTTTCGCGCCGCATGCCCAAAAAACTCATCATCGCCGAGAAGCCGTCAGTTGCCGCCGATATTGCGCGTGCACTTGGTGGCTTCACGCGCAAGGACGAGTATTTCGAAAGCGACAAGCATGTGCTGTCGTCCGCGGTGGGGCACCTGCTGGAACTCACGCTGCCGCCTGAGCACGACGTCAAGAAAGGCAAATGGTCTTTCTCGAATCTGCCGGTAGTGCCGCCGCATTTCGATCTGGCACCGATCGAGAAAAGCGCGCCCCGGCTCAACGTGTTGCTGAAACTCCTCAAACGCAAAGACGTCACCGGCATCATCAATGCCTGTGACGCCGGCCGCGAGGGTGAACTGATTTTCCGCTACATCGCGCAATACTCGAAGACGAAAAAACCGATCGAACGCCTCTGGCTGCAGTCCATGACGCAATCGGCGATCCGCGAAGGTTTCGCGAGCCTGCGGCAGGACCGCGAGCTGCTGCCTCTCGCCGACGCCGCGAAATCCCGTTCCGAGGCCGACTGGCTGGTGGGAATCAACGGAACGCGCGCGATGACCGCGTTCAATTCCAAGGAGGGCGGTTTCTATCTCACCACGGTGGGCCGGGTGCAGACGCCGACGCTGGCGATCCTCGTCGAGCGCGAAGAGAAGATCCGTGCCTTCCAGCCGCGCAACTACTGGGAAGTGCATGCGCGTTTCGCCGCCAAGGCGGGCGAGTACGTGGGCCGCTGGTTCGACCCTGAATTCAAGAAGGACGACGATGCCGAGCGCAAGGCCGAACGCCTCTGGAAGGCGGAGCGCGCCCAGGCGATCGCTGCTGCCTGCGCCGGCAAGCCGGGCACGGCTACCGAGGAGAGCAAGCCCTCGACCCAGGCTTCACCACTGCTTTACGACCTGACCAGCCTGCAGCGCGAGGCAAACGGCCGCTTCGGATTCTCCGCCAAGGGCACGCTTTCACTCGCGCAATCGCTCTACGAACGGCACAAGGTGCTGACCTATCCCAGGACCGACGCGCGCGCGCTGCCCGAGGATTACCTCGCCACCGTCAAAAAAACGATGGGTGCGCTCGCGGGTATCAAGGAGTTCGCGCCGTTCGCCAGGCAAGTGCTGAAGAGCGGCTGGGTCAAGCCGAACAAAAGGATCTTCGACAACAGCAAGATTACCGACCACTTCGCGATCATACCGACGCTGCAGACCCCCGGCCACCTGAGCGAACCGGAAGCCAAACTCTACGACCTGGTAGTGCGCCGCTTTCTTGCCGTGTTTTTCCCGTCGGCCGAGTATCTGCAGACCACCCGAATCACCGCGGTGGGCGAAGAACAGTTCAAGACCGAGGGCAAAGTGCTGCAGAGCCCAGGCTGGCTCGCAATCTACGGCAAGACCGTGCAGGACGAGGCCGAGAACCTGCCGGCGATTACCCAGGGTGAAAAGGTGAAAACGCTGGAGGTGCAAGCAACCGCCAACCAGACGCGATCGCCAGCGCGGTTCAACGAAGCCACGCTGCTTTCAGCGATGGAAGGTGCCGGCAAGCTGCTCGAAGACGACGAGCTGCGCGAAGCGATGGGGGTAAAGGGCCTGGGCACGCCGGCCACGCGCGCCGCGGTCATCGAAGGCTTGATCTACGAGAAATACGTCGAGCGTCTCGGCCGCGAGCTAAAACCGACATGGAAGGCATTCCGCCTCTTTTTCGCGCTGAGGCATTTCGGCGTCGACGAGATTACGTCGCCGGAACTCACCGGGGACTGGGAGTTCAAGCTGAAGCAGATGGAGCAGGCCAAGCTGCCGCGCGAGAAATTCATGCAGCACATCCAGAAGGTCGCGCGGGATCTGGTCAAACGCGTCAAGGCCGGCAGCATTCCCGAGGAGGCCTTCGCCACCGTCGCGGCACCGTGCCCGAAATGTGGCGGCGTGATCCAGGAGACCTACCGCAAGTTCCAGTGCCAGTCCTGCGATTTCTACATCTGGCCGGTGCTGCTGGGCCGGGACTGGTCCCCCGAGGAAGTGGCCGAGCTGGTCACCAAGAAGTTCATCGGCCCGCTGAACGGATTTCGCAGCAAGCAGGGGCGGCCGTTCTCCGCCGGCCTGAAGCTGACGGACGAGTACAAGATCGAGTTCGATTTCGGCCAGGCTGACGGCGCGGGCGCCGACGAGCCCGTCGATTTCTCCGGCCAGGAGCCGCTCGGCCCCTGCCCGAAATGCGCCAGCCGCGTGTTCGAGCACGGCGTGTCGTATCTGTGCGAGAAGTCGGTCGGGCCGCAGCGCAGCTGCGATTTCCGCTCCGGACGCATGATCCTGCAGCAATCGGTCGAGCGCGAGCAGATGCGCAAGCTCCTCGCCACCGGGCGCACGGACCTGCTGCCGCGCTTCATCTCGAAGAGAGGCAGGCCGTTCAAGGCCTATCTGGTGAAAACGCCGGGCGGCAAGGTCGGTTT
>JBATEB010000282.1:0-7830 GCA_049663805.1 Burkholderiales bacterium | reverse complement strand
GGTCTCGCCTGCATCGACGTGGATGCTGACGCGGCCGGGGCGCAAAGCCCGTCTTGACGACCGCGTCGCGGCAGCCACCGGCTGCCGAAGCTACTCCCCGGTGGTGGGGGCGCCCGGTTTTAGCCGGGACGCACAATATGCTTATAGCAGAGCGGAAGTTGCCCATCAAGCTCCTGCGGCCTTCCGATCCATTACGAATCGTGATGTCAGCCATCGACCAGCGCGGGCCGCCATGCGATTTCCTGATGAAATCCATGGAAAATCTCAAGTTCTCCTCTTCATGGCCGCCGCCCATACTCGGGTAAGACGAGCTTGAAACTGAACCACGCCGCAAGTCTCGCGCGCGAAACCCGCAGATCATGAGGAGGCTGCCATGCAGGACAAGGACCCCCACGCCAAGCCGATCGAGGCACTCGTCGACGGCTTGCAGACTCACCTGGAGCGAGGTCTGTTCCAGCAGGAGGCGCAGGAGCGGCTCAGGAAATTCGGCCCGAACGAGCTGACCGAGCGCCCGCGTCCGGGATTCTTCTCTCTCCTATGGGACCAGTTCAACAATTACCTCGTGATCATCCTGATCATCGCGGCATTGGTTTCGCTCGCGCTCGGAGAATACGTCGACTCCGTCGCGATCATGTTCATCGTCGTGCTGAACGCGGTGGTCGGGGTGATCCAGGAATCGAAGGCGGAGCAGGCCCTGGCCGCCCTGAAGAAAATGTCCGCTCCCAATGCCCAGGTCATACGCGACGGTCATCAGATCACGGTCCCCGGTCGGGAGATCGTCGGCGGCGATATCGTCCTCCTGGAGGCCGGCAACTACGTTCCGGCGGATCTGCGGCTGGTCGAGAGCGTCAACCTCAAGATCGAGGAGGCTTCGCTGACCGGGGAATCGGTGCCGGTCGAGAAGAACGCCGCGGTGGTGCTGGACCGGGAAATCCCCGTGGGGGACCGCAAGAACTCCGCTTTCATGGGCACGCTGATCACTTACGGGCGCGGCAGGGGAATCGTGACCGGGACGGGAATGAACACCCAGATCGGGCTCATCGCGGAGATGATCCAGTCGTTCGAGACCGAGGATACCCCGCTGCAGAAGAAGCTCGCGCATCTGGGCAAGGTCCTCGGAACGGCGTGCCTTGCCATCTGCGCGCTCGTGTTCGTCTATGGCCTGTTCCGCGATACGCACCTCGTGGAGGCCCTGAACGGCGGCTTCCTCAACTATCTGGAGGCCGAAAAGAAGGACATCATCAATCTTTTCATGACCGCGGTGAGTCTCGCCATCGCAGCGGTTCCGGAGGGTCTGCCGGCGATCGTGACCGTGTGCCTCGCCCTCGGAATGCAGCGGATGATCAAGCACCACGCGCTGATCCGCAAACTCCCGGCGGTGGAAACGCTCGGCTGCGCGACGGTGGTGTGCTCGGACAAGACGGGCACCCTCACGCAGAACGAGATGACCGTCGTCCAGGCGTGGGCCGGCGGCAATCGATTCCGCGTTACCGGAGAGGGATATGACCCGAGCGGGGAGTTCTTCGTCGGCACCGCCCCGTTTGTGCCGCGAACCGATCCGGACGCGACGGTCCTGCTCCACGGGGCACTGGTCTGCAACGATGCGAAACTCGAGGAAAAGTGCGACGAAACCGGAAAGGCGTCCTGGCAGATCATCGGCGACCCGACCGAAGGCGCCATGGTCGTCGCGGCCGCGAAGAGCGGGTACCGGCGCGAGGAGATGGAAAAGGCGCTGCCTCGGATCCAGGAGATTCCGTTCGATTCGGACAGAAAGCGCATGACCACCCTACACCGCGTCGACGGCGCGCATGCCCACGCCGCGGTTTCCGGTTTCAGCTATCCGCCGGTCATCGCCTTCGTCAAGGGGGCGCCCGACGTTATTCTCGATCTGTGCGGACTGAGGCTGGATAGAGGCCGGGCCGTCGGCCTGACGCAGGAGCAGCGGCTGGCGATTCTCGAGCACAACCGCGACATGGCGAGCAACGCGCTGCGGGTGCTGGCGGTGGCTTATCGTCCGCTGCAGGAAGTCCCGGCAAGCGTGACCCCTGAAACCGTCGAGAAGGATCTGGTCTTCGTCGGTCTGCTCGGCATGATCGACCCGCCGCGACCGGAGGTGGTCGATGCGCTGAAAGTGGCCCGAGGCGCCGGCCTCAAGAGCATCATGGTGACCGGCGACTACAAGGATACCGCCGAGGCCATCGCCAGGGACATCGGCCTGCTGACGCCGGGCGGGCTGGTGCTGACCGGTCCGCAGATAGAAAGGCTGAGCGACGAGGAACTGGCCGAGAGGGTGGACAGGCTCGACGTGTGCTGCCGTGTTTCACCGCAGCACAAGACGCGCATCGTCGAAGCCCTCAAGGCGCGCGATCACGTCGTGGCGATGACCGGCGACGGCGTCAACGACGCGCCGGCCCTGAAGCGCGCGAACATCGGCGTCGCCATGGGCATCACCGGAACGGACGTGGCCAAGCAGACCGCGGACATGGTGCTCACCGACGACAATTTCGCAAGCATCGTCGCGGCGATCGAGCAGGGGCGGATCATCTATTCCAATATCCGCAAGTTCGTGTACTTCCTGCTCGCCTGCAACGTCGGGGAAATCCTCATCATCTTCGCGGCCATGCTGGTGGGCATGCCCATCCCCTTGCGGCCGGTTCAGCTGCTCTGGCTGAATCTGGTCAGCGACGGCGCGCCGGCGCTCGCGCTGGGTCTGGAGAAGGGCGATCCCGACATCATGAAGCATCCGCCCAGATCCCCGAAAGAGCCGATCATCAACCGGGACATGGCGGTCGGCATCGGTGTCATCGGCGTCGTCGACGCCGCCGCCATTCTCACGGTCTTCTACCTGGCCCTGCAACGCTATCCCGCTCATCTTGAGGCGGCGCAGACCATGGCCTTCGTCACCCTGTGCACGTCGGAACTGATCCGCGCCTTCACCGCCCGCTCCGAGTACCACAGCGTTTTCTCCATCGGAGTGTTTTCCAACCGCTGGATGGTGTGGGCGGTGGGGGTGTCGTTCCTGCTGGTGCTGATGGTGGTGTACGTGCCTTTCCTGAGGCCGTTCTTCGACACCGTGCCGCTTACCGCGGGCGACTGGCTCCTCATGCTGCCGTTCTTCTTCCTCTCGCCGGTCGCCATGGAGCTGCTCAAGGTCTATTTCCGGAGACGCGCGTCAGGGAAGATGGAAACGGCGCAGGCCCCCGTACCGGGCGCTCCTGATGCGCAGCCGGATGGAGGTCTCGCGTCGATGTCGCAAGGATTCGCAGGAGGAAACACCATGCTCAAATTGCTCGTTCCCGTCCACGGCTCCCGCAATGGCCAGCTTGCCGTGAGGCACGTCATCAAAGAATTCATGAACAACACGGCAATGGAGATTCACTTGCTGAACGTTCAACCCCCGTTCAACCGGGATATCGCGCGGTTTGTCGGCGGCAAGACCCTCCGCGACCACCACCGCGAGCGGGCGCAAAAGGTGCTGAGTCCGATCAGGCAAATGCTCGACGGTTTCGGCATTCCCTACGCCGTTCATGTCGAAGTGGGCGAGAGGGCGAAGACCATCACCGATACGGCGCGCCGCCTGCGCTGCGACCATATCGTAATGGGCACCGCGCGCAAGAACTCGCTCACGCGGCTGGTCGAGAACTCGGTCACCAACAAGGTGCTCGAGCTGACGCCGGTGCCGGTCGAGGTGATCGCGGGCGACGACGTGTCGAAGTGGGAGCGCTACGGCATCCCGGCCGCCATCGGCGCCGCGCTCGCCCTGGTTGTGGCCGCCGCGGACTGAAGGGCGACGCGAACCGAGCAGGTCCCGAATCGGGACCCTGCATCGCGGGACGCACCCGGGATCGTTTGCGAGCGAAGCTCGAAGGAGGGGGGACCTTTCCGCGTTTCGGAAGAACGGAAAGGTCCCCTTATCCTGCCGCCTTACGGTCTGGTCACGGTGTTCTGGTCCAACGTCACCTGGGTCTGTGCCAGGGCCCTGCCGCTCAAGACTGCGCCGGTATTCAGCGAAATCAGCGTTTGGGACAGTATCGTTCCCTTGAAGTTGGCCGTCGTTCCAAGAGTCGCCTGGCCCGCGACCTGCCAAAAGACGTTCTTGGCCTGTGCGCCGCTCAGGGTGACGATGGCGCCGTTTGCGACGGTGAGATCTTGCGCGATCTGGAAGATCCAGACATCGTTTGCGCCGCCCGCGAGAGTGACACCGGTGTTGTCCATTGAAACCCCGGTTCCCCATTTATACAGCCCGGGAACGAGCGTCAACCCGCTGATATTTCCGGCGCCCAGCTCGGTAAAATTGGGTAGTGTCCGGCCGGCGGCGTCGGTATACGCGAGCTCCATGTCGGATACCGCCGTGGTCAGAAGAGTGGCGTCGGTCACCCTGCAGGTAACGTCGGCAGCGCCTCCGCCCGTATAGGCGGCATCGACGTCGTATATCGTCCCGGTCACGTTCGCGCACGGCACGCCGATAGCGGCACCGGTAATGGGACTCGCGCCGACGTCCCCGGTAATGGCGGAGGCGGGAACGTTTGTGACTCCGGTTTTCGTCAGAATCGCGAAACCGGCGGCGGTTCCCAGCAATACCGGCGCCGGACCTGCCGCTGTCGCCGCACTTGCACTGGTTGTAAAGGTCCATGGATTCGGTGCGAGCCCGGCTGCCAATGCAAGGCCTGCCAGGTCCATGACTCCGCTCGTGATCGTGGCGGTATAGGAGGTGCTGGCTGCGAGATTGCTCGTCGGGTTCAAGGTCGCAGTGCTGCCGACGCAGGTCACGGCGGCCGGAACGGACGTCACCCCCTGCGTCAGGGCAAATGTGGTCGCGGTGCAGGTTGCAGGGTCGATTGCCTCACTGAAGGTTGCCGTGATGTTTCCGTTGACGACCACGCCGGTGGCCGCATCGGCAGGGTCCGTGGAGCTCACCGTCGGGGCGGCCGCGTCTGAAGTCGTCCCGGTTGTAAAGTCCCATGTCTTGTTGGCGGCCAATGCATTGCCCGCCGCGTCCTTGACCCCGGTGGTGATGGTGGCCGTATAGAGTGTGCTGGCCGCAAGATCGCTGGTCGGGTTGAAGGTCGCGGTTCTGCCGACGCAGGTCACCGCGCCGCCCACTGGCGTCACCCCTTGCGCCAGGGTAAACGTGGTGGTGGTGCAGGTTGCCGAATCCATCGGCTCGCTGAAGGTGGCGGCGAGGCTCCTGTTGACGGCGATGCCGGTGGTGGTATGGCCGGGGTTGGTGGAACTCACGGTGGGGGCGGTGGTGTCTGCTACAGGTTCCGGCCCCTTATTACTGCTTCCACATCCGGCCGCAAAAGCGGCCAGTAGTAACGTCAAAAACCAGATTGTAGAGACTCTCATGGCACAACCTCCGAGCAAGCATGAACTGTCAAACTTCCACTGAACGGCCCGTGGGTCGTGACCGACAGTTCGAGTGGAAGAACTCGCTAGCGCATACCCCGAAGACAGCACCGGAAGCGTGCGGAGCGGTTCCCAACTTAGGTGATTGGGGTGTCGGCGGTCTGTACGACACCAAACATAGCGGCGTGCGGTAAAGAGACCGCGACTGTTTCCGCTGATCGTCCTGTCAGCCCATCCACAACGGCGCGATCGGCAGCTGGACGCCCAGCACCTTGACGAAAAGGCCCCAGCCGGCGAGCAGCGCCACGGCCGCCGTGCCCAGGGATAGCCGCCAGGAGAAGCCGTTCCCCCTCAGGCAGACGAGCAGATACAGCGCCGCTCCGAAGATGAATCCAAACAGGTAGAGAAACGGAGCAAGCGCGAACAGCCATGCAATGCCGGCGAGCGAAAGCGGCGGCGGGCCGGCCGCGCCCGGCGCCCTCGCGCCGCGCCGGCGGAGAATCGTCGCGATTTCGAAGGCGCATAGAAGGGAAAGCGCGAGACCCGCGGCAAGCGGAAAGACGAACGCGGTCCAGGAGTAGTGGTAGTGGAAGTGGCCGATCGCCAGCATCGCCGCCGCGAAAGCGAGAAGCAGCGCCGGAAAGAGGACCACTCCGCGGCTCATCGGTTTCTCCCGTACCCCAGGATGCGCTTGCGGTTCGGCCAGAGCAGGCACAGCAGGGCGGCCGCGATGATGACGAGCGAGATCGGCCGCATGAAGAAAGCGGCGCCGTAGGCGTTCACCGATACCTGGTAGTAGCGCTCGATCGTTTCCCCCAGGACGAAGCCGAGCAGGAGCGCCGGCCGGTTGTAGCCCAGGCGCTCCATCGCCACGCCGAGCCCGCCGAAAACAAAAACGAACAGCACGTCGATCGGGTTGTTCTCGGCCGCGTAGCTCCCGATCATCACCAGCACCAGGAGGATGGGTGCCAGCACGTGCCCGGGGACGCGGGTGATGTGGATGAGCAGCTTCGACAGGAGGAACATCAGGAAACTCGATGCCACGTTGCCGAACGCCAGAATCATCGCCGCGGCGAAGGCGAGATCGAGGTGCTTGACCAGGAATTCCGGTCCGGGCTGCAGCCCGAGAATGATGAACGCTCCAAGCAGCAGCGCCATTGCCGCGCTGCCCGGGATCCCCAGAGCCAGCGTCGGCACCAGCGCGCCGCCTTCCTTGGCGTTGCTGCTGGCCTCCGGCGCGATGACGCCTTCGATTCGGCCGCTGCCGAAGCTGTCCGGATCGCGCGCGGTCTGCTTGGCCGCGGCATAGGCGACGAAGGGAGCCGTGGCGCCGCCGACGCCCGGCATCATGCCGATCACCGATCCGATCGCACAAGAGCGGAAGAAGACGCCCGGATGCTTGAACACCTCCAGGCCGCCGTTCACCACTTGCCGCAGCGAAATCGGCGCCACCGCCTCCGGCTGCGCAATCGACTTGCCGGAGGTCATCAGTTGAAGGATTTCCGGCATCGCGAACAGTCCCATGGCGAGCGGCACCAGGCGGAAGCCGTCCAGCATGTAATCGAAGCCCATCCAGAATCGCGGCACGCCGTCGGTCGGCGAATAGCCGAACAGCGACAGGAAGATGCCGAGCGCGCCGGCGATCAGGCCCCTGATCGGCGCTTCCGAACTGAGCATGGCGATGAAGGCGATTCCCGAAAGGGCGAGAAAGAAGTTTTCCGGGGAGGCGAAGGACAGCACGATCGGCTGGACGATCGGCAGCAGCATCGCGAGCAGCACGCAGCCGAACAGGCCGCCGAGCGCCGAAGCCATGAGCGCGGCGCCGATCGCCTCCCCGGCACGGCCGGCTTTGGTCATCGGGTAGCCGTCGATCACGGTCGCCGCGTTCGGCACCTCGCCGGGTATCCCGAGGACGATCGCGGTCATCGAGCCGCCTTGCGACACCGCGGCATAGGAGGCGAGCAGAAACCCAAGTCCCACCAGCGGCGGCATGCCGAAGGTGAACGGGATCAGGAAAGCCAAGGCGGTGAGGCCGCTCAGGCCAGGCAACAGTCCGATGACAAGGCCGAGCGGCAGCCCCGCCAGCATCGCGGCGAGGACAACGGGGTTGAGCAGCTGAACGGCCGCCGAAAGGAACGCGTCGAGCATCTTGGTTCCCGGCGAGCCCGGCTACGACCCGGGCCGCGGTCGCGGCGCGCCGATAGCCTCGATGCGGCATGCCCGGCGCCGGGCGGTGCTGACGCGCCGCCCGGCACACTGTGCGCGGCGCATGCTTCAGGAAAACTTTTTCAGGATAACTTCGTTGACTTCCTTCAGCTTGTCCGCCGGCAGCCTCTCCAGAAGTTCCTTTACGTTCATCTTGTCGGGCGATTCATAATCCACGTCATGGCTGGTCTTGGCGCCTTCGGCCATCACCGCCGGGTCGGTCAGGATCTGTCGCCATACCTTCTGCAGATATTGAAGGCGGTCCTGCGGAATCCC
>JBATEB010000281.1:0-1960 GCA_049663805.1 Burkholderiales bacterium | reverse complement strand
GTCGTGATTCGTCCGATCAACTACCTCGCCCTCTCCTACGATCATCGCATCATCGACGGCCGCGAAGCGGTGCTGTCGCTCGTCGCCATCAAGGAGGCGCTGGAGGACCCCGCGCGGTTGTTGCTCGATCTATGACATAACTCGTGGCGCAATCCCTGACGTTTTCGCGATCGGTGCATGCGGTGGAGATGGCGATCTACCGCTCGCTGATCCGCCGGTCGGCAAGGTCACGCACGCAACGGCAATATCACGCAGGAGGAAACATGCTCAGATCGCTCACCGCACTCCTCGCGCTCGCCCTCGCCTGCCCGGCCGCGGCGCAGACCTGGCCGAGCCAGCCGATCCGGCTGATCGCGCCCTTCCCGCCGGGCGGCAGCGTCGACATCACCGCGCGGCTCATCGCCGAACCGCTCGCGAGCCAGCTCGGCGCCCGGATCGTCATCGACAACCGCAGCGGGGCCTCGGGCAACATCGGGATGGAGGCGGCGGCGCGCGCCGCGCCGGACGGCTACACGATCGTCCTCAACACCATTCCGCTGGTCACCAACCAGAGCCTGTTCGAAAAGCTCACCTGGGACCCGATCAGGGACTTCGCGCCGATCGGCATGGTCGCGACCTCTCCGCACGTGCTCGTGGTGCCGGCGAAGATGCCGGTGAGCACGGTCGACGACCTGGTGCGCCTTGCGCGCGCGAGCCCCGGCAAGCTGAGCTACGCTTCGGCGGGGGTCGGCACCACGTTTCATTTTTGCGGGGAGATGTTCAAGGACTCCACCGGTACCGTCATCCTGCACGTGCCCTACCGCGGCGGCGGCCCGGCGCTCCTCGACACGCTCTCCGGGCAGGTCGACATGAGCTTTCCGACGCTCTCGGCGGCGCTGCCGCACGTCAAGGCGGGAACCCTGCGTGCGCTGGCGGTCACCGACACGACGCGCTCCTCGCTGCTGCCCGGCGTGCCGACCCTGCGGGAGGCCGGCCTGAAGGACTTTCAGTTCACGCAGTGGCTCGCGCTGCTCGCCCCCGTCGGCACGCCGCCGGCGGTGGTCAACCGGCTGAACGCGGCCCTGAAGAATGCGCTGAACACAAAGGAAGTCCGCGACAAGTTCCACGCCCAGGCCTTCGAGGCCTTCATCACCACGCCTGAGGAAGCGGGCAAATTCATCGCCGGCGAAGTGCAGCGATTCTCGAAGCTCATCAAAGCGCGGGGAATCACGGCAAACTAACGCACCACTGCGCAGGCTTCCAATGGTAGAGGATGGCTCGTGTAACATCGCGAGCCAAGGGGAAGGCAACGCCCATAGCGCGTTGATCGAAGGATGTTCATGGCTCAGACATTTGACGTCGTAGTCATCGGCGGCGGCCCGGGCGGTTACGTCGCCGCGATCCGCGCCGCGCAGCTGGGCCTGAAGGCGGCGTGCGTGGATGAGTGGCGCGGCGCCGACGGCAAGGCGGCGCTGGGGGGCACCTGTACCAACGTGGGCTGCATTCCCTCGAAGGCGCTGCTCCAGTCCTCGGAGAATTTCGAGCAGGCCGGGCACGGCTTCGCCGAGCACGGCGTGCGGGTCACGGGCCTGGAGCTCGATCTCGTCCGGATGCTCGCGCGCAAGGACCAGGTGGTCAAGGCGAGCAACGACGGCATCGCCTATCTCTTCAGGAAGAACAAGATCGCCTTCTTCCACGGGCGCGGAAGCTTCGTGAGCGCGGGTGCGGGCGGCTGCGAGGTCGCGGTCAAGGGCGCGCAGAACGAAACGCTGGCGGCAAAGCAAGTCATCATCGCCACCGGCTCGAATCCCCGCGCGCTTCCGAGTGCGGACTTCGATGAAAGACTGATATTGAGCAATACCGGCGCGCTCGCCATCCCGGGGGTTCCGAAGCGGCTCGGCGTGATCGGCGCGGGTGTGGTCGGCCTGGAGCTGGGAAGCGTCTGGCGCCGCCTCGGATCGGAGGTGACGATCCTCGAGGC
>JBATEB010000280.1:0-7009 GCA_049663805.1 Burkholderiales bacterium | reverse complement strand
AAACACTACCAGGCAAACCAACGACAGCCTGTCCAAGTGCAAAACCTCGCAGACGAAATAAAGCGGCAAGGCCCGCGAACCGCTCTTGCCGTCACGTTCCTCAATCGCGGAAGCAATATATCTTTTGGGACAGACAGCTCAACTATCACTCCCGAAACAAAAATCACCGGCGACCTCCGGCTGTTAGAAGAAGCCTCATTCGGAAAGATGGTGAAGAAAACCCGTGAAATGTTGCTGCGTCGGTCTATGGCAGCGACCCGCAACTTGTTTCTAGGCGAGGGACAGGAAGAAGTTAGTTGGCTAATCGACTCTGTATATAGTCTCGGCAGCGAGGAGGTGAAAGCAGAGTGGAAGAAGTGCATCGACCGGAGCAGTACTGATCTTACAGGCTCAATAACCGCCGCACGAAGCCTTGTCGAAAGCGCGTGCAAGCAGATCCTCGATGCCCACGGGATTCAGTACTCCGCGGCAAGCAAGCTACCTGTTCTATACGGCTTCGTAAGAAAGGAACTATTGCTAGACCCGAGTGGCGAAGCGGATGAAGCAATGCGAACGATTTTGCAAGGCTGTGCCACTGTAGTGAATGGTCTTGCGGAACTCCGCAATAAACACGGTGATAGCCATGGCAAAGCGCCCGGCAGCGCGAAGCCTGCACTCCGCCATGCTAGATTGGCCGTGGCCTTTGCTGGGGCGATGGCAGATTTCCTTCTTTCCACTGACGACGCGCGCAAGAAGCCGTGACTACAATCAATCGCCGCAAGCGCTCCCCTGCAATCGTCCGAGTATCACACCATGTAAGAACTCGCCGTCGAGCTTCGAATCCGCGAGGGTAAACGGGGTATTCATGCGCGAGCGGTCGGACAAAGGCCGCCCTCTTCAGCCACTGGAACACGAGGCCCGCGACGTACCAGGCGCAGGTCGCCGGGATGTCGGTCAGCACCGCAACTCAGTCGAGCGGCTCTACCTTCACGATCCGGTGGTCGTGGTTGCTGCCGACCCAGAAGGTCACCGGCGTCGTGGTGTTGTCGACGAACACGGTGCGCATGTTGGTGTCGGACGGCATGAGGTATTGCACCGCGCCGCCGGTCCTGGGATCGAACCGCACGACGCGGTCGGTGTGCATGGTCGACGCCCAGATCTCCCCGTTCTTGTCGAAGTTGGCCCGGTACGGATAGGTGCGGGGCGGCAGATCGTATTCGGTGAATTTTTCCGCCCTGGTGTCGAACACCGCGACCTTGTTGCCGCGGTATTCGGTCACGGTGATGCGGTCCTGGTCGTCGATCTCCATGCGGCGGGCGCGGGCGTGCGACGTCGGCATGGGCCACCACGTCACTTTCGTCGTCTTGGCGTCGATCTTGCCGATATGGCCCCGGGTGAATTCGGCCATCCACAGGTTGTTGTGCGAATCCGAGATGACCTGGTAGATGCTCGCGCCCTTCCTCTTGTCCTCCGGCAGGAAGTCGGCCGGGTGGAAGCGCTCCCATTGGCCGGTCTTCAGGTCGAGCCGGAAGATATGCTGCGTCCCCACGGTCTTGGTCCAGATTTTTCCGTCGACGTCGTGGCGCAGTCCGCTGAAGTTCAGCTGCACGGTGTCGTCGTTCCATTCCTTCGGCACCGGGTAGTAGTCGATCTTGCCCGTCCGCGGATCGAGGCAGCCCATCGAGGCCTGGTACATGGTGTCGAACCAGATCTTGCCCTCGCGATCGAACTCGATGGAGAGCAGCCCGGTCGGCGCCTTGTCCTTGAACTTCTTGATCGGATATTCGACGAGCTTGAGCGCCCTCGCGCATTGACAAGATCCAGGCCCCCGTCTACGATGTAGACACGTGTAGATACATCGAGGGCGATGTGATGGCGACCAGGGGACTGCGGATGGAACTCACGGTATCGAAGTGGGGCAACAGCCTCGCGGTGCGCCTGCCGGCGGAATCGGCCAAAAGGATCGGCGTGGGCGAGGGCGATACGCTTATCGCGGAGGTCTCTCCCGACGGGCGCTGGGTCCTCGCCCCGGAAGGCCGTGCGATCGGCAAGACCGAATCGCGCCGCCTGCGCCAATTCCTCGACCGTCAGAAGGAAACGGCGCCGGTGGTCGGGGAGATGCGCCGCGGCGCGCGCTACTGATGATCTACGTCGATACGAGCGCCCTGGTTCCGGTTTTCATCCGGGAGCCGAAGAGCGAGGCGGTCGTAGCCTGGCTCGAGTCTTCGGGCGAGCGGCTGGCGATCAGCGAATGGTCTTTGGTCGAGTTCGCTTCGGCTGCCGCGATCAAAGTGCGCACCGGCCAGGCGGCGGCGAACCTCGCGAAACAGGCCACGGCGCGGGTCCGTGAATTCGCGGAGAAACATTGCACGGTGGCCGTTCCCGGACGGGAGGAATTCCGCCGCGCCGCCGAGCTGGCGGGCGACGGCAAGTTGAAGCTCAAGGCGGGCGACGCGCTTCACCTTGCCATCGCGGCAAGTCTGAACGCACAGGGCATCCTCTGCCTCGACGACGCGATGATCAAGAGCGCCAGGTCGCTCGGGATGAACGTAGTAAGCGTTTGACCGGGAGCGGTTCACCCCCGCTTCGCCTCGAACTCCCTCATGTACTCCACCAGCCGCTTCACCCCCTCGACCGGCATGGCGTTGTAGATCGAGGCGCGCATGCCGCCGACGGCGCGGTGGCCTTTCAATTGCACCATGCCGCGCGCTTCCGCGCCTTTCAGGAACTCGCCGTCGAGCTTGGGATCGGCGAGGGTGAACGGGATGTTCATTCGCGAGCGGTCGGATTTCCGCACCGGGTTCTTGAAGAATTTGCTCGCATCCAGAAAATCGTAGAGGAGCTTCGCCTTGGCGATGTTTTTCTTTTCCATCTCGACCAGGCCGCCCTGCTTCTTCAGCCACTGGAACACCAGTCCCGCGACGTACCAGGCGTAGGTCGCAGGCGTATTCGACATGGAGTCGGCATCGGCCTGGACCTTGTAGTCGAGGACGGTGGGCGTTCCCTCCATGGCGTGGCCGAGGAGGTCTTCCCGCACGACGAGGATGACCAACCCCGCCGGGCCGATGTTTTTCTGCGCGCCGGCATAGATCAAACCGAACTTCGAGACGTCGAGCGGACGCGACAGGAGGTGCGAGGACGCATCCGCCACAAGCGGCACGCCTTTCGTGTCCGGGATCCAGTGGAACTCCACCCCGCCGATGGTCTCGTTCGAGGTGTAGTGCACGTAGGCGGACTTGGGGTCGAGCTGCCAGCGCGACTGCTCGGGCGCGTAGGTGAAGTGCCTGTCCTCGGAGCTCGCGGCGACGTTGACCTCGCAGAAGCGGTTCGCCTCCTTGATCGCCTTCTTCGACCACTCGCCCGTATGGATATAGTCGGCCGCCTTCTTCCCGCCGAGGAGGTTCATCGGAATCGCACCGAAGTGCAGCGTCGCGCCGCCCTGGAGGAAGAGCACCCTGTAGTTCGAAGGGACTTTCAGCAGCTCGCGGAAGTCCTTCTCCGCAGTGGCCGCGATCTCGATGAACTCCTTGCCGCGGTGGCTCATCTCCATCACCGACATGCCCGACCCGTGCCAGTCGAGCATCTCGGCGGCCGCTTGAGCCAGCACCTCCTCGGGCAGCACCGCGGGGCCGGCGCTGAAGTTGATGACCCGCGTCACCGGCCTACTGCCCATTCTTTAGACACTCCGGACTACGCCGCGTGAAGGAGGGACCGACGAACCGTCTGCGGCAGCTCTACCTCCACGAAACGATCCGAGGAGTACAAATAGTCTTCGCCGCTCTCGTCGATAACCCGGATGTCGCCGTCTTCGGCGGCGTCTTCATCCGCCAATACGCGATAGATCTTGTGCAATTCCAGGGAAGCCTGGTAGCCGCGGTTGTTCACACACACCACAAAATGCTTTGCGAGTGTCCTACGTCGTTTCATAGTCGTCGTCCAAGTAGCGTTTCCGCTTGATTTCCTTCTTCCCGATTCCGTGCGCCTCATGCGCCTCGGCGGATTCTCGCAAAGACCTCTTCCAGGGTTGCCCCGCAATCCGGATCGGCTTCGAACTCGGCAAGCCTGCGATCGAGCTCGTCCTTCTGCCACTGAGTCAGCGGCAGCGCATCGGGACCCTCGGAGATGCTGTCCCTACTGCTGCCCATTCTCTTCTTCCTCTTCCTTCTCGGCGACGCGTTCGACACCCGCGAGCTTGGTGCCTTCGTCCAGGTCGATCAGCCGCACGCCTTGAGTCGAGCGCCCCATCTCGCGGATCTGCTTCACCAGCGTGCGTATGAGCACGCCCCCCGTGGAGATCAGCATGATCTCGTCCTCGTCGCCCACCAGCACCGCGCCGACGACCTTGCCGTTCCTCTCGGTCGTCTGGATCGCGATCATCCCCTGAGTGCCGCGCCCGTGGCGCGTGTATTCGGCGATCGCCGTGCGCTTGCCGAAACCGTTCTCGGTCGCAGTCAGCACCGTCTGGGTCTCGCTGTCGGCGACCAGCATCGAGATCACGCGCCGGCCTTCGGAGATCTTCATGCCGCGCACCCCGCGCGCCTGGCGCCCCGTCGGCCGCACGTCGTCCTCCTCGAAGCGCACCGCCTTCCCGGCATCCGAAAAGAGCATCACGTCGTGCTTGCCGTTGGTGATGGCGGCGCCGATCAGGTGGTCGCCGTCGTCCAGCTCCACCGCGATGATCCCCTTCTCGCGCGGATTGGAGAACTGCGACAGCGGCGTCTTCTTGACCGTGCCCTGCGAAGTCGCGAGGAACACGAAATGCTTGTCGTCGTACTCCTTGACCGGCAGCACCGCGTTGACCTTCTCGCCCTCGGAAAGCGGAAACAGGTTCACGATCGGCCTGCCGCGGCTGGTGCGCGTGCCCTGCGGCACGTTGTAGACCTTGAGCCAGTACACCCGGCCGCGCGAGGAAAAGCACAGCATGGTGTCGTGGGTGTTGGCGATGAACAGGCGCTCGATGAAATCGTCTTCCTTGGTGGTCGCCGCCTGCTTGCCGCGCCCGCCGCGGCGCTGCGCGCGGTAGTCGGTGAGCGGCTGCGACTTGATGTAGCCCGCGTGCGAGAAGGTCACCACCACGTCCTCCGAGGCGATCAGGTCCTCCATCTGGAGGTCCTCGGCCTGCTCGACGATCTCGCTCTTTCGCTTGTCGCCGTACTGGGCCTTGATCGCCTTCAGCTCCTCGGCGATGATCCCGGTGATCCGCGCGGGCTTGGCGAGCATGTCCAGGAAGTCCGCGATCTTCTCGATCAGTTCCTTGTACTCAGCGACGATCTTGTCCTGCTCCAGGCCCGTCAGGCGCGCAAGGCGCATCTCCAGGATCGCCTGCGCCTGCGCGTCCGAGAGGCGATAGCCGGTATTCTGCAGCCCGAATTCCTTTTCCAGGTCCTCGGGCCGCGAGGCGTCCGCCGCGGCGCGCTTCAACATCTCCTCGACCACCGGCGAGCGCCAGGACCGCGCCATCAACGCGACCTTCGCCTCGGCCGGCGTCTGCGATTTCTTGATCAGCTCGATGATCTCGTCGACATTCGACAGCGCGACCGCGAGCCCTTCCTGGATGTGCGCTTTCTTCCTCGCCTCGCGCAGGTCGTAGAGCGTGCGCCGCGTCACCACCTCGCGCCGGTGCGCGAGAAACGCCTCGATCACCTGCTTCAGGTTGAGCAGGCGCGGCTGGCCGTCGATCAGCGCCACCATGTTGACGCCGAAGGTGTCCTGCAGCTGGGTGTGCTTGAAGAGGTTGTTGAGGATGACTTCCGGGATTTCGCCGCGCCTCAATTCGATCACGACGCGCATTCCCGATTTGTCCGACTCGTCCTGGACGTGCGCGATACCCTCGATCTTCTTGTCGTTGACCAGCTCGGCGATGCGCTCGAGCAGGGTTTTCTTGTTGACCTGGTAAGGCAGCTCGTCGACGATGATCGCCTGGCGGTTGCCTTTCTCGAGGTCCTCGAAGTGCGTGCGCGCGCGCATCACGATGCGGCCGCGGCCGGTGCGGTAGCCCTCGCGCACCCCGGATACGCCGTAGATGATCCCCGCCGTCGGAAAATCCGGCGCCGGCAGGTGCTTGATCAGGTCGTCGATCCCCAGATCCGGCTTCCGGAGCAGCGCCTGGCAGGCGTCGACCACTTCGCCCAGGTTGTGCGGCGGGATGTTGGTCGCCATGCCGACCGCGATTCCGGAGGAGCCGTTGATGAGCAGGTTCGGGACCCGGGTCGGCAGCGCCGAGGGTTCCTGCTCCTTGCCGTCGTAGTTCGGGGCGAAATCGACGGTTTCCTTCTCGATGTCGGCGAGCAGCTCGGAGGCGATGCGGTCGAGGCGGCACTCCGTATACCGGTAGGCGGCGGCCGCGTCCCCGTCGATCGAGCCGAAGTTGCCCTGCCCGTCGATGAGCGTGTAGCGCATCGAGAAATCCTGCGCCATGCGCACCAGCGCCTCGTAGGTCGCCGTGTCGCCGTGCGGATGGTACTTGCCGAGCACCTCGCCGACGACGCGCGCGCATTTCACGTACGGCCGGTTCCACACGTTGTTCGCCTCGTGCATCGCGAACAGCACCCGCCGGTGCACCGGCTTCAGCCCGTCGCGAACGTCCGGCAACGCGCGCCCCACGATCACGCTCATCGCGTAATCGAGATAGGAGCGGCGCATCTCCTCTTCCAGGCTGACGGGGAGCGTTTCCTTGGCGAACGAGTCCATGAGCGCTTCGAATCGGGCCGGGGAAGACCCGGGAAATGTGAAATTTTATCAGCTTGGGAGTGCTCGAACCACTCTGGATCCGGAAAAGATTCGCCCGCGCCGCCCGGCGGGAATCCCGCGGCGGCCCTTTTGTTGCGCTCGATGATGTGGTGTATGATTTCCCGCCGATGAAGGGGCCGGAATTTCGTTTCCGCGGCGGCCGATCCCGGAAATTCCCGACGGCCGAGGCCGTGGCGGGATCGATCATGGAGGAGAAAACCAAGTGAACCAGCTCAGACTCGCATTCGGAAGCGCCGCGATCGCCCTGCTCGTCTCCTGCGCCACCACGCCCGAACCGGCC
>JBATEB010000279.1:0-1881 GCA_049663805.1 Burkholderiales bacterium | reverse complement strand
GTTGCCGACTTCCTCCCAGTCCCAGTTCTTGCGTTCGATGAAATCGTTGCCGATCTGGATCAGCGCACCGCGAATGCTGACGCCCGGCACGACCTTCCGCGCAATCGCACCGGCGGCGACACGCATCGCGGTCTCGCGCGCGCTCGCGCGGCCAGATCCCCGCCAGTCGCGAACCCCGTATTTCATCAGATAGGTGTAGTCGGCGTGGCCGGGACGGAACTTGTCCTTGATGTCACCGTAGTCCTTCGAGCGCGCATCGACATTCTCGATCTCGAGCGCGATCGGCGTTCCCGTGGTCACCTGCTCGCCGGCCTCGTTGGTAAACACGCCGGACAGAATCCGCACCTGGTCCGGCTCTTTCCGCTGCGTGGTGAAGCGCGATTGCCCGGGACGCCGCTTGTCGAGATCGGCCTGGATCTCCGCTTCGCTGATTGGAATCCCCGGCGGGCAGCCATCGACCACGCAGCCGATCGCTGGCCCGTGGCTCTCGCCCCAGGTGGTGATGCGAAACAGATGGCCGAACGTGTTGTGCGACATGTGGTTAATGTAGCCCGCTTCTAGTTGAGGCCGAGTGAAGGGTCAAATTGGCGCAGGGGGCGCGATCTGAGGCTGGCTAAGGCGCGCGGTCCGAGGCACACAAAATCGCCTCGTTCTCGTCCCCCACGAGCCGATTTATCGTCTTATTTTTCCGTAGGTTAACGCCAGGCGCGACAAGCGCTGGCCGGCCGAGTCTTCGCCGGTCTCCCAACCAAAAAAACCTCCCAACAATGAACCTGGAGAAAGCCAATGCGCGCTGCGCACGCAATTATTTTGACTGTCAGTCTTTTCGTGATGGGCGCCTCTCTCATGCCCGAGCCCGCCGAGGCCCGGGTCGCTGCCACGAGCATTGGCGGCAAGCCGGCGCGCTGGTGCGGCTGGTGGATGCGCACTCAGAAGGGCGGCGGTCCGGAACTGAACCTCGCTCGCAACTGGGCGAAGTGGGGCAGGCCGTCAGGCCCGCGCGTCGGCGCGGTTGTCGTCTGGTCGCATCATGTCGGCATCATCACCGGACGTACTGCGAGTGGCTGGATCGTCAAGTCCGGCAATGACGGTGGGCGCGTCCGTGAGCGGCAGCGTTCCGTGGCTGGCGCGGTCTTCCGCGTAGGCTAAGCGCAACAGTCGATCGGGGGCGGGGCGCGAGGTCCCGCTCCCGGTCGGCAGCTATTCCTTCGCCACTGAAATATCGGGAGCGTCTTCGTTCTTCATCCCGACCACGTGATAGCCGGCATCGATGTGCAGAATTTCGCCGGTGACGCTGCGTCCTAGATCCGAAAGCAGATAAAGCGCGCCCCCGCCGACGTCTTCGATCGACACCGTCCGGCGTAGCGGCGAATTATATTCGTTCCACTTCAGGATATAGCGGAAGTCGGCGATGCCGCTCGCGGCGAGCGTCTTGATCGGCCCGGCCGAGATCGCGTTCACGCGAATATTGTTGCGGCCGAGATCCGCCGCGAGATAGCGCACGCTCGATTCCAGCGCCGCCTTGGCCACGCCCATGATGTTGTAATGCGGCATGACCTTCTCGGCGCCGTAATAGGACAGCGTGAGCAGCGAGCCGCCCTCCGGCATCAATTTCTCGGCGCGCTTGGCGAGCGCGGTGAACGAGTAGCAAGAGATCAACAGCGTCTGCACGAAATTGTCTTTGCTGGTGTCGACATAACGCCCGTCGAGCTCCTCCTTGTCGGAGAAGGCGACGCAATGCACTAGGAAGTCGAGCTTCCCCCATTGCTGCTCAATGGCGGCAAAGACAGCATCGACAGACGCATCGTCCGTGACATCGCAAGGCAGCACGATCTTCGAGCCGATCTCGGCCGCGAGCGGCTCCACGCGCTTCTTGATGGC
>JBATEB010000278.1:0-2567 GCA_049663805.1 Burkholderiales bacterium | reverse complement strand
GTTTACCCTCGAACGCAGCGAAGGGCTCAGGATGACAATGACGCCAGCTCATGACGGCAATTGACACCCGCTCATGACCGCAAAGACCCATCGCTACTGGTTCTTGATAACCGCAATCGCCGCCGCGCCCAAACCGAATTGATAGAAGATCGCCGAGATGTCCTTGAGCGCGCGGGTAATCGTGGTGCGGTCGAGCTCCTCCGGCACGACGATGCTGTCCCCCGGCATGAGGCGGCTGCGTTCGAGCGAGGCGGTGAAGAATCCCTCCTGCTGCTTGGACTTCACCGAGCCGTCGGCGCGCAGGACGTAGATGCTGCCTTCGTCGGCGCTCTTGGTCGGCCCGCCCGCCTGGGTGAGGTAATCCCCCACGCGCTTGTCGGGCTTGTAGAGGAAGGAGCTTTCGCTGTACACCGAGCCGAACACGTTCACCATCGAGGGCGGCGGGGGCACGGCGAAGCGGTCGCCGTCTTCCAGCGGCAGGTCGGGAAGGTCCTTCACCTGCGCGTTCTCGGACAGCTCGAGCACGATGCGGCCGGTCGGGCGGATCTGACGCAGGCGCGAGAGGAGGTTCTGCTGGTTTTCGGCCTGCTGCTTGAGCGAGGAGGCGTCCTCGGGGGAGGTCACGTTCTGCGCCCGCAGCGTGTTGAAGCGCTGGATGTCGCGTTCCAGCCGGTTGAGCGCTTCTTCCAGAGCCATTTCCTGCTGCACGCGCGTCGATTCGCGCGTGAACTGCGCGCCGAAGACGTAGGCGTTCGGCGTGAGCCCGCCGACGCGCGCCACGAGCTGCCTGAGGGTCTCGCCCGGCGCGATCTGGTGGACGCCCGAGGCGGCGAACTCTCCTTCGAGGCGCACGTACTGCGTCTGCTTCGAGATCGGAACCTTGATGTCTTCCTTGGAGAAGACGGTGACGATGTCGCCGGGCTGCAGCAGGACGTTGTTCGCCGGGTCGCCGTCGATCACCGCCTTGGCGAGGTTGAAGGGGAGGAGGGAAGTCGTCAGGTCGTCGCGGTTGATGCGCTCGACCACGGCGTAATCCCAGTTCACCTCCCGCGGCGAGGGCTTGATCTGGTTGACCAGCCGCTGCGCGTCGGCCTTTGCCGTTTCCAGCTTGCCGGCCTCATCCCTCCTCTGGTCCTGCTGGCGGGCAACCTGCACCGTGGCGGAAGTCTGGTTCGGATCGAGGAATTTCGCGGCTTCGGATTCCGTTTGAACACGGCGGATGGTGTCGCCGACCGTGGCGTCGAACTCGCCTTCGCGCTTGCGCTTCTCGTTGAGGTCCTCGATGGTGAGCCGCGTGCCGGTGGCGCTCTGCTGCCTGAGGATCCCCACGACACTCTCGTCCAGGCCGACGACCTGGTTGCGCTTGATCCAGTACTCGCGCGAGAGCAGCGCCTCGCGGTCCGGGATGAGGTCGCGCACCCGCAGGCCCTCGCGCCAGGGGAAGCGGCCCGGTTGCGCGACGTTGCCGCGGAGCGTCACGGCGTTGTCGAAGCGGGGCGAGATCGAATAGACGGTCACCAGATCGCCGTCCTGCACCGGACGGGAAAGTCCGTTCATGTCGAGCGGAAATTCCTCCACCGTGCGCGCCTTGCGCTCTTCTATCCTTTCCACCGTAACCTTCTGCCCGGCCGCGGTCGCGGCAAGGCCCCCTGCCCACCGGAGGAGATCGAAGAGAGGCGCTTTCAGCTTGAGCTCGTACACTGCCGGCACTTTGACGCTCCCGGTGACCGCGACGAGCGGACCGACCGGCGGAATGTAGATCACGTCGCCGGCCTGAAGCCGCGCATCCCGGGATTTGTCGCCCGAGAGGAGCAGGTCGTACAAGTCGAGATCCGCCACGACCTGGTTGTTGCGCTTGAGCTGGATGCTGCGCATCGTGCCTTCGTTCGATGGGCCGCCGGCGGCGAACACCGCCGTGACGAGCGTGCTGAGCGAGCTTACCGTGTAAGTCCCGGGCCGCTTCGCCTGGCCGACGACGAAGATCTGGATCGAGTGCAGCTTGCCGAGCGTCGCAGCCAGCTGGAAATTGCGATAGGTGCGCGCAAAGACCGCCTTGACGTATGAAGGAAGGTCATTCGCCTTGATGCCCGCGACGGTGATCACCCCGACCTTGGGCACGCTGATCGTTCCGTCCGGCTCGACGTTCGCGGTGAGGTCGACGTCGATCTGGCCCCAGGCGCGGATCTGGATCTCGTCGCCGGGTCCGATGACGTAGTCGGGACTCGCCGGAATATTGTCGACCGGGGCGAAGGTGCTCGGCACGGTACGGAAGAGCTCGGATCCGAAGATCGGCAGATCGCGGCCGGTCGATTGCAGGACAAAACCCTGGAATTCGTTCCGGACCTTCGGCTCGGTCTGAAGCTGCCGGATCTGCTCGAGGAGCTGCTTCGTCTGGATTTCTTCGAGTTTCTTCTTCGCTTCTGCGGCCGTGCCAACGGCCGGTGTCGTCGCACCCGCGCCCCCGCGATTCGTGATGGTCGTGGATAGCGGGCTCCGGAGACCCTCCAGACCGGACCCACCATGGATCGCCCCGCCACCTTGCCCGGGACCGCCCAGAGAAGGTTGGG
>JBATEB010000277.1:0-9248 GCA_049663805.1 Burkholderiales bacterium | reverse complement strand
CCGCGAGCTTGTCCTCGGGCGCGAGTTCGTCCATGCCCAGGATCGCAATGATGTCGCGCAGTTCCTTGTAGCGCTGCAGCGTCGCCTGCACCGAGCGCGTGGTGTTGTAGTGGTCCTCGCCGATGGTGTTCGGGTCGACCTGGCGCGAGGTCGAGTCCAGGGGATCGACCGCCGGGTAGATGCCCAGGGAGGCGATGTCGCGCGAGAGCACCACGGTCGCGTCCAGATGCCCGAAGGTGGTCGCGGGGCTGGGGTCGGTCAGGTCGTCGGCCGGCACGTACACCGCCTGGATCGAGGTGATCGAGCCGGTCTTGGTCGAGGTGATGCGCTCCTGCAGCCGCCCCATCTCCTCGGCGAGGGTCGGCTGGTAGCCCACCGCCGAAGGCATGCGTCCGAGCAGCGCCGAGACTTCCGTCCCCGCGAGGGTGAAGCGGTAGATGTTGTCGATGAACAGCAGGATATCGCGCCCCTCGTCGCGGAAATACTCGGCCATGGTGAGGCCGGTCAGGCCCACGCGCAGGCGGTTGCCCGGCGGCTCGTTCATCTGGCCGAACACCATCGCGACCTTCGATTCGGCGAGGTTGTCGAGCTTGACCACCTCCGCCTCGATCATCTCGTGGTAGAAGTCGTTGCCCTCGCGCGTGCGCTCGCCCACGCCGGCGAACACCGACAGACCGCTATGCTGAGTGGCGATGTTGTTGATGAGCTCGAGCATGTTGACCGTCTTGCCCACGCCCGCGCCGCCGAACAGTCCGATCTTGCCGCCCTTGGCGAAGGGGCAGATCAGGTCGATCACCTTGATCCCGGTCTCGAGCAGCTCGACCGAGGGCGAGAGCTCGTCGAACTTGGGCGCGGCGCGATGGATCGAGCGGCGCTCGTCGGACTTGATCGGGCCGCCCTCGTCGATCGGGCGTCCGAGCACGTCCATGATGCGCCCGAGCGTCCCCTGGCCCACGGGCACCGAGATCGGCGCTCCGGTGCCCTTCACTTTCATCCCGCGGCGCAGGCCGTCGGAGGAACCGAGCGAGATGCAGCGCACGACGCCGTCGCCGAGCTGCTGCTCGACCTCGAAGGTGAGCCCGCGCTCGGCGAAACTCTTGTCGTCCGTCTCATCGAGGACGAGCGCGTCGTAGACGTGGGGCATCCCCTCGCGCGGGAATTCGATGTCGATCACCGCGCCGATGCACTGGACGATGGTGCCTGTGGCTTGAGCTTGTGACATTTCCGTTTCCTCAAAAGCTTTGAACTTCCAACCCGGTGTTCCGTACGGAGCACTTCCTCCGCACACAGGGCCTTAACCCCGAACCCTGTTTTTTGCACGGATGCACTTCAATCCGTGCAAAAAACAGGGTTGATCTTTAAGAGCCTAAACCGCGGCAGCCCCCCCCACGATCTCCGAGATCTCCTTCGTGATCCCGGCTTGGCGGTTCTTGTTGTAGATGAGCGTCAGCTCGTCGATCAGCGTCGCCGCGTTGTCGGAGGCGGCCTTCATCGCGACCATGCGCGCGCTCTGCTCGGAGGCCATGTTCTCGGCGACCGACTGCAGGATGATCGCCTCGATGTAGCGCGTGAGCACCTGCTCGAGCACCACCCTGGCCTCGGGCTCGTAGAGGTAGTCCCACGATCCCGTCGGGGCGCCCAGGCGCTCGCCCGAGAGCGGCAGCAGCTGCTCCATGACCGGCTCCTGCTTCATGGTGTTGATGAAGCGCGTGTAGAAGAGCATCACCCGGTCGAAGCGGTCGGCGACGTAGCCGTCGAGCATCACCTTGACCGCGCCGATCAGCTTGTCCATCTGCGGCCGGTCGCCCATCTGGACCACGTGCGAGGCGACGTTCGCGCCCAGCCGCTGCATGAAGCCGAAGCCCTTGCCGCCGATCGCGCACACCTCGATATTCTCCCCATGCGCCTCCCACTCCTTGTAACGCGCGAGCGCGAGGCGCAGGAGATTGGTGTTCAGGGCGCCGCACAGCCCCTTGTCGGTGGTGACGAGGATGATGCCGACGCCCTTCACGGTATCGCGCTCGAACAGGTAGGGATGGCGGTACTCGGGATTGGCGTGGCTGATGTGCGCCGCGACGTTGCGGATCTTCTCGCCGTACGGGCGCGCGTGGCGCATGCGTTCCTGGGCCTTCCTCATTTTCGAGGCCGCGACCATCTCCATCGCCTTGGTGATCTTCCGGGTGTTCTGCACACTCCGGATCTTCATGCGTATTTCTTTTGTGCCTGGCATTGTCTAAAACCGGGGACAGACCACGTTTTTCATATCGGCTCGTTCGTTATATGCAGCGGGACAGCACGCGAAAAACGTGGTCTGTCCCCGGTTTCTCACCCGGTTTCTCAAAAGCTCCCGCTCTTTTTCCAGTCCTCGATCGCCGCCCTCAGCGCCTTGTCGTCGTCCGCGGACAGGTCTTTCTTGTCCTCCATGGCCGCCACCAGCGAGGCGAACTTGGTCTTGAGGTGGTCGCGCATCGATTTCTCGGCGGCCAGCGCCTTCTTCACCTCGATGTCGTCGTAGTAGCCGTTGTTGACGCCGAACAGCGTCAGCGCCATCTCCCACACCGCGAGCGGGGCGTACTGGATCTGCTTCATCAGCTCGGTCACCATGCGGCCTCGCTCCAATTGCTTGCGCGTGGTCTCATCGAGGTCGGAGGCGAACTGCGCGAAGGCGGCGAGCTCGCGGTACTGGGCGAGCGCGAGGCGCACGCCGCCGCCGGTGTCGCGGCGCTTCATGATCCTGGTCTGCGCCGAGCCGCCCACCCGGGACACCGAGACGCCGGCGTTGATCGCCGGCCGGATGCCGGCGTTGAAGAGATCGGTCTCGAGGAAGATCTGGCCGTCGGTGATCGAGATCACGTTGGTCGGAACGAACGCGGTCACGTCCCCGGCCTGGGTCTCGATGATCGGCAGCGCGGTGAGCGAGCCGGTCTTGCCCTTGACCTCGCCCTTGGTGAATTTTTCGACGTACTCCTCGTTGACGCGCGCGCCGCGCTCGAGCAGCCGCGAGTGCAGGTAGAACACGTCGCCCGGATACGCCTCGCGCCCCGGCGGGCGGCGCAGCAACAGGGATATCTGGCGGTACGCCCAGGCCTGCTTGGTCAGGTCGTCGTAGATGATGAGCGCGTCCTGCCCGCGGTCGCGAAAGTACTCGCCCATGGTGCAGCCGGAGTAGGGCGCGATGTACTGCATCGCCGCGGAATCCGAGGCCGAGGCCGCCACCACGATGGTGTAGGCCATCGCGCCGTGCTCTTCGAGCTTTCTCACCACGTTGACGATGGTCGAGGCCTTCTGGCCGATCGCGACGTAGACGCAGAACAGGTCCTTGCCCTTCTGGTTGATGATGGTGTCGATCGCGACCGCGGTCTTGCCGGTCTGGCGGTCGCCGATGATCAGCTCGCGCTGGCCGCGGCCGATCGGCACCATCGAGTCGATCGCCTTCAGGCCGGTCTGCACCGGCTGCGAGACCGATTTGCGCCAGATCACGCCGGGGGCGACTTTCTCGATCACGTCGCTCGCGCGGGCGGCAATCGGGCCCTTGCCGTCGATCGGCTGCCCGAGCGAGTCCACCACCCGGCCGAGGAGCTCCGGCCCCACCGGCACTTCCAGGATGCGGCCGGTGCACTTGACCGTGTCGCCTTCGGTGATGTGCTCGTACGCGCCGAGAATCACCGCGCCGACCGAATCGCGCTCCAGATTGAGCGCGAGGCCGAAGGTGTTGTTCGGAAATTCGAGCATCTCGCCCTGCATCACGTCCGAGAGCCCGTGGATGCGGCAGATGCCGTCGGTGACGGTCACGACCGTCCCTTGCGTGCGCACGTCCGCCGAGAGCGCAAGATTCTGGATCTTGCTGCGGATCAAGTCGCTGATTTCGGATGGGTTCAACTGTTGCATCGTTACTCCTTGATCAAAACCGGGGACAGACCACGTTTTCCCGCATGCGAGCCCCCGGTCGAGAAAACGTGGTCTGTCCCCGGTTTCAAGATTTGAGCGCCGCGGCCATTTCTTCGAGTTTGCCGCGCACCGAACCTTCGATGACTTCGTCGCCGACGACGATGCGCACGCCCCCGATCAGCTCCCGGTCGATCGTCACTCGCGGCTGCACGCGGTGTTTGAAGCGCCGCTCGAGATCGGCGACCAGGGCCGAGACCTGCGCGTTGTCGAGACGGAAGGCGGTGCTGATCTCGGCCTCGACCACGCCGTCGTGCCGGTTTTTCAGCTCCATGAACTGCTCGCGGATTTCCGTGAGCAGGGCGAGGCGGTCGTTGGCGACCAGCAGTCGCGTGAAACTCCGCAGCTCGGCGGGCAGGTCTTCCGGGCACAGCGACAGAAACAGGTCGTAGACCTGTCTCGAATTCAGCCGGGGGTGGGCCATCCAGGCCTGCAGCTCGGGGTTCGCGGCGACCCGCGCCATGGCCGCCAGCGCCTCGGCCCACCGGGGAAGCGCGCGCGCCTCCTCGGCGAGGCCGAACACCGCCTCGGCATAGGGTCTGGCGATCGTCGCGTTTTCAGCCATGGCGGGCCGCCACTTTCTTCTTCGCGCAACGTGGAGAGCAGGGCGACATGAGGAAAAGGTGGTCTGTCCCCGGTTTCAGATTTCGCGCTTGAGCTGCACCAGCAGCTCGGCGTGCGCCTTCATATCGACTTCGCGGCGCAGGATCTTTTCGGCGCCGGCGACGGCGAGCGCGGCGACCTGCTCGCGCAGCGCCTCCTTCGCGCGCGCGACCTGCTGCTCGACGTCGGCCCGGGCGGCCGCGACGATCCGGTCGGCCTCGGCCCGGGCCGCGGCCTTCGCTTCCTCGAGCATCTGCGAGTCGCGGTTCTCCGCCGAGGCGATGAGCTCGCCGACGCGCGCGCGCGCGCTTGCCAGCTCTTCCTGCGCGCGCTTGCCCGCCGCTTCGAGCTCCTGCCGCCCGCGCTCTCCGGCGGCGAGGCCGTCTGCGATCTGTTTCTGGCGCTGCTCGATCGCGCGCATCAGCGGCGGCCAGATGAATTTGACGGTGAACCAGATGAAAAGCGCGAAAGCGAGACCCTGCGCGATCAGCGTCAGGTTGAAGTTCATGGGTACGTTCCTGAAATTCCGGTAACCGGGCCCGGAGCCTTCCTGCTCAACCGAGCGCCCCAAGAAGCGGATTGGCGAACGCGAAGAACATGCCGATCCCCAGGCCGATGATGAACGAGGCGTCGATCAGGCCGAGCAGCAGGAACACCTTGACCTGCAGCGTCGGGATCATTTCAGGCTGGCGCGCCGCGCCCTCGAGGAAGCGGCTGCACATGATGCCCACGCCGACGCAGGCGCCGAGCGCGCCCAGCCCGACCATGAGGCCGATGCCCACGCCGGTGTAGGCCTGGATCAGGGCGATGAATTGGAGTTTTTCCATTATGGATTCCCTTTCTGGATAGTCGGTTGATCAGTGGCTTTCGTGCGCCATCGCGATGTAGACGATGGTGAGCATCATGAATATGTACGCCTGCAGCACCACGATCAGGATGTGGAAGATCGCCCATCCCAGTCCGAGCACCACGGCGAAGAAAGCGCCCGCGAGCCCGGCCGCGGCCATCATCCACAGGAGCAGGAAGATGATTTCGCCCGCGTACATGTTGCCGAAGAGCCGCAGCGAGTGCGACAGCGGTTTCGAAATGTACTCGACCAGGTTGAACAGGAGATTCGGCAGCCAGAGCAGCGCGTTCGACCCGAAGGGCGTGCAGAAAAGCTCGTGGATCCAGCCGCCCAGGCCCTTCACCGCGATCGAGAAATAGATCATCAGCAGCCACACCGAGAGCGCCAGGGCGAAAGTCGTGTTGACATCCGCGGTGGCAACGACGCGAAACCCGTGCGGCGCGAAAAAATGCGTGATCGCCGACATGATATCGACCGGGAGGAAGTCCATGGCGTTCATCAGCAGCACCCACACGAACACGGTGATCGCGGTCGGCGTGATGAACGAGCGGTCGCCGTGGAACATGCTCTTCGCCTGGTCGTCGACGAATTCGCAGGCGAGCTCGACGAAGGCCTGGCGCTTGCCGGGAACGCCGGCGGTCGCCCCGCGAACGACCCACCAGAGAAGACCCAGACTGATGATGCCGAGCACCGCCCCCGTCAGCAGCGAATCCACGTTCAGCGTCCAGAACGAGCCCTGCCCGACCGGATGCTGAAAGAAGCTCAGGTGGTGGCCGATGTAGGAGGTCGGCGTCATTGATTGCTCGGCGGCCATTGCGGGAAGCTCTTCGTGAACCCTACTTTTCTCGAACCCATACTGCCATGGTAAAGATCAGGACCGTGGCGATGAAGGCGCCGATCAGCCCGATCGCGACGACGTCCCTGTAAGCCGCCAGCACGGCCCACAAGAGGAGGATCATGAGGGCCACTTTGACGAACTCGGCCCTCAAAGCGGCGTACAGCGCCTCCCCCGCGGACTTCGGTTTACTGCGTGCCGCCATCGCCGCAAATGCCAGGCTCGCGACGATTCCTATCGAGCCGCCCAGCGCGGCGGAGATCGCGCCGTGGATTCCGGCGATCCAGGCCGACAGCAGGCTCATGGCGGCGGTGCACAAGACCTGCAGCCCGATGACCGGGCGGAATATCCGCCACACGCCCCACTCCAGCTGCAAAACCGCAGAATTTTATAGGGAAACCCGCACTTCCGTCAAACCCGCGTCGGTGAAAATCGCGTGCGGAGCGGCATCCGCCGCTCAGATCGGGTAGACCAACGACTCGGGCGGAACGTCGGAGTCGAGCACGCAGATCTTCTCCTTGAAGCTCAGGCGACCGGCGGAGATCGTCACGCGGTCGGCGTACCAGCCCGAAACGAAATACTCCGAGCGCCGGCCGGGGAAGGTGCGCAGGACGTGGAAGTTCGCCTGCACGCGCAGCTCCTCTTCGGAGGCGGCCTGCATGCGGAAGTTGGAAATGGTGTGGCGCTGCGTGTGCGGCTCGTAGTCCTCCGACTGGCCGATCGCGGCGATCCGGTCCTGCATCGAGCTCCGCGAAGCGAGGAACATGACGTCCTCGTCGGGGCCCAGGCGCAGGTTGCGCCGGGTCGTGACGCGGTAGGTGCAGGCCTCCTGGAAGAACTCCGACCATTGCTGGAGCCTGCCGCCGTCCAGGCACTCGGCGTAGCGGAAGTAGAACTCCTGGACGTTCAGCCGGAGCTCCGCGGTGAGTACCTGGTCGGAGACCGACATCGGAGTCAGGCGTACGCGGGGGCGATGCGAACGTCCCCTTCGCCCACGCCCTGGACCCGGGCATGCAGCAGATCGCCCGGCTTGACCGGGCCCACCCCGGAGGGCGTGCCGGTCATGAGGATGTCGCCCGGGTGCAGCGTGTACATCGACGAGCCGAACTCGATCAGCCGCTGGATGTTGTAGACCAGGTGCTTGGTGTTCGAATTCTGCCGCAGCTCGCCGTTCACCGTGATCGAGAGATCGAGGTCGTTGGGGTCGTCGATCTCGTCCGCGGTCACGAGCCACGGCCCGAGCACGCTGTAGGTGTCGATCGATTTCCGGAAACATTGCAGCTCGGGGCCGCGCACGGTCATGTCGAGGCCGATCGAATACGCGCAGACGTAGCCGAGCGCCTTCTCCTTCGGGATCTTGTTGCCGCGCCTGCCGATCACCAGCGCGAGCTCCACCTCGTGGTCGTTGCGCCGCTCGGGCCAGCGCAGCCGGATCTGCTCGCCGAAGCCGATCAGCGACGAATTCGCCTTGAGGAACAGGCCCCATTCGCCGATGCCCGTCTGGATGTTGGTGCGGCCGTGGGCGATGCCCGGATCCGCGATCGATTCGGCGATGTGATCGTTGTAGTTGATCGGCGCGCCGATGATCTTCGAGGGATTGGGCACCGGCGCGAGCAGCCTCACCTTGGACAGCGGCTTGCGCTTGGCTCGCGCCATGAGCTTCTTCGCCCTGGCGAGAACGCCCTTGAAATTCACGATCAGCGGATCGCCCTGCGCGATCGGCCAGCGCTGCTCGGGGATCGCCTCGATCGCCTTGGTGACATCCAGCACCTCCTCGCCCTCGACGATTCCGAGGCGGTTGTTGTCGTAGCGGCAGATTTTCATGGGCTCTGGGCGCGCGTCGCGCAGGGGAGGCGGGCGGGCTTCATTGTGCCACCGAATCTCACAGCGTTGGATTGCCGACTTCGCCGCCGAGGACGGCGAGCCCCCAGGCCGAGGCGTGCGCGTCGAAACTGAAGCTGAAGTGGCCGGCGAGCGAGTGCGCGTCGCGGAAGATGCGCTCCAGGGGGTAGGTTTCGTAGATGCCGTTCGCCCCGGCCAGGGCGTGCAGCAGGTCGACCGCCTCGGTGCACAGCGTGACGGCGCAGGCGAGGTTGCGCTTGAAGCGCAGCTTGGTCGGAACATCGGCCATGACCTTCCGGTCGGCGAACTCCTGGCCCTCGAGCGCGTCGTTTCTCAGCACCAGCCGGGCCGCGTCGATTTTCGAGCCCGCGGCGCCGATCCGCAGCTGCACCGCCTGGAAGTCGCGCATCTTCGCGCCCGTATAGCTGGTGCTCCTCTGCTTCACCGCGTCGATCGTGAGGTCCAACGCGGCCTGCGCGTTGCCGACGGCGCAGGCGCCGATGCCGTGGCCGAGCAGCGGGTTGGCGGGCACCTGGTAGGCCGGGTTCGGGTTGGTCCGCGCGCCGGGAAAGCGGTCGCCGCCGCGGGTGTCGTACATGCACAGCGCCTTGTACTCCGGAACGAAGACGTCCTTCGCCACCACGGTCATGCTGCCGGTGGAGCGCATGCCGAGCACCTTCCAGTCGTCGATCACCTCGTACTGCGACTTGTGCAGCAGGCACATGCGGTGGTCGATGACGCGCTCGCCGTCCTTCACCGTCACCGCGAGCATGTTCCAGCCGGCGATATTGACGCAGCTGGAGAAATTCCAGCGCCCGCCGACGACGAAACCGCCCTCGACCTTGCGGCCGCTTCCCTGGGGGAAGGCGATTCCCGAGGCAATCAGCGCTTCCGGATCGGCGCCCCAGACTTCTTCCTGCGCGCGCTCGTCGTAGAGCGCCAGCATCCAGTGGTGGATCTGCAGGTTGGCGAGGTTCCAGCCGGTCGAGGCGCAGCCGCGCGCGAGCTCCATCGGGAAATCGACGTAGGCGATGAAATCGAACTCCATGCCGCCCCAGCGCTTCGGCTGCAGGGTGCGCAACAGGCCGCTCGCGTGCAGGTCGGCGAGGGTTTCCGCGGGCAGCGTGCGCGCGGCTTCCGCCGCGGCGGCGCGGCCGCGCAGCGCCGGCACCAGCG
>JBATEB010000276.1:0-1931 GCA_049663805.1 Burkholderiales bacterium | reverse complement strand
CGTCGCGCAGCTCGCCGACCGGCTGCTCGCGGCGAAGCATCCGGTGCTGGTCGCCTCCTACGCCGGCCGCAACCCCGAGGCGCCGGCCCTGATCGAGGAGCTCGCGCGACTCGCCGGAATCCGCGTGTTCGAAGCGGGCCCGATTCACCTCAACATCTCGCGCGCCTCGCCGTTTTTCCTCGGCATGATGCCGGCCATCGCCGACGCGGACGTGGGGCTGATGGTCGACGTCGACGTCCCCTGGATCCCGAAGCACACCCGGGAGAATCCGCAGACCTGGTGGGCGCACATCGACGTCGACGTGGTGAAGGAATGCTTCCCGATCTGGGGCTTCGCCACCAACGCAAGGCTCCAGGGCGACAGCGTGCTGATCCTCAGGCAATTGCTCGAGGCGCTGAAGGCGAAGGCGACGCCGGCGTTCCGCGAGGCGGTGGCCAAGCGCAGCGAAGCGATCGCGCGCGAGAGCGGGGAGCGGCGGGCGAACCTCGCGAAGCAGGCCGCCGACCGTGGGAAGAAAGGCGCGGTCAACCCGCATTACCTGTGCGCCGAAGTCTCGAAAGCGATCGGCGAGGATTCGGTCGTCGTCAACGAAGGCATACGCAACGGCCCGGTCATCAACGCGCAGGTGCTGCGCACCCGGCCCGGGTCCGCGATGGGATTCGCCGGCGGGGGCCTGGGCAGCTCCTCGGGGACGGCGCTGGGCGTGAAGCTCGCGCGGCCGGAGGCGACCGTGGTGCAGATGGTCGGCGACGGCGGTTTCTACTTCGGCAATCCGTCCTCGGCGTACGCGGTCTCCAAGCAATACAAGCTGCCGATTTTCACCGTGCTCTTCGACAACTCGGGCTGGTCGGCGGTGAAGGAGGCGACGCTGCGCGTGTATCCGGACGGCGAGGCGAAGGCGAGCAACGAATTCAACGCGCTGCTGGCGCCCGACGTGGAATTCACCAAGATCTGCGAAGCCGCCGGCGGTTACGGCGAGCGGGTGGACGATCCCGATACCGTGCCCGCGGCGATCCAGCGCTGCCTGAAAGAGGTGCGCGGCGGGCGCTCGGCGCTGATGCACGTGCGCATCCCGGTGCTGTAACCCGCCGGTGACCTCGCCCAGGCATCGCTCGAAGCTCGCGGCCTCGCGCCTCGCATTCGCCGCCGCGTGCGCGGCGCTGTCCTGGGCCAGCCTCGCGGGGGAGAGTGTTTCTGAAGCGGCCCCCTTCACCGACGGCGAGATCAAGATCATCCTCTCTCACGGACCCTGGCCGGCGCCCGTGGCGTACGACCCGAGCAACCGGGTCTCGGGCAGGCCGGAGGCGGTGGTGCTCGGGATGCGCCTGTTTTTCGATCGGCGCCTCTCGGGAAAGGGAACGGTGTCCTGCGCGACCTGCCACGTCCCGGAGCGCAACTGGACCGACAACCTCCGGCACAGCGCCGGCGTGGCCGAGATGGATCGCAACACGCCGACGCTCATGAACCTGCTCGGCGCGCCCTGGTACGGCTGGGACGGCGTCAGCGACAGCCTGTGGTCCCAGAGCCTGCGCCCGATCGTGGACGCTCGCGAGCTGGCGGCGACGCCGCAGCACGTGGCTCGACTGGTGCGCGAGGACGAGGAGCTTTCCTGCCGCTACCGGAGGGCGTTCGGCGTCGCACCGTCGGAGCGCGACGACGACGCTGTTTTCGTGGACGCCGGCAAGGCCCTGGCCGCCTTCCAGGAAACGCTGATGAGCGGACCGACGCCGTTCGACGAGTTCCGTGACGATCTGGCGCGGGGGAAACGGCCCAGCTCCTGGAGTTATTCCGAGCCGGCGCGGCGGGGCTTGAGGATTTTCATCGGCAAGGGCGGCTGCACTGCCTGCCATGCCGGGCCGAATTTCACCGGCGGAGAATTCTTCAGCACGGGGCTCTCGCGTCCCGCGCAATCCGGCAAGCCCGCGCCCGGG
>JBATEB010000275.1:0-6041 GCA_049663805.1 Burkholderiales bacterium | reverse complement strand
ATTCGAGACCCGCAGTCGTTCCATGAGCGAGCCCTCCTCGACCAAGCCCTACCTGCTGCGGGCCATTTACGATTGGTGCGTCGACAACGGCTACACGCCCCACGTCTCGGTCGCGGTCGATTCCCGGACGCGTGTCCCGATGGAATACGTCCGCAACGGTGAGATCGTGCTCAACCTCGGGCCGCTCGCGGCGAGTCGAGTGCAGATGGGCAACGACGTCATCGAGTGCACGACACGCTTCTCCGGAGCCGCCAGGGACCTCGTCATCCCGGTCGCGGCGGTTACGGCGATCTATGCGAAAGAGAGCGGCCACGGCATGTCGTTCGAGCCCGAGAACACGGGGACGGGGTCGCGCGACGCAGAGCCCGGGTCCCCGCCGGGTCTTCCCGACCCGCCGAAATCGGGCGGGAAACCCTTTCTCAAGCGAGTCAAGTAGGGTTCCAGCGGACGCCGGAGCGCCGCTTCGAGTCGGGGTGCCGGTCGACGCAGCCGTATAATGTCCCCGCGCCGGGTTAGCTCAGCTGGTAGAGCAGCTGATTTGTAATCAGTTGGTCGGGGGTTCGACTCCTCTACCCGGCACCAGCTTCAAGCCCTTCTCGGCCTGCCGTTTCCCGAGCCGGCGCGGTGCGACAAAATGACGCAGGGCGGAATATCCGGGCCCCCCCGGGCTGTTCTCCAGCCGGTCCGCCCCGGGGACCGCCGACAACAGAGGTTTCCCGATGCCTCGCCTGCCACGCGTGATGTCCGCAGGGTTTCCGCAGCACGTCGTTCAACGCGGAAATAATCGCGAAGCGTGCTTCTTTTCTGAAGCCGACTACGCCGCCTATCTGCACTGGCTGGAGCGGGCCGCGCGCACCTATCAGGTTGCGATCCACGCCTACGTGCTGATGTCCAACCACGTGCATTTGCTGGCGACCCCAGGGATCGAGGGCGGCATCTCAAGAATGATGCAGTATCTCGGGCGACACTACGTGCAATACGTCAACCGGACCCACTGCCGCAGCGGCACGCTGTGGGAGCGGCGATTCCGCGCGCACCTGGTCGAGTCGGAATGCTATCTCCTCACGCTCTACCGCTATATCGAGCGCAATCCGGTGCGGGCGGGCGTGGTGACGGCGCCGGACCAGTACCCGTGGTCCAGCGCGAGGGCCCATCTCGCGCGCGACGAATCCGCTCTGATCGTCGATCACGAAGCGTTTCTTTGCCTGGGGGAAACCCCGGAAACGCGCGCCTTGGCTTATGACACCCTCGTGAGGGAACCGCTCAACGACGGCATGCTGTCGCAGATTCGCGCCGCGGCGAATCGAGGCATGGTTCTCGGGAGCGAACGATTCAAGGATCAACTCGAGATCCAGCTTGGGCGCCGCGTGCGTCTCGGCAGGCCGGGGCGAAAGCCGAGACTTACCAGCGCCCATCAGGGGTAGCCGGGTCGACCGTCCGTCTCGCTCTCGTTTTGCGATTGCATTCCCAGGACATTCCTCGCAAGTACGACGAACACGAACCTCACTAATCCGGCTGCGACACCGATTTCCGATTTCGGGAAGAAAGATCCGGATACCGATGTAGGGTTTGTGGCGATGCAGCAAGCGGCAGAAAAAAAATATCTCGGCAGAATTATTTTTTGATATGCTATTTGCCAGTCCAAGAAGAACGATAAGAAGAACAAAAAAATCCAAATAGAAGAAAAAGAAAACTAAGAACAAGAACAGATCGCGACTTTTCGCGGCAAACACATTGCTTTGATCGTTGCGGCGCGTGAGCGTCGCCACCGGGCCCTTCTTGCGAGGGGCGTACGCGTTGTTGTTTGTGGCTCGAGACATTCCATAGAGGAGGCGGTACATGTTTTTTCTTCCGGAAAAAAAGACTTCGAAACTTCGGCTGAGGGAAGCACAGAACGCACGCAGGAACCGCTGGGAAATCCTCAAGGCGCTGTCGCACCGGCAGGTCACGCGCCGCGAGCTGATCAAGTGGGGAATCTTCACCGGGTTCGGGACGCTGGCGTGGAAGAACGGCTTGAACCCGTTCGTCGGTAGCGCATTCGCGGCCAATATTCCGACCGGCCTGCCCATGAGCCCGCTGTTCGGCGTCCAGGATTTCTCGACGCCGATGCCGCGCTTCGACGTCCTCGCGCGTAATCCGAACCCGTTTACGTTTCTGACCCCGACCCCGACCGCCGAGGCCAATACCACGCAGCAGCCCGTGCCCGCGATCCTGGGTGGCGGTACGGGGCCGATCGAAGGCCGTCCCCCGGGCCCGATCTGGGCGCACCAGCGATTTGCGCAGTTCCCCCCGCGAGTCGCCGTGGAGGTTTCGCAGGCGCAGGCGCAGGCCAATACGGTCTACAATCCTGCGGTTCCGTCGAACCTGAATTCTGGGATCGATCCGACCGCTGCGATTCCACTCAAGTTCCACCCGGGTCTGCCGACGCAGGCTCCGGATTCGGTTTGGACCTTCAACGGGACCATACCGCCCAAACTGGTGGTCGGCCGCTACGGCGAGCCGATCCTCTTCCGCCACCACAACCGCCTGCCCTTCGATCCGAGGCAGAACAACGGCTTCGGTATCCACACGATCTCGACGCACGAGCACAACGGGCACCACGGGGCGGAGAACGACGGCTTCACCGGGGCGTTCTTCTTCCCCGGCCAGTTCTACGATTACCACTGGCCGATCGTCCTGGCGGGCCATTTCAGCATCAACACGCAAGCGACCGACCCCAGGGCCGCGACCCCGGACGACAGTGGCGGCAAGATCAATATTCCGGGCGACTGGCGCGAGACCATGAGCACGCACTGGTTCCACGACCACATGTTCAGCTTCACTGCGCAGAACGTGTACAAGGGGAACGCCGCGATGTTCAACATTTACAGCGCCCTCGATCGCGGCAACGAGGGGATCAACGACGGAGTGAACCTGCGGCTTCCGAGCGGCACGGCGAATTCCTTCGGCAACCTCGACTACGACGTCAACCTGATGCTCGCGGACAAGGCCTGGGACGCGGACGGGCAGCTCGCCATGGACATCTTCGACTTCGACGGGTTCATCGGCGATCGGATGACGGTCAACCTCATCTACAAGCCGTTCTTCGAAGTCGAGCGGCGCAAGTACCGCTTCCGCATTCTGAACGCCAGCGTGTCCCGCTTCTTCAAGATCGCGCTCTCGGACAGCTCGCCGATGATCTTCATCGCCAACGACGGCAACCTGATGCCGAGCCCGGTGGTGCTGACCCAGCTCGACGAGCAGGGCATCGCCGAGCGCTACGACATCGTCATCGATTTCTCGCGCTACAGCATCGGGCAAAAGGTGTGGATGGTAAACCTCGCCGAGCACCAGGACGGGAAGAAGGTGGCGAAGGACCTCTCGCTGTCCGAGGCACTCTCGGGGAATTCCCAGGATCCCTGCGTCGGGAAATTCCTCGAGTTCCGGGTCGTCCGCAACCCGGCGACACCCGACGTGAGCCAGGTTCCGGCGGTGATGATCCCGAACCCGGATCTGTCGGCGATTCCAGTGGCACGGACGCGGATCTTCGAGTTCGGTCGGGGTGCCGGCCAGACGACCAACGATCCGGTCTCGACGTTCTTCGGACCCTGGGGAGTCAAGACCGATAACAACCAGATGCTCGCAGCGGATTTCGGCCGGGTTTCCGCCGCGCCGAGATTCGGCACCCGCGAGATCTGGGAGATCAGGAACGGCGGGGGCGGCTGGGATCACCCGATCCACATCCACTTCGAGGAAGGCCAGGTGCTCAAGCGGGACGGCAGCGCGAGCAAGGTCCCGGCCTGGGAAAAGGGCCGCAAGGACGTCTATCGGCTGCGCCCGGGCGGCAGCGTCACGCTCACGATGCAGTTCCGCGACTGGGGCGGCATGTTCATGGAGCACTGCCACAACACGGTGCACGAGGACAACGCCATGCTGTTGCGCTGGGAGATCGACGACGGCGGTGCTCCGTTCCTGAGGCCGCTGCCGACTCCGATCCCGACGCCGCAGGGCGTGACCTTCCGTGACCCGACCGAGATCGAGCCCACGGCCCTCTAAACGATCGACTGAGAAGGAGCGAATCATGAAGATTCATCGACTGTCGTTTACCCTGATCTCGGTCCTCGTTGCCGCGCTCGCGGGGGCGGTCTGGCTGGGAAGTGCACCGGCGCGCGCCGCGTTCGCGACCATGATGAGCAACATCTCGCCCACGGTAAAAGGCACCGTGTTCGGGAGGCCGGAGAGCGTCGCGTTTTCGGGGATCGTTCCGATTGAAAGCAAGATGGTTACGGATCCCGATTTCGGCGGCGGACCGAACATCGTGCTTTCCATCAATCTCAGCGGCGTTTCGGGCACCGGGTTGTCGACGAGGACGAAGTACGCAACCGCGACCCAGCAGGTCTTCATCCGGCCGCTCGCGGCTTCCGACGTCGTGGAGTTTACGTTTCCTTTCGCTCCCAGCGGGACCTCGGTGACCGGGGTGGCACGCGACGGGTTGGTGACCTTCAAGCTGACCTTCGACGTCGCCACGGGGCGGCTCACCGGAGCAGCAGGCAGCATCGCGACGCCTGCTCCCTAGAGGCAAATTCCGGGACAAGCCGACGGGCCGTCCGCGAGGGCGGCCCGTCGTTTCCGTTTCGATCGGGGAAAGTTGATCTCATGAGAACATCCAATCGTTCGAGCGTCGCCGCCGCCTGCCTCCTCGGCGTCGCCGCGATTTCGGCAACGCACGCCGGACCCGCGCGCGCTCACGGAGTGGAGTCCCACGCCACGGATGCGGGCGCCGCCCCAGCCGCCCCCCGCTCGAGCCGCAACCGCTGGGGAGCGAACTACTTCCCAAACGCGCCGCTCGTCACTCAGGACGGAACTGCGGTGAAATTCTACGACGATGTGCTCAAAGGCAAATCGGTCGCGATCAACGTCATATACACCCGGTGCAAGGACGAGTGCCCGCTCGAGATGGCGCGCATGGTCCAATTGCAGCGCATCCTCGGCGAGCGCATGGGCAAGGACATTTTTTTCTACTCGATCACCATCGACCCCGAGCACGATACGCCGGAGGTGTTGAAGGCCTATAGGGACAGGTACGAAGTCGGGCCGGGCTGGCAGTTCCTCACCGGCAAGGTCGAGGACATCAAGGCGGTCGCCAAGAAGCTGGGACTGTCCCGGACCGCCGACCTGATCAACGTGGATGGCCACACCGCGAGCCTCATGGTCGGCAACGAGCCCTCCGGACGGTGGATGCGGAATTCGGCGGTGGACAATCCGCCGTTCCTCGCCTCGACGATCGGGAATTTCCTGGGCTGGAGAAACATGGCGCCGCAGAAGAGCTACGCGCAGGCGCGCCCGCTCGCGCTTGACAAGGGCGAGTATATCTTCCAGGCGCGCTGCGCGAGCTGCCATACCATCGGCAAAGGCGACGCCATGGGTCCTGACCTTCAGGGAGTGACGGCCCGGCGCGAACGCGCCTGGCTAGCGCGCTACATCCAGGTGCCCGACCGGATGCTCGCGGCGCGCGATCCGATCGCGCTGGGTCTTTTCGAGAAATACACGAAGACGCGGATGCCGAACCTGGGTCTGGGGGCCACGGATGTGGTCGACCTGATTTCCTACCTCGAGTCCCGGGCGGGCGCTCCGCGCAGGCAGGCCGTGGACTCGTCGGCTTCCCACTAGGGAAGCTCTGAACAACCGCTGATTTCGTCATTCCCGCGAAAGTGGGAATCCAGGAATTTCAGCCGCTTGCTGGATGCCCGCTTTCGCGGGCATGACGTTAATCAGAGCTTCCCTAGGGGAAGGCAGCGCGGCGATCGCCGCACGCGCTCAGGACCGCTTGCCGGGCTCCTTCAGGTCGCGCACCTCGGTGTTCATGCGCACGTCCTTGCGCCGGCGCTTGACCAGGGATTTTCCGGTCTCGAAATAGTCGCCCTGGACGGCGAGCTGCGCCGCCTGGTCGAGCTCGTCGGACCACTCGCCGAGCGAGTAGCCGAACCAGGGCGATTGCGGCTTCAGCTCGGGCAGGCCGAGCTCCTCCCAGATTTCCTTCGCGCGCTCCATGTACTCGCGCT
>JBATEB010000274.1:0-18752 GCA_049663805.1 Burkholderiales bacterium | reverse complement strand
GAAATCGTCGACGCCAAGGCGGTCGCGGCGGCGCTTGCCGCGAACAAGCTCAAATACTATGTGACCGACTTCCCGGCGCAGCCGCTGTGCGAAAATCCCGCCGTCATCGCGCTGCCGCACCTGGGCGCTTCCACCCGCGAGGCCGAGGACAACAGCGCGGTGATGGTCGTGGACCAGGTGCGCGACTACCTCGAGAACGGCAACGTCCAGAACGCCGTCAACTTTCCCGATGTCGTGATGGGGCGCGAGTCGCCCTACCGCGTCGGCCTCGCCAACTCGAACGTGCCCAACATGCTGGGTCAGATCTCCGGCGCCATGGCCAAGGCGGGCTTGAACATCCACAACATGATCAACCGCTCGAAAGGCGAGATGGCCTACACGCTGGTCGACGTCGACAGCGCGGTGAAAAGCGGGCTGGTCGAGGGCCTCGCGCGCATCAAGGGCGTGCTCGCGGTACGCTACCTGCCTTCATCCTGAACGCCATGGCCGACGACATCGCCAAGCACCGCGCCGCGATCGACGCGCTCGACGAAAAAGTCGTCGCGCTGCTGAACCAGCGCGCGACGCACGCCGCCGCCATCGGGAAACTGAAGGCGAACGGCGGCGCCTACCGCCCCGAGCGCGAGGCGCAGGTGCTGCGCCGCGTCACGGGCGCCAACCGCGGGCCGCTCGCGAACGACGCGCTCGCGCGGCTTTTCACCGAGATCATGTCGGCCTGCCGCGCGCTCGAAGAGCCGCTTGCGGTCGCCTATCTCGGGCCGCAGGGGACTTTCAGCGAGATGGCGCTGGGCAAGCAGTTCGGCGCAGCCGTCGCAGCGCAGCCCTGCGCGTCGATCGACGACGTATTCCGCGCCGCCGAGACCGGGACCGCGCAGTACGCGGTGGTCCCCGTGGAAAACTCCAGCGATGGCGCCATCGGCCGCACGCTCGATCTGCTTCTCGCGACACCCCTGAAGATCTGCGCCGAAGTGGTGCTGCGAGTGCAGCAGAACCTGATGGCGAAACGCACTTCGATGAAGGCGATACGCAAGGTCTATTCGCACCCGCAGTCGCTCGCCCAGTGCCACGGCTGGCTCTCGCAGCATCTTCCGCGCGCGCAGCGCATGCCGCTCGCGAGCAACGCCGAGGCCGCGCGCGTCGCGGCGAAAGAGGCGGGGGCCGCCGCGATCGGCCCGGAGATCGCCGCCGCGCGCTACGGCCTGAAGCTCCTCGCGCGCTCGATCGAGGACGATCCCAGGAACAGGACCCGTTTCCTCGTGCTGGGAACCCACGACGCCGGCGCTTCCGGCAAGGACCGCACTTCGCTCGTCATGACGGCGCACAACAAGCCCGGTTCCCTGCACGACCTCATCGCATCGTTCGCCGCGCACAGCGTGAGCATGACGCGCCTTGAATCCCGGCCGGCGCGCACCGGGCAGTGGGAGTACTACTTCTACGTCGACCTCGAAGGCCACCAGCAGGACCCGAAGGTCGCGAAGGCGATCGCCGAGCTGCGCGAGAAAGCGCCGTTCGTGAAGGTCTTCGGCAGCTATCCGGCCGCGGTTCTCTAGGGCTGCTCCATGGATTTGTGCGAGCAGTCGCCGTCGTACATCCGCGCGATCGCGCCCTACCAGCCGGGCAAGCCGATCTCCGAGCTCGCCCGCGAGATGGGGCTCGATGAGCGAAAGATCGTCAAGCTGGCGTCGAACGAGAATCCCCTGGGCATCTCGCCGAAGGCCAGGACCGCGATCAAGAAAGAGCTCGCGGGCCTGGGACGCTATCCCGACGGCAACGCCTTCGAGCTGAAGGCCGCCCTGTCGCGGCGCCACCGCGTGCCGCCGGAATCGATCGTCGTCGGCAACGGCTCGAACGATCTGCTCGAGATGGTCGCGGGCGCCTTTCTCGCGCCCGGCCGCGCCGCGGTGTATTCGCAGCATGCGTTCGCGGTCTATCCGCTCGCCACCCAGGCGCGCGGGGCGGGCAGCATCGTGGTTCCCGCGAAGCACTACGGCCACGATCTGGCGGCGATGCTCGCCGCGGTCACGCCGCAGACGCGGGTCGTTTTCATCGCCAATCCGAACAATCCGACCGGGACCTTCGTCCCGGGCGGGGAGCTCGAGAATTTTATCTCGCGCGTGCCGCGGGAGGTCGCCGTGGTCGTCGACGAGGCTTATACGGAATATCTGCCGCCCGGCCTGCACTACGACAGCGTGGGCTGGCTCACGAAATACCCGAACCTGATCCTGACGCGAACCTTCTCCAAGGTCTACGGCCTGGCCGGCCTGCGGGTGGGCTTCGGGCTGATGCACGCGGGCGTCGCCGAGCTGCTCAACCGCGTGCGCCAGCCCTTCAACGTCAACAGCATGGCGCTCGCCGCGGCCGCCGCGGCGCTCGGCGACGCCCGGTTCGTCGCCAAGAGCTACCGGATGAACCGCGCGGGCATGGCGAAGCTCGCGCGCGGCTTGGCAAAGCTCGGGCTCGAAACCATTCCATCCTGCGCCAATTTTGTCGCCGTCCGGGTGCCGCGGGCGAGGACGGTGTACGAAAAGCTGCTGCGCCGGGGCGTCATCGTCCGGCCGATCGCGGGTTACGGGATGCCCGACCATCTGCGCGTCACCGTCGGCACGCCGAGGGAGAACGAAAAGTTCCTCAAGGCGCTGAAAGCGGCGCTCGACGATTGATGGAGCGCATCGAAAAACTGGTGATCGCGGGCGTCGGCCTCATCGGCGGCTCGTTCGCGCTCGCGCTGAAGGAAGCGGGGGCGGTCGGGCGCGTGGTCGGGATCGGGCGCAGCGAGCGGAACCTGCGCCGCGCGCTCGAGCTGAAGATCATCGACGCCGCCGGCGCGCCCGATGCGCGCACGCTGGGCGACGCCGACCTGGTGCTGCTCGCGGTGCCCGTCGGCCAGATGTCCCCGGTGATGCGCTCGATCGCGCCCTGGCTCGGCGACAGGACCGTCGTCACCGACGCCGGCAGCACCAAGCAGAACGTGGTCGCTCTCGCGCGGCGGGAATTGAAGCGCACGCTCGCGCGGTTCGTGCCGGGCCATCCGATCGCGGGCACCGAGAACAGCGGCGCCGAGGCCGCGTTCCCGGGGCTCTATCGCGGCCGCAAGGTGGTACTCACGCCGCTCGAAGGAACCGATACGGACGCGCTCGCCCTGGCGCGCGCGGCCTGGGAAGCCTGCGGGGCGAACGTGTTCGAGCTGAAAGCCCGCGAGCACGATGCGGTGCTCGCCGCCGTCAGCCACCTGCCGCACGTGCTCGCGTATGCGCTCGTGGACCAGGTGGCGCGCCGCAAGGACGCGAAGCGGCTTTTTCCCTTCGCCGCGGGCGGTTTTCGCGATTTCACGCGCATCGCCTCGAGCCACCCGGAGATGTGGCGCGACATCTGCCTCGCCAACCGCAAGGCGCTGCTCGCGGAGCTCGACCGCTACGGGGGCGGGCTCGAGCGCGTTCGCAGGATGCTCGAGCGCGGCGACGGAGACGCGCTCGAGGCGCTCTTCTCCGGCGCGCGCGACGCGCGCCGCCGCTGGCTGAAGGACGGGCAATGAGCCCGCGGCCGTGAGATTCCTCGATCTCGGGCCGATCGCGGGAGTCGAAGGCGCCGTGACGCTGCCCGGCTCGAAGAGCATCTCGAACCGGGTGCTGCTGCTCGCTTCGCTGTCGCGCGGCGACACGCGGGTGAATAACTTGCTCGACTCGGACGATACCCGGGTCATGCTGGAGGCGCTGGGGCGGCTGGGGGTGAGGATCGAGCGCACGCCGGACCGGACGGCGGTGGTCCACGGCGTCGGCGGCTCCTTTCCGGTCAAGTCGGCCGAACTCCACCTGGGCAACGCGGGGACCGCGTTCCGGCCGCTCGCCGCGGCGCTCGCGCTGAGCGGCGGCGAATACCGTCTGTCGGGGAGTCCCCGCATGCACGAGCGGCCGATCGGCGACCTGGTCGATGCGCTGCGGCGCCTGGGGGCCGACATCGCGTACCCGGGAAACGAGGGGTTTCCGCCGCTCGCCGTCCGCCCCGGCGCGATCCGCCCGGGCGCGACCCGCGTGCGCGGCGAGGTCTCCTCGCAATACCTGTCGGCGCTGCTGATGGCCTTGCCGATGACGGGGGCGCGAACCGTCATCGAAGTCGAAGGCGAGCTGATCTCCAGGCCTTACGTCGAGATCACCCTCAATCTCATGCGCCGCTTCGGCGTGGAGGTCGCGCGCGAGGGATGGAAGAAGCTCACCGTTCCGGCCGCCGGCTATGCCAGCCCCGGCGATATCCGTGTCGAGGGGGACGCCTCCTCGGCGTCGTATTTTCTCGCCGCCGGCGCGATCAGCGGGCTCTCGGGCGGGGGGCCGGTTCGGGTCGTCGGGGTGGGGCGGGGCAGCATCCAGGGAGATGTGCGCTTTACCGAAGTGCTCGAGCGCATGGGCGCGGCGATCTCGATGGGCGAGGACTGGATCGAAGCTTCGGCGGGTCCGCAGGCGCGCGCCCGGGGGAAACTCGAGGCCATCGACGCCGACTTCAATCACATTCCCGATGCGGCCATGACCGCCGCGGTCGCGGCGCTGTTTGCCGACGGGCCGAGCACGCTCAGGAACATCGCCAGCTGGCGCGTCAAGGAGACCGACCGCATCGTCGCGATGGCGACGGAGCTGCGCAAGCTCGGCGCCGAGGTCGAGGAGGGCGCCGACTTCCTCAGGCTGGTTCCTCCGGCGGCGCTCCGGCCCGCGACGATCGACACCTACGACGACCATCGCATCGCCATGTCCTTTTCGCTGGCGGCGCTGGGCGGGATCAGGGTGCGCATCAACGACCCCGGCTGCGTCGGCAAGACGTTCCCGGAGTATTTCGACGTCCTGGCGGGCATTTCGAAACAGGCTCCCGCGTGAGCGAGGTCCCGGTGATCGCGATCGACGGTCCTTCGGCCTCCGGCAAGGGGACCGTGGCCGAGCGGGTGGCGGGAGAACTCGGATTCCATTATCTGGACAGCGGCGCCCTGTACCGCCTGGTGGCGCTGAAGGTCATCGGCCAGGGCGGGGAGATTTCGGACGAGGCGGCGGCGGCCGCGTTCGCCGTCGGGCTGCCCAGCCCGCGCTTCGAAGGCGATGAGGTCGTCTTCGAAGGCAGGAATGTGGCCGACGCCATCCGCACCGAGCAGGTGTCCGCCGCCGCCTCCTTCGTGGCGGCGCTGCCGGCGGTGCGCCGGGCCTTGCTCGAACGGCAGCGGGCGTTCCGCCGCTCCCCCGGCCTGGTGGCCGAGGGACGCGACATGGGATCGGTCGTGTTCCCCGACGCGAAGCTCAAGGTGTTCCTTACCGCCAGCGTCGAAGCAAGGGCGCAACGGAGGTATAAACAGTTGAAAGAGAAAGGAATCGCTGCTACACTTCCCGGCCTTTTGAAGGATTTGCACGAACGCGATGCGCGCGATGCCTCGCGCAGCGTGGCGCCTCTCAAGCAAAGTCCCGAAGCGCGGTTGCTGGATACTACTGCGATGAGCGCCGTGCAGGCGGCGGCCCAGATCGTGGAGTGGTTCCGTCGGGGCGAATAGGTGACGCAAAGCCGGGCGAGGCCTGGCTTTATGTTGATTATCAACGAACCCCGTCCTCAGGGACGGGCTGGAAACAGGTTTTTCTATCCATGTCGAATGCAACCCCCGCAGTGCCCCCGCAGGAAAGTTTTGCCGCCCTTTTCGAGGAAAGCCTGACGCGCAAGGAAATGCGCACCGGCGAGGTCATCACCGCCGAAGTCGTCCGGGTGGACATGAACTACGTCGTCGTCAACGCCGGCTTGAAGTCCGAATCGTTCATCGCCCTCGAGGAATTCAAGGACGACAAGGGCGAAGTCGAGGTCAAGATAGGCGATTTCACGAGCGTCGCCATCGAGGCGCTCGAGGACGGCTACGGCGAGACGCGCCTCTCGCGCGACAAGGCCAAGCGCCTCGCGGCCTGGATGGACCTGGAAAAGGCCCTTGAAAACGGCGCCCTCGTGAAGGGGACCATCTCCGGCAAGGTGAAGGGCGGGCTGACCGTCATGACCAACGGAATCCGGGCTTTCCTCCCCGGGTCGCTGGTCGACATCCGCCCCGTCAAGGACACCATGCCCTACGAGGGCAAGGAGATGGAATTCAAGGTCATCAAGCTCGACCGCAAGAGAAACAACGTGGTCGTGTCCCGCCGCGCGGTCCTGGAAGCTTCGCAGGGCGCGGAGCGCGAAGCGCTGCTCGCCAACCTGCAGGAAGGCGCCACGGTCAAGGGGATCGTGAAGAACATCACCGATTACGGCGCGTTCGTCGATCTCGGCGGCATTGACGGTCTCTTGCATATCACGGATCTCGCGTGGCGGCGCGTCAAGCATCCCTCGGAGGTGCTCGCCGTCGGCGATGAAGTCACCGCGAAGGTCCTCAAATTCGACACCGAGAAGAACCGCGTGTCGCTGGGCCTGAAGCAGCTCGGCGAAGACCCGTGGGTGGGTCTGTCGCGCCGCTACCCGACCGGAACGCGGCTTTTCGGGAAGGTGACCAATCTCACCGATTACGGCGCCTTCGTCGAGGTCGAGCAGGGCATCGAGGGACTGGTGCACGTGTCCGAGATGGACTGGACCAACAAGAACGTGCACCCGTCCAAGGTGGTCGCGCTCGGCGACGAGGTGGAGGTCATGATCCTCGAGATCGACGAGGAGCGGCGCAGGATCTCCCTCGGGATGAAGCAGTGCATGCCCAATCCCTGGGAAGAGTTCTCGATGAATTTCAAGAAAGGCGACCGGGTTCGCGGCCAGATCAAGTCGATCACCGACTTCGGCATTTTCATCGGGCTGTCGGGCGGAATAGACGGACTGGTGCACCTGTCCGACCTGTCCTGGAGCCTTCCGGGCGAAGAGGCCGTGCGCAATTTCAAGAAGGGCGAGGAGACCGAAGCGCAGGTGCTGTCGATCGACGTCGAAAGGGAACGGATCTCGCTGGGCATCAAGCAGCTGGAGGGCGATCCGTTCAATAATTTCGTCGCCGGGCACGAAAAAGGCAAGCTCGTCCAGGGCACCGTCAAGACGGTCGACGCCAAGGGCGCCGTGATCGTATTGGCGGGCGAGGTCGAGGGTTACCTTCGGGCTTCCGAGATTTCCCGCGACCGGGTCGAGGACGCGCGCAGCCATCTCAAGGAGGGCGACAGCGTCTCCGCGATGATCATCAACGTCGACCGGAAGAACCGCACGATCAACCTCTCGGTCAAGCAGAAAGACCTTGCCGACGAAAACGAGGCGATGGCCAAGCTCCAGAGCGAGAGTGCGGCCAGCAGCGGAAGCACCAATCTGGGCGCGCTGCTCAAGGCGAAGCTGGACAACAAGGGTACTCAACAGTAGCGACGGTATGACCAAGTCCGAACTGATCGCGAGGCTGGCCACACGCTACTCCCAACTCGTCGCCAAGGACGCAGAATTCACGGTCAAGATGATTCTGGACGCGATGACGCAGAGCCTGGTCAGCGGCGAGCGCATCGAGATCCGCGGTTTCGGAAGTTTCGGACTGAATCATCGACCCGCTCGCGTGGGCCGCAATCCGAAGTCGGGCGAAAAGGTCAACGTTCCGGAAAAGTTCGTTCCCCACTTCAAGGCCGGCAAGGAACTGCGCGAGAGGGTCGATCAGAAATAGGAGACTCGGCCGGCGGCACGTGGACGGCGGCATCGACGCGGTGCCGCCGTTTTGCTTTCGGAATCCCCGACACTCATGAAAATCTCGGACTCACTGTCGTGGCTGTTGCGGGCGCTGCTGTTCATCGCGGTGCTGGGTTTCGCGCTGATGAACACGGATCCGGTTCCGCTGCGCTTCCTTCCGGGGAGACCCTGGGAGGTGCCGATGATCGTCGCATTGCTCCTGTTCTTTGCCCTGGGGGCGGCATTCGGGGTGCTCGCCTGCCTCCCGCGGCTCCTGCGGCAGCGGCACGAGGTTCAGAAGCTCAAGCGGGAACAGCGCTCGGCAGGCACGCAGACGCCGCCTCCCCCGGACGCGGGCTGATCCCCGGATGGATTTCGAGCTCTGGTGGCTGTTCGGATTCGCCCTTTTCTTCGCGCTCGGCTGGCTTGCCGCGAGGATCGACATCAAGCAGCTGCTGTCGGAATCGCGGCAGCTTCCGCGCTCGTATTTCAAGGGCCTGAATTTCCTGCTCAACGAGCAGCCGGACAAGGCGATAGAGGCCTTCATCGAGGTGGTCAAGGTCGATCCGGAAACCGTGGAACTGCATTTTGGCCTCGGGAGCCTGTTCCGCAGGCAGGGCGAGACCGAACGGGCGATCCGGATGCACCGCAATCTGCTCGAGCGTCCGGATCTGGGGGAGGAGCAGAGGCTTCACGCGATGGTGGAGCTCGGGCAGGACTACCTCAAGGCCGGCCTGCTCGACCGCGCCGAGGAGGTCTTCGTCAAGCTCAAGGATTCGCCCCACCGGGCGGCGGCGCTCGGGTACCTGCTCGAAATCTACCAGCAGGAGAAGGACTGGAGCAAGGCGATCGGCAATGCCGCGGAGCTGGAGAAGGAATCCGGTCAGTCCGCCCAAAAGGAGATCGCGAACTACCATTGCGAGCTCGCCCTGGTCGAAGCGATGCATTCGCGCCCGGACGGCGCAAGGCGCCATCTGGACGCCGCGCGTGCCGCGCATCGCAAGTGCGTCCGGGCCAACATCATCCTGGGCGATGTCGCCTCGGGCGCCGGCGATCACGCGGGCGCCATCGAGGCCTGGAAACGGATCGAGCAGCAGAACCCGGCCTATCTGGCGCTGGTCGCGCAGCGGCTTCTGGACAGCCACCGGGCACTCGGTCGCACCGAGGAGGGCCTGACGCTGCTGCGCGGTTACCTCGCAAGCCAGCCTTCGCTCGACCTGCTCGATGTCGCTTTTCAATCGACCCTCGATGCCGAAGGCCCGGAGGCGGCGTACAAGCTCGTGAAGGAGGAGTTGCGCCGCAACCAGACGCTGCTCGGGCTGGACAAGCTGCTCGAGGCCCAGCTCCTGGTCGCGCCGGTGGAAAGACGCCACGATCTGGAACTGGTGCGGAACCTCATACACAGCCATACGCGACGGCTGGCGCGTTACCGTTGCGAGAATTGCGGTTTCAAGGCGCGGCAGTTCTACTGGCACTGCCCCGCATGCGGCGGCTGGGAAACCTATCCGCCGAAACGAAGCGAGGAATTCGAGCAAGCACCGTAAATCTGGAGAGCAAAATTGAAGATCACCATCGTCGGTACCGGTTACGTCGGCCTCGTTACGGGTGCCTGCTTTTCGGACGTCGGCAACGACGTGCTGTGCCTGGACCTCGACAAGAGCAAGATTCGGACCCTGGAAAGCGGCGGGATCCCGATCCACGAGCCGGGTTTGCTCGAAGTCGTCAAGCGCAACCGCGCCGCAGGACGGTTGCGCTTCACCACCGACATCGAGCAGGCGGTTCGCTTCGGGACCGTGCAATGCATCGCGGTGGGCACGCCCCCCGGCGAGGACGGCTCGGCCGACCTGCAACACGTCACCGAGGCGGCTCGCGGCATTGGGCGCCACATGACCGAGTTCCGCGTGGTGGTGGACAAATCGACGGTTCCGGTCGGCACCGCGGACAAGGTGCGGGCCGCGATTTCAGGCGAGCTGGCCAAACGCGGAGTCGAGCTTCCCTTCGCGGTCGTTTCGAACCCGGAATTCCTGAAGGAGGGCGCGGCGGTCGAGGATTTCATGCGTCCGGACCGCGTCGTCGTCGGCGCCGAGGACCCGGAGGCGATACATATCATGCGCACCCTTTACGCGCCGTTCCAGCGCAATCACGAGCGGTTTTTCCTCATGGATGTCCGCTCGGCGGAACTGACCAAATATGCGGCCAACGCGATGCTCGCGACGCGCATCTCGTTCATGAATGAGCTCGCCAACCTCGCCGAACGCCTCGGCGCCGATATCGAGGAGGTGCGCAAGGGGATCGGATCGGACCCGCGGATCGGCTATCACTTCCTGTACGCGGGCGCCGGCTACGGCGGGTCCTGTTTTCCGAAGGACGTGAAGGCCCTGATCCGCACGGCCGCGGAAGCCGGCGGATCCCTGCCGATTCTCGAGGCCGTGGAGCAGGTCAATGACGAACAGAAGCGCGTGCTCGCAAGAAAGATCCTCGCCCGGTTCGGCGGGAAGCTCTCGGGAAGGCGCATCGCGGTCTGGGGTCTGGCGTTCAAGCAGAATACCGACGACCTGCGGGAGGCCTCGAGTCGCGTCCTGATCGGGGACCTGGTCGCAAACGGGGCCACGGTGACCGCGTACGACCCGGTCGCGATGCCCGCTGCGAAGAGCGAATTCTCGGATCTCGCCGGGATTCGCTACGCGGATTCCCCTCTGGCCGCGCTCGACGGGGCGGATGCGCTCGCCGTCGTCACCGAGTGGCAGGAGTTCCGCAGCCCCGATTTCGAGGCGATACGGGCGCGGCTCAAGACACCGGCCGTTTTCGACGGACGCAATCTCTACGATCCGGCCGAGCTGAGGCGCTGCGGCCTGGAGTACTATCCGATCGGGCGTCCGGCGGTGAAGGCGGGCAATTGAAGGCGGAAAAACTCGCACTATCGGAGCTGAACAAGGCGCGCATCCTGGTGGTGGGCGACGTGATGCTCGACCGCTACTGGTTCGGCGAGGTGAGCCGTATTTCTCCCGAGGCGCCGGTGCCGGTGGTGAAGGTCGAGCGCACCGAGGAGCGGCCGGGCGGGGCGGCCAACGTGGCCCGCAATGCCGTTTCGCTGGGCGCGGACGTCGCGCTGCTCTCGGTGGTCGGCGACGACGAGCCGGGGGGAACGCTGCGGCAACTCGTCGAGGACGACGGCATCCACGCGAACCTGCACCGTGACGGCTCGATCGCGACGACGGTGAAGCTGCGCGTGATCGGACGCCAGCAGCAGCTGCTGCGCATCGATTTCGAGACTCCCCCGAGCCACGAGGTGCTGCTCGACAAGCTCGCCGATTACGGACGCATGCTCGCCGACCGGAACGTGGTTATTCTTTCGGACTACGGCAAGGGCGGGCTCACCCATATCGAGCGCATGATCGAGCTTGCCTGCGCGCAGGGCAAGGTCGTGCTGGTGGATCCCAAGGGCGACGATTATTCCCGCTACCGCGGCGCGACGATCGTGACCCCCAACCGCGCGGAGCTGCGCGAAGTCGTGGGACGGTGGAAAAGCGAAGAGGACCTGACCGCAAGGGCCCAGGGCCTGCGCGAACAACTCGCCCTGAAGGCGCTGCTCGTCACCCGCAGCGAGGAGGGCATGACGCTCTACGAACAGGGGCGCGTCCGGCACGAGCCGGCCCGGGCGCGCGAGGTGTTCGACGTGAGCGGGGCCGGGGACACGGTCATCGCCACGCTCGGCACGATGCTGGGGGCAGGGATGCCCCTGGAGGACGCGGTGGCGCTGGCCAACCTGGCCGCGGGAATCGTCGTCGGAAAGCTGGGAGCGGCCGTCGTCCAGCCGCGGGAACTCCTCGAAGCGCTCGCTCAATAGCGAAGGCACGACGCTCATGTACTACGTTGTCACCGGCGCCGCCGGATTCATAGGTTCGAACCTGGTGCGCGGGCTGAACGCCCGCGGCGAGAACCGGATTCTCGCCGTCGACGACCTGAAGCACGGGGACAAATTCCGCAATCTGGTGCATTGCGAGATCGCGGATTTCCTGGACAAGGACGACTTCCGCGCGCGCCTGGCGGCGGGGGATCTTTCCGGCTCGATCGACGCCGTGTTCCACCAGGGGGCGTGTTCGGACACCATGGAGCCGGACGGGCGTTTCATGATGGACAACAACCACCGCTACTCCATGACGCTGCTGGACTTCTGCCTCGAGGAAGAAGTGCCCTTCATCTACGCGTCGTCGGCGGCGGTCTATGGGGCCGGCACGACCTTTCGCGAGGAGCGCCCATTCGAGGCGCCGCTCAACGTCTACGGCTACTCGAAATTCCTGTTCGACCAGGCGGTGCGCCGCAGGCTCGCCGAGGCGGGCTCGCAGGTCGCCGGGTTCCGCTATTTCAACGTATACGGTCCCAATGAATGGCACAAGGGCCGCATGGCCTCGGTCGCGTGGCATTTTTTCAACCAGTACTCCGAGCAGCGTCGCGTCCGTCCGTTCGTGGGATCGGGCGGCTACGCCGACGGGGAGCAGCGCCGCGACTTCGTCTCGGTCGAGGACGTGGTCGAGGTCAACCTGCACTTCCTGGACCATCCCGCGCTCTCGGGCATCTTCAACGTCGGCACCGGACGGGCGCAGAGCTTCAACGACGTCGCCGTCGCCGTCATCAACGCGTGCCGCGAGGCGGCGGGCGAGCAGCGCTTGAGCCTGGAGGAGGCGCGCGGGCAGGGTCTGATCGAATACGCGCCTTTCCCGGAAGCGCTCCAGGGAAAGTACCAGAACTTCACCCAGGCCGATGTCGGCGCGCTGCGCGGTGCGGGCTATGCCGCGCCGTTTCGGTCGGTCGAAGAAGGGGTTGGCCGCTATTGCCGGCACCTGCTTGAGGAAGCGCAGGCGCCCGATGCTTGACGGCGATTCGGGCCGGGCTGCGGCGGTGAACCGACCCGGCGCATGGGATATCATAGAGTCCGTTTCAAAATTGCCTGGAACGGACCTGACTTAGGGGAGCATGAGGGGATGTGTCCCCTCATTTTGTACGGTTCATAGAAAAGTGGAGCGCAATCCCGCGTTGACCTACAGGACGATCGAGGACACGGTCGGCGATACGCCTTTGGTAAGGCTCAAGCGTCTCCCGGGGCGGACGTCGAACATCCTCCTCGCCAAACTGGAGGGCAACAATCCGGCGGGTTCCGTCAAGGACCGTCCGGCGATGTCCATGATCGCCGGTGCCGAGAAGCGCGGAACCATCAAGCCCGGCGACGCCCTGATCGAAGCCACCAGCGGCAATACCGGCATCGCGCTCGCGATGGCGGCGGCCATCCGGGGCTATCGGATGATCCTGGTCATGCCCGAACACCTGTCGGCGGAGCGCCGCCAGACGATGCGCGCGTTCGGCGCCGAGATCGTGCTCACGCCCAAGGCCGGAGGCATGGAGGCCGCGCGCGACCTCGCGGAGGGAATGCAGGCCGAGGGCAAGGGGCGCATCCTCGATCAGTTCGCCAACCCCGACAATTCCCTGTCCCACTACGAGGGCACCGGGCCGGAAATCTGGCGCGACACCAAGGGCACGATCACCCACTTCGTCAGCAGCATGGGTACGACGGGCACCATCATGGGCTGCTCGCGTTTCTTCAAGGAGAAGAACCCGAAGATCCGGATCATCGGCTGCCAGCCGGAGGAAGGATCGCAGATTCCCGGTATCCGCAAGTGGCCCGAAGCCTATCTGCCGAAGATCTACGACCGTGCCCGCGTCGACCGGCTCGAGTACGTCAGCCAGGCGGAGGCCGAGGAGACGGCGCGCCTGCTGGCGAGGGAGGAAGGCATCTTCGCGGGAATTTCTTCCGGCGGCGCCGTTGCGGTCGCGCTCAGGATCTCGCGCCAGGTCGAGAACGCGACCATCGTCACGATCGTGTGCGACCGCGGCGACCGTTACCTTTCGACCGGCGTTTTTCCCGACTGAGACCTGCGGCAGGCAGGACGCGGCGCGGAAAACGCGACTTTCGCGTGTCCCTCCTACCGACTGAATCGCGACACCTCCTGAAATGACGCCGCTGCTCGCATTCGATATCGAAACGGTGCCGGACATCGCCGGGCTGCGCCTCCTTCACGACATCGATCCGGATTTTGGAGACGCCGAGGTCGCCGAGTTCGCCTTCCGGGAGCGACGCACGAAAACCGGGAATGAGTTCCTGCCGCTGCACCTGCAGCGGGTCGTGGCGATCGCCTGCGCGCTGCGCGAGGGGGACGGTTTCCGCTGCTGGTCGCTCGGCTCCGCCGCCGACGGCGAGGCGGAGCTGATCCGGCGTTTCTTCGACGGCATCGACAAATACACGCCGCAGCTCGTTTCCTGGAACGGCGGAGGATTCGATCTGCCGGTCCTCAACTACCGCGCCCTGATACACGGGGTCGCCGCCGCGCGCTACTGGGAGTGGGGAGACGAAGATCGCGACTTCCGCGGAAACAACTACGTGAGCCGGTATCACCGGAGACACATCGACCTGATGGACCTTCTGGCGATGTACCAGCCGCGCAACAATGTGCCGCTCGACCAGCTGTCGCGCCTCGCGGGGCTGCCCGGAAAGCTCGGTCTGGACGGATCGAAGGTGTGGGAAGCCTACCTCGGGGGGAAGATCGACGAAATCCGGCGCTACTGCGAAACCGACGCGCTCAATACCTACCTCATGTTCCTCAGGTTTCAATTGCTTCGCGGGGTCCTCGATCAGGCCCGGTACGATCGCGAATCGGCCCTCGTTCGCGACACGCTGGGCCGATCCCATGACAGCCACTGGCGCGAGTTCCTGGCCCGGTGGAACTGACCGGGGGGCGAGGTGCCGGCCGCGCAGGTCGAATCGCTTGACCGGGAGGGACGCGGCGTCGCGCACGTCGACGGGAAAGCCGTGTTCATCGACGGGGCGGTCCCCGGCGAGCGGGTGGAGTACGCCGCGTACCGGAAGAAACCCGCCTGGGAGCTCGCCCAGATCGTGCGGATCGAGAGGGCGGGGGCGGTGCGGACCTCGCCCCGCTGCGCTTTCTTCGGCACCTGCGGCGGTTGCTCGATGCAGCACGTGGAGGAGCGCGCCCAGGTCGCGGCGAAGCAACGGGTGCTGGAGGACGCCCTGTGGCACGTCGGCCGGGTGCGCCCCGAGACGATGCTGCGCCCCATCTACGGATTGTCCTGGGGCTACCGGCACCGGGCGCGGATGTCGGTGCGCTGGGTGCCGAAAAAGAATGCGTCGCTGGTGGGCTTCCGGGAGCGCAAATCCCGCTACGTGACGGAGATGACGAGCTGCGAGGTCCTTCCGCCTCGCGTATCCGGCCTCATCCGGCCGCTGCGCGAACTGGTCGGTTCGCTGGAGATCCAGGGCCGGATTCCGCAGATCGAGGTCGCGGTGGGCGAGGAGCGGGTCGTCCTCGTCCTGCGCCTGCTGGAGCCGCCTTCCGCGGGCGACGGGGAACGGCTCAGGGAGTTCGCGGAGCGGCACGGTGTGCAGTTATGGGCGCAGCCCGCGGGGCCGGACTCGGCGCGGCCGTTCTGGCCGCTTCAAGGCCCGGACCTCTGCTACGCGCTGCCGGATTACGATCTGCGAATCGCGTTCGGGCCGACCGATTTCACCCAGGTCAATCACGCGACCAACCGGGTGCTCGTGCGGCGGGCGATGGCCCTGCTCGATCCGCGCCCCGGAGAAAAAATCGGCGATTACTTCTGCGGACTGGGAAATTTCACGCTGCCGATCGCGCGCTGCGGGGCCGAGGTTCTCGGGGTCGAAGGAAATTCAGTGTTGGTCGCGCGCGCGCAGGCGAACGCGATTGCGAACGGGCTTGCGGAACGCTCCCATTTCCTCTCGGCGAACCTGTTCGATGCGGGAGCGTGCGCGGCCCTGCCCCCGTGCGACAAGGTGCTGCTCGATCCTCCGCGCGAGGGCGCGATCGAGCTGCTGAAATCGCTCGCCGTGCGTCCTCCGGGCCGGGTTGTATACGTTTCCTGCGATCCGGCAACGCTGGCGCGCGACAGCGCCATGCTGGTGCGCGCGCAGGGCTATCGGCTCATCGCGGCCGGCGTGGTCAACATGTTCCCCCACACTTCCCATATGGAAGCGATCGCGCTCTTCGAGCGGTGAGCGCAAACAAAAAGGGCGCCGAAGCGCCCTTTCTTGAACCGCTCTCCGCTTCTATTCTCGCTGTCCGGTCAGCATCATCAGAATCCGGAGCAGGCTCACGAAGATATTGAACAGGCTCAGGTACACCCCGGTCGTCGCGACGATGTAGTTGGTCTCGCCCCCGGTCACGATCCTGGAGAGGTCGTGAAGGAGGAACAGCGAGAACACCACGATCACCAGGGTCGAAATGGTGAGCGCGAGCGCCGGGATCTGCAGGAACATGTTCGCGAACATCGCGATCAGCAGGGCGATCATTCCGACGAACAGGAATTTCCCCATGAAGCTGAAGTCGCGCTTGGTCGCGATCGCGATCGCGCCCATGACCAGGAACACCACGCCCGTGCCGCCGGCGGCGTAGCCCACCAGCTGGGCGCCGTTCTTCAGGGCGAGCGCGTAGCTGAGCAGCGGCCCCAGGAACCAGCCGAGCAGACCGGTCATCAGCAACAGGAAGACGATGCCGAGCGCGCTGTTGCGATTGGCGACGATGGCGAACTGCAGGCCGATCACGGCCGCGAGCATGATTACCGTGGAAAGGATGGGGTGCTGGATCAATATGCCTGCGGTCGACATGCCGATGAAGGCGCCCACGATCGTGGGAACCATCGTCAGGGCGAGGAGCAGATAGGTATTCCGCAGAACCTTTTGCGACTCGGCGCTGATGGTCGCGCCGTAGGTCGCGCGGGCGTTTTCGTTCGTGCGAATCGGTTGCAGCTGCATATTCTCAATCCTCCGTCGTAAGGCGACTGTGACAGGCGTTAGAGTAGGCCAAGGGCGGCGAAGTTTCAATGACGCGACGCCCGAGGGGAGGTAGGTGGGGGCATGATGGTACAATTCAAGCCCTGACAGGCACTTACTGGGTTCTCGAGATCGACATTTCCGCTCGGATCGCCGAGCTTGGGCTCGATCCGGCGAAGGTGGCCCTACAGGGAAGGTTGGCCGAGCGGTTGAAGGCACCGGTCTTGAAAACCGGCAGAGGCGCAAGCTTCTCGTGAGTTCGAATCTCACACCTTCCGCCAGGCCCTGCACGTCAATCATGCAACCGCAGTTGCTCTCCGGAGATCGGGAGAGCCTCCCGTGGTGTCCTTTGATATCCCCCTTGATCCAGCCTCCGCGCTTGACTTGCCGCGCCCGGCGACGGCATGATTTGTCGTAACGCCCCTTGCGAAGTGCCCGGAGAGCGACGCTCCGGAGCGCGCGCCGGCAACCCGGACCGAGCGCAAACGGGCGCGCGCAGCACCGATACGGCATATCCCTCGCAAGGAGCCTCCCCATGAAATACACAAACCGCAGGACCCGCAGGCAGTTCCTGATCAACACGAGCGCGCTCGCGGCGAGCGCGGCGCTGCCCCTCGGCGCCCGGGCCCAGGCGGTTCCGGTCAGGATCGGCATCCTTCATCCGGTGACCGGCTTTCTCGCTTACTCGGGCAACCTGTCGCGGCTCGGCGCGCAGCTCGCGGTCGCCGAGATTAATGCCGCCGGAGGCATCAAATCGCTCGGCGGCGCGAAGATCGACGCGGTGCTGGGGGATGCCCAGTCCAAGCCCGAGGTCGGCGCGGCGGAAGTCGAGAAAATGAACGAAATGGGCGTCTCGGCGATCGTCGGCGCCTACGCCTCGGCGATCTGCCTCGCGACCACACAGTCGGCTGCGAAGTACGGCATCCCGCACGTGGTCGACGTCGGCGTCGCCGACCAGATCGTGCAGCGCGGCCTGAAAAACACCTTCCGCTTCGGTCCAGGGTACAAGGTCACCGCCGATACGGCGGTCAATTACCTGCACCTGCTCAACGTGCTATCGCAGAAGCCGGCCAAGAGCGTCATGATCGTCCACGAGGAGTCGCTGTTCGGCACGGGGACCGCCAACCTGCTCGCGGCGCAGCTGCCCGGGCTCGGCTTCGAGGTCAAGGAGGTCATCAAGCACGCGAACCCGACCCGCGACTTCAACAACATCGTGCTGCGCATCAAAGCCGCCAACCCCGACATCGTCATTCCGGCGAACTACTACAACGAGTACGCCCTGCTGGTGCGCACCCTGAAGCAGCAGGGCGTGGTGCCGAAGGCGATCTACTCGGTGCTCGGCGGCGCGGCATCCTCGTACAAGTTCGTCAAGGAGTTCTCCGACGCGGCGAACGGCGTGATCGACGTCAATCACTGGTTCAATCCCAAGGACAAGCGCGCCTGGGCGCTGAAGAAGAAAGTCGACGCGATCAAGGACCAGTTCTTCACCTACGAGGTGTTCCTCAACTATCAGTCGGTGTACCTGCTGGCCGATGCGATCGAGCGCGCCAGGTCGGCGAAGCGCGAGGACGTCATCGCGGCGCTTGCGACCTCGACCTGGAAGGGGCACTTCATGCCCTACGGTCCCACGCAGTTCGTCGACGGGCAGAATACCGGCGCGCAGCCGCTCATGATGCAGGTGCTGAAGGGCGACATCCGCGTCGTGCTGCCCAACACCTTCGCCGAGACCGAGCCCGTCTTCCCCTGGAAGGCCTGAGCGGGCGGCTCGCCGGCTTGCGCCGGGCGGCCCGAGAGGCGCCTGCGGCGAACGCCATGCTGGATCCCTGGATCCTCTTCGCGTCGGTCCTGAACGGCCTGACGACCGGGGCGGTGTATGCGCTGATCGCGCTCGGTCTCACGCTGATCTACGGCGTGCTGCACATCATCAACTTCGCCCACGGCGCGGCGCTGATGATGGCGCTCTACGGGGTGTATTTCCTGCACCGCGGGGCGGGCATCGATCCCTACCTCGCTCTTCCCGTGATGATCGCGGCGATGTTCGCCGCGGGTTACCTGCTCTACCGCTTCGTCATCGGCAAGGCGAGCCACGGGCGGGACGAGAACATCCTGCTGGTCACGCTGGGCGTGGCCATCGTGCTCGAGAATCTCGCGCTGTTTCTCTGGAGGTCCGACACGCGCACGATCGATACCGCGTACACCTTCACCACGGTTCCAATCGGCGGCGCGCTGATCGCGTTGCCAAAACTGGTCGCGTTCGGCGGCGCCCTCGCCGCCACCGCGG